>NZ_FQWP01000003.1:0-287900 GCF_900129715.1 Fibrobacter sp. UWH9 | reverse complement strand
AAAGTCTTGGTCCCGTAATCACGTTCGTATTCGACTAATTCCAAGAAATTTCTTGGGCCGTCACTAAGCACATCTCCGATTCCTTCAATCTTCTCAAAAACCTCTCGGGCTTTTGTTTTGTTCTTGTTTCGTTTCGGCTTTCTCAGCCGTCCCTCTCAGGAACGACGCCAATTATAGAATTTTGCAGAAACTTTGCAAGGGCTGTTTTACAAAAAACCGCTGTTTTTTTGCTGTTTTTTCCAAAAAACGGAAAAAACACGAGTCTTACTCCGACAATTCCCGACGATTTCACAAACTATTCACAACTATTTTGAAAGATACTTTGCAAAGTCATCATTTTTTCCGAATTTTCCATGTCGATCGGCACGCAATCCAGCTGCCAGCGGAACCAAGTAAGCTGCCTTTTGGCATAATTTCTGGTTTTCTGCTTCACATTTTCTACGATTCTTGCCAAATCAGTATGACTTTTAGCCTCTAGAAGTTCCCTATATCCCAAACTTTGCCACGCCGGAGCATCCAAAGGCACCGTTTTCGCCAGTTCTCGGGCTTCATCCACCCAACCACCTTCAATCATCTGGTCTACGCGGCTATTTATTCGACGATACAGTTCATCTCGGTCACGCTGCAAAGAAAAAACGGATAACTTGCCGACCCCGCCTTCACGTTCCTTCTGGAATTCAGACAATTTACGACCCGTCGATTCAAAAACCTCCAGCACGCGGGTAATTCGCTGGACATTTCCGGGCACCACCTTTTCCATGGCTTCGGGATCAACTTCACAGGCACGCTTATAGACAACATCTACCCCATCGCGCACAACCAATTCTTCAATTTTCTGGCGCAGGGCCGGTTCAATTTCAGGAATCTTAGGCAAGCCTAGCATCAGACTTTGCAAATAAAGTCCGGTACCACCCACAAGGATGAAGTTCTTCTCGGGATTCTCAGCCACCAGATTTTTTACCAGGCTACAAAACGCGCCCGCAGAGAAGTTATCTGTAGGGGGCACGAAATCAACCAGGTGATGTCGCACGCGATTTAAACTTTGGATGTCAGGCTGAGCAGTCCCAATGGAAAACCCCTTATAAATTTGACGGGAATCCACACCGATAATTTCAGCGTTGTAATGTTCTGCAAGTTCCAGAGAAAAATTGGATTTACCAATTCCCGTGGCTCCAACCAAGGCAAATAGAATAGGCATGGGTTCAATGTAGTTATATTTTACGGTAGAATGAGAAAGTACAAACACATTATTGCCATTATCATTGTTCTTGCCGTACTGATCGTGGGCATCAAATTCGCACTCCCCAAAATTGCGGAACTGCAAAACGGAACAAAGGAAACGGCAACCCAGAACACCGATTCTACCGCCACCGAAGTTTCCGCTTCAAATGTTCCCGAAGAAGAGCCTCTCTCCTTTGAGGAAAAAATGCAGCAGGAACTGCAAACCTTAAAGGCGGAGTACAGCAAGCGTCGAAAGAGAAACATCTGGACTCTGGGCCGAGGCAAGACCATTATCGTCTACCTGCTCCAGGCCCAGCGTTTCATCAACAAGACTGGCGGCCAGATTCTTCGCATGGAAGAAATCCATGACGACAGAAGTTCCGCATTCCAGACCGCCCAAATCGACCTCATCAAACCCACCGGCGACACACTTCTGCTGGAACTGCAGGTTTCCGAAAGCATCTTTAGGGACGACGCTTCCATGCTGGCTGTGGCATTCCAGGTTACAAGCCTCACCCCCGAGTTGATTGTGGCTCTGAACAAGCTGGATTATCCATTCGACTTACTGATTCCGCCTTTCGGTATGAAAGACGGTTTCTATCCTGATTTAGACAAAGTAAAAAGAAAGGAACTTGTATTATGGCTGACTATGGAATCAACCAAGTTGAACAAGGTCCATAACAAGCTGCGCCCCCTACGTATTCATCATACCGAGGAACAAATCGAGATGGTGATTGACGATGCGAAAAAATTAATGCCTAACGCAGTAGGTATCGTCTCACGTTATGGAGAACAGGCTGTTGAACACAAGCAACTTCTCCAGGCGATTCTTAAGCCGGCAGATAAAAACAACCTGTGGTTCCTCGACGCGACCATGAACAACTTATCCAAGGTTTCTGAAGCCTGCAAGGACCTGTCTATTTCCTGCAAGGCATCCAGCCCCTACAATCCCGACAACAGCGCTCTGGCAGACTATATGCGAAGCAAGATGCGGGAATCCACAAAGAAAGGCCTGGCGGTCATGATCCTCCCGTTAACATTGGATAACGTGAATAAGTTGAGCGACCTTTCTTCCAGGGCAAAAAATCAGGGCACCACCTTGGTCAATTTATCTACATTTATGAAGTATTGATAAGGAATCACGTATGACAGTAAAGCTCGGTTTTAACGTAGACCATATTGCAACAATCCGCGAAGCCCGCAAGATCTGCGAACCTGATCCGGTAGCGGCCGCAGTTATTGCCGAACTGGCAGGCGTCAGCGGCATCACCGCCCACCTCCGCGAAGACAAGCGCCACATTCAGGATCGCGACGTCCGCATGCTCCGTGGCACCGTCACCACCAAGATGAACTTGGAAATGGCCCCCACCCAGGAAATGATCCAGGTGGCTATCAACAATCAGCCGGACACTGTTACATTCGTTCCTGAGGTCCACACCGACTACGCCACAGAAGATGGTCTGAATGTTGCCGCCAAGGCTGCAGAATTGGCAAAGCCTGCCATGACACTCAAGAGCAACGATATTGCCGTAGGCGTGTTCATCGATCCCGAAACCGAACAAGTGAAGGCCGCCAAGAAGATTGGCGCAGACTTTGTCGAATTCAATACCGGCAAGTACGCAACCTCCTGCACTCTGGGAAGCCGCGAAGAAATTGAACGTGAAATTTCCGCCCTCGAAGACATGGCCGTCCTCGCCCGCAAGTACGGCCTCAGGGTAAAGGCCGGCCGCGGTCTGAACTACCGCAACATTTCCGCCATCGCCGCCATCGAAGGCATTGACGAAGTGGTCATTGGCCACAGCATCGTCAGCAAGGCCGTTATGGTAGGTATGGACCGTGCCATCAAGGACATGCTGGACTTAATCAAGGACGCTTCCAAATAACAGGAAGCATTCCCTTTTGACGTCCAAAATAAAATTCTGAAATCAATAGTCCTTGTATTCTACGTTCTCAAGGACCAAACCCTGAGGGGGAGCCCATGTGCGCTCTCCCTTAAAATTTTTATCGAAGATCTGGTTCACCGTACCCATAGGGAGCTTACCGCGACCTACATCGTACAAGGTCCCCACCATGGCGCGGACCTGCCTGTGCAAGAAACGGTTCCCTCGGATATGGAACATGCAGTTCCAGTCGTTCAACCGCTCCAGGCGGAATTCCGTCAGGATGCAGTCCGTCGGTTTTCCATCATTGCGGGGAATGCAAAAATCGATAAAGTCGTGATGACCGAGGAAAGACTTCGCCTCTTCTGCCATGGCATCGAGATCCAGATTTTGAGAGCCGCACTCCCACCCGAAGTCCCGGAGCAGGGCCACAGGTCGGGTGTACATGGTATACTGGTAATACCGGCACGTCGCGTCGAAACGGGCATGGAATTCCGGATCGCAAGGTTGCAAGTCGCGAATACGGACAAGACGTTTCGTCAAGCCGTTGATGGAATTCACCGTACGCACCAAATCCAGTTCACCGTCATAATCAAAATGAACACACTGACCGCGGGCATGAACGCCAGTATCCGTACGACCGGAACCGGTAATGCGGATAGGAGAACGAAGCGCAATGGAAAAAGCCTCTTCCAGCGCAGACTGCACCGTTACAAATTTGGTCTTGCCACCTTCATTCTGGGCCTGCCAGCCATGAAAGGCGCTACCCAGGTATTCACACCTGAAGCGATAACGCATTAGGCCTGGGCGTCCTTAATGACAGCTTCGACCTTTTCCTGAGGAATCTTCAACTGAGAAGCGATTGCAGAGGCGGGGAATCCACGGCGAGACAGCTGAAGGATTTTCAACTTTTCAGTAGCCTCGCGATCAAAGCGGGAAGTTTCCAGGGGGTTGCTCCCCTGCAAGTTGGGATCGCCTGTAGCATTGCGGCTCTGGGCACGCAACTTCATGGTGCGTTCACGAGAAAGCCCACGAGGAGTACGCAGCACGTCAGAAAGATTCTGCATGGCAGAAGTAATACGTTCCTTGGCCGTCGGGCGAAGGGTGGGCTTGGAACCCGGGAGTCCGGTCATAATCTTGTTTTCGGGAACTCCATTTTCGTCTTCGAAGGCTATCTTCGGTTCTTCGCCAGAAGGGCTGGGAGCAGAAGCATTCAACTGCTGCTGGGCCAAGGTCTCACGCTTGTGAGCTGCGTATTCCTCGGCATCGGCAATAATGGAACGCTTCTTGGGGCGGGGACGGGGAGCCAAAGTAGTGGCATCATCCAGATCAGCCTTGACTTCCTTGAAACGTTCAGCCTTGATAGCCTCCATACGGCGAGTAATAATTTCCTGGCGACGGCGAAGTACAAACACAAGAATCACGGCGCAGGCGATTACAGCCAGGACGCCTCCAATGATCCAGCCGATCACATCGGAAGACATACCGGCAATCTTGCCATCATCGGCAGGTTCTGCAACGGCCTCACCTTCGCCACCCTCGGCAACAGGTTCTGCGGGAGTTTCACGCATGGCGGCCAGTTCGGTCCAGGCAGTTTCCAGCTGGGTACGGATCGTCATCTGGTCAGCCGGAGAATTCTGGGCGTCCCAGAGAGCAATTTCAAGAGAATCAATCCTTGCGCGGGCCTTCAAATAGGCGTCGGAATCAAAAGACGACCTAGGACCCGAAAAGTCAACAACTAGATATGCGGCCAGGCAACAGACCAGGACCAGCAATGCAATAGGTGCAGCAAACTTCTTCATGGGGCCAAATTTAGAAAAAACCTCATTGAGAATTTCGCAACACTTGTTTCAACCTAGAATAAAAAACATATTGCACGCCTCAAAAAAACTTTATAACTTTAGGTTCAAGAACTCTTTGTTCTCCTCCTAACCCCCAAAAAAGGCATCTCGGCGTCAGCTGGGATGCCTTTGGGTTTTTATAAAAACGAACCAGGGGTAACGTCAAACGAAGAACCTCATACTTTAAATGGGAACGAAAAAAGGCTGGCCAGAGGCCAGCCTACCAAAACGCCTTAGAAACGTTAGCGGTTAATCAATGCGTCCGCAATAGTCACGCGGTTTCCGCCAGCCTGCATGGCGTGTCTCAAGGAAGCCTCGGCCATGTAAAGCAGGGATCCACCATCAGCCGCATGGGCGGGCATCACCGCAACACCCAGGCTCAACGGAGTGGCAAGCACACCAGCACCATAGGCAATCTGCAACTGGGAAATCTCGTGTCTGATCTTTTCCGCACGCTGACGTGTAATTTTCAAGTCAGCTCCCGGCAGGATGATGCAGAACATCTCTCCGTCATAACGGCAGGGAATATCTTCTGTACGGATATAACCAGGCAAGCGCTGTCCAAGTTCCCAAAGGAGCTGTTCAACAGCATGGCGACCCTTAGTCTTCTGAATCTCGGCAATAGAATCGGGATACAGCATAATCAGGCCAATGGGAGTCTTGTGTCGAGTTGCAGCAGCAATTTCCCGAGCCAGGGATTCTTCCATATAACGTCTGTTAAACAAGCCAGTCAGATTATCCCTGATACTATGTTCCTTATAGCGGACATTCAAATTCTGGTTAGACACATAAAGACCAAAAGTCGTCGCCACAAAGCTAACCTTGGCATGCCAATCATCCAGGGATTCATTGTCGGGCAAGGCATCTACCTGCAGAGAGAAAATGCCGAAATGTTCTTCCAATCCTTCAATAGGAGCGCAGAAAGAAATTCCCTGGGGACGGTGGTGAAGATGGGTACAACCACCAGACAAGTCATGCTTGGAATAATCACAAACAACAATTTCACCAGAGTTATAGCTAGCACATTCACCAGGACGAATGGAAGCATCACTGATGACAGAAGGACCAAAGGAATACAGCTTGCGAAGGTCAGTCTGGGTACCTGCATACATATATAAGATACCAGAAGCCTTGGGGAACATGGCAGGCAACAACTTTTCAAGATTCGCCAGAACTTCACCGAAAGGTCTATCCTTCAGAATACTCTTGGCATAACGCTTCCAGACATCCAGGGGGAAATTCGCCCTCAGAGGAGCCCCAGCAATCTTTTCAAGAGCCTCCCTGGCGGAAATAGCGCCCTTGGGAAGGGGAATTTCATTTTTTGCCGTTACAGGCGGCGGCTCAGGAGCCTTTACCGCAGGTTTTTCTACCGGTTCTGCAGGCTTATTGGCCTGGATTCCAGCGACCAGATCTAGCTGAGAGGCCTTCAGAGATTCCAGATTTTCGTTAAACTCGGCCTCGGCAGTTTCCACCCTACGCTTGCAGAGAGTGTAAAGAACAAATCCGAGAACGGCACCCCAGGCGCCGATAAAGGCAAACTTTCCGCCCAGCGAAATAGTCGCTTCGGGAACGAAAAACGATACGCCCACCCCAGCTACAAAAGCTATGAGCCAAACAATGTAAGATACCATAGTCATACGAAAAATTTACTTATTTAATTTCTACATGGCACCCCTATTCCGTTATAAAGCACTAATATTCTAAATTTAGGCCTATGACCATTCTCGAAAAAATCGCCCTAGCTCTCCCCGCTGTCGAATCCCCGGCCCGTTATATGGGTGGCGAAGCCAACAGCGTTGTCAAAGACCACAGCAAAATGCACTGCCGCATGGCCTTCGTGTTCCCCGACAAGTACGAAATCGGCATGAGCAATAACGGCATCCGCATCCTATACCATATAATCAACAAGGAACCGGACCTGCTATGTGAAGTGAGCTTTGCCCCCTGGGAAGACATGGCTCGAGAAATGGAAAAGTACGACATTCCCCTGTACAGCTACGCCAGCTACACACCCGTAAAGGATTTCGAAGTCCTGGCCATGACCTTGCAGACGGAACTGAACTTCACAAACGTGCCCTACGTGCTGGAACTCTCCCGAGTCCCCGTATGGAGCAAGGATCGTCGAGAAGAGGATCCCATTGTTATCGCCGGCGGCCCCGCCATGGCCAACCCGGAACCCGTAGCGGATTTCTTTGACGCCTTCCAGATTGGCGACGGTGAAGAACTGATGGTCAAGTTCCTCCGTTGCGTCGGCGATGGCAGAAAGGCTGGCCTTTCCCGCAAGCAGATTCTCGAGAATTTATCAAAACTGGACGGCGTATACGTCCCCAGCCTCCGTCCCACCGTTACCAACGAATTTGGCGACATCGTTCCTGCAGAACCCGCCACCGGCCCCTACGAAAAGACCACCGGCGTTCGCCGCCAGTTCATTCCCGTAATGGACCGCAAGAACTACCCCATCAAGAACCTCATCGCCAACATGCAGCTGGTCCACAACCGCTTCAGCGTAGAAGTCATGCGCGGTTGCGCCCAGGGTTGCCGTTTCTGCCAGGCAGGCATCTGGTACCGCCCCTGCCGCGAGCTGGATCCAGACGACGTTCTTGAAATCGCCAAGGAAGGCATCAAGGCCACAGGCGAACGCGAACTGGGCCTGCTCTCCCTTTCTACCGCCGACTACAAGCCGGTGGAAGGCCTTACCGACTCTATCATCGACGATCCGTTCTTCGATACCGTAGACGTAAGCCTCCCCTCCATCCGCGTCAACGCCTTCGGCGAAACATTGGCTCAGAAAATTTCCGCATTGAAGGGCGGCCGTAGCGCCACCTTCGCCCCTGAAACTGGTTCTGAACGAATCCGCAAGATGATCAACAAGACCATCAGCGACCAGGACATGTACAACGCCGCCGAACACGCCTTCAGCAGCGGATTCAACAAGATCAAGCTCTACACCATGATCGGCTTTCCCACCGAAAACCTGGAAGACATGGAAGCCTTCTGTGGCCTGATCGAGAACCTGGTAAAGATTGGCCGCAAGTATCTCCGCGGATGCCAGATTGCCGTTTCCATGGGCATCTTGATTCCCAAGTCCTTCACCGGCCTCCAGTGGGCTCCGTTTATGGACAAGGAAACCGCCCTAAAGCATATCCGTTTCGTTCGCGAAAGATTCTTTAGACACCCCAACGTGAAGGTGAACTGGGCTGGCTGGGAAATGAGCCACCTGGAAGCCGTATACAGCCGCGGTGACCGTCGTCTTGGCCCCGTGATTTATGCCGCCTACAAGAAAGGTCTAACCTTTGAAAGCGACGCCTATCGTTTCAACTACGACACTTGGCTCCAGGTCTGGGAAGAATGCGGCTACGACACCAGCTGGGTCTACCGCACCCGCGAAAAGGAAGAAGTCTTCCCCTGGGACGTCATCCATGCAGGAACCACCAAGCAGTACCTCCGCCGCGAATGGGAAAAGGCTTTCAAGGAAGATTCCGCTCCCGTTCCCAACTGCAAGTGGGGCGACTGCCAGAAGTGCGGCATTCCTGGCTTCGGTGCAGAAATCCATCTGGCCAACGATCCGGTACGCCATAAGGCTCCCAGCCGCACACCCGAAGAAATCAAGAAGCTGGTGGCAGAACGCCGTCCCAGCCAGAAGGTCTGCTATAGCTACAAGATTACCTTCAAGAAGACTGGCATCAGCCGCTTCCTGCCTCACCAGAACATGCTCAGCTTCTTCGAGCGAACCTTCCTTTGCGCAGGAATCCCCATCAAGTTCAGTGAAGGTTTCAGCCCCAAGCCCCGTATCAGTAACATGGGCGCCCTCCCCCTCGGCCTTGAAACCTACTGCGAAATCATCAGCGTGGAACTGCTACAACCGCTGGACATCAGCAAGGAAGGCCTGGAAACAACCATGAAGCAGCTTTCCGCCCCCTTCCCCCGCGGCATGGAAATCGTGAACATCGAACCGCTACAGGGTAAGCTGAGCAAGAACATGCCCAAGGCCATGATTTACAGCTTCACTCCGGACAACCTGGATCCGGAAACGGCAGCAAAAATCATGAAGTCCTTCGACGAGAAGTCCCTGCCAGTGGTCACCAACCACCGCGGTCAGGAAATCAACCTGAACGAACATATTCTCGGCATCCAGATTCAGGGCGGCAACATCATGACCAAGATCAAGTGTAATGAGATGGGCGGCACCGCCAGCCCCTATAACATCTACGCAGGTCTGCTTGGAAAAACCTACGATCCCAAGAAACTTGACGATGACACTCGCAGGTTCCTCATCAAGAAAATCGCCATGGAATTCTAGGGAAACCTCCACGAAATTTAGCCGCTCCATTCGGGGCGGCATCTTATTTTGCGGAACTTCACCTAGTCTGCATTAAGAAATTATTCTGCGGGCAGGATAATTTCAATATGACTGGTACTCACATTCAAAAAGTGAGTACGGAACAAGTCCTTTTCAGTTCTGTCGCTGACCTTTACCTGGGTAACGGCGATAAAGTCCTTGTTTTCGCGAATATAATCTGTAAGGCGTTCGTCACGAAGAGTGTCGATTTCGCCAGTAATGATAAAACTATCGGTCCAAATCTTAACGAGCATATATCAAATATAAAGTTTTTCCACATTGGAAGAAGATTAAAAGCATTTTTTCGGAGCAAATTAGTGCCGTTTTACTTTTTGAAAGTATTTTAAATCGTGTCACCCCCTCATTTCGGGGATTTAATTTGAATTTTAAACGGAAATCCGCATGATTTCAAAAGGAGTGTGTACCATGGCAACTAAGAAAAAGCAACTCCAGCTCGTCCCCGGACAGATGATGTACTACAACAAGGCTTTTATGGATAGCAACATGGGCCGCCCCATCAGAATCCTGTCGGAATTCATGTGTCCGCAGCAGATTTTTGATCAGGAAGGCATCCAGAAAACCATCGTCTTCTTCGGTTCCGCACGAACCCTCCCCATGTCAGAAATCAAGAAGCGCCGCAAGAACTGCAAGAACAAGGCAGAACTGGCCCGTCTTAAATGTCTGGAACTCGTCGCCGAGTACTACGATGCCGCCCGTGAGCTAGGTGCAAAGCTTGGCAAGTGGGCAAACAAGCGCAACGAAGGATACGCCATCATGACCGGTGGCGGCCCCGGCATTATGGAAGCAGGAAACCGTGGAGCAAACGATGTGGGAACCCCCTCCGTCGGCCTCAACATCAAGCTGCCCTTCGAACAACATCCCAACGTCTACATCGACGACGAACTGAACTTCCAGTTCCGCTACTTCTTCATTAGAAAGTACTGGTTCCTCTGCATGGCCCAGGCACTGGTGGTATTCCCCGGCGGCTTTGGTACGCTTGACGAGATGTTCGAAATGCTCACTCTCATCCAGACTCACAAGTACGCTCAGAGAATGCCCGTTATCGTATACGGCGCCAAGTTCTGGAAAAAGGTCCTTAACTGGGAATACCTGGCAGAAACAGGTATGATCAACAAGGAAGACCTCAACCTGTTCCACTTCTGCGACTCCGTAGACGAAGCCTACAAAATCATTACCGAAACCTTGGAAAAAAGGGCCACCGAAAAGAAATAATTTCAAACCAAATTTTTATGAACAAAGGACTCCGCAAATGCGGGGTCTCTTTGTTTTTACCCGACTCAAAAAAGCTATAATTGTAGCATGCTTCGGAACATCATTGCAGAAACGTTAGACCGTGTTTCAAGAAACCTTGCGCTGCGTCCAAATTATACCATGGACGAATACCAGCGGTGGTTTGACCAGAATCCTGAATTTCTGCACAACGGTGCCGCCCAGAGGATCAAGCTCATTGAACCTCTGACTCTAGAAGGTACCAACAACCTGTACAGGGCGAACTTCTGGATAGAACACCCGGGAGATTCCACCCACTACGCCGAAAAGGAAATCGTTGTCAAGATTTGCAAATTCTGGGCTCCTCCCGGAAAGAACCGCCTGCACCGCCTCAACATGCTGCTGAGCGCATTCCAGGACGAAATCAGAATCAACAACTTGATCCACGCCACCAATATCGAAGGCGTCGTTCAGAGCATGGGCGGTGGCATCGCTGGCCGCCATCCCTATCTCAAGATGGAATTCATCAAGGGGTGCTCCCTGGACCGCACGTTCCGCACAGACCTTACCGATGATGAAGTTCTCCACCGGGTATCCCAGTTAGCCTACCTGGCCAACACCATCAGCCAGCTCCACTACTATCAAGTGGTCCATAAGGATCTCAAGCCCAAGAACCTTCTCCTGTGCCAAAACCCGCAACACAAGAACAACCACAAGATTCTTGTATGCGACTTCGGTTACGCCCAGGCCAAAATGCGGGAAACCGTCACCGAATATGGTGGACAGATGACCCCCTGTTACAGCGCACCGGAACAGGCAATCATGGGAGAAAATCTTTCGGCATCCGTAGACTATTTCAGCTTCGGCATCATTGTCCACGAATACCTGACAGGCCGCAAACTCTTCCCCAAGTCCATGGACATCTTCGTGGAAGATGGGTACCGAGTCACAGACCGTTACCTGGAGCACCTGAAAACAGGCCGCGAAAACAGTTTTAACGACCCACGATTCCCAGAACTGTCTCAATGGATCGAAAACCTCACCATATTCGACAGCTTTGAACGCATGCAGAATTGTCCGAACCTGTTCGATATTGCGCATAAACTCCGTGAAAGGGTAAATGCTCAGGGATACCGAGACGTAAACACAGACTTTTTGTGGAATCAATTGCGCGAATACAATCGTTAGATTATATTTTGCTTATATGGCAAGTTTCCCAAATCGTGAAAGATCTGTATTTCTGCAAAACAAAACACCCCTAGCCCAAATCAAGCGACGGCTAAGGATAATTTTGAAATTTGCCAAGGATATTTTACAGCAGATGAAACCGTTACACTATGTAGCGCTCATCCTGGTTGTTTCGCTAGGTGTATTCAATGGAATCACCGGTGCATACCCATACATCAAGCAGCACCAAAGGGAAGGCAATATCGTCAAGACCTTTGATACCTGGTGGCATAACGCAGGCGCCCGTGAATTTAGATCCGTGGGCCTCGAACCCACAAAAGAATTAAAAGCCGAAGAATTCCAGCGCTATCGCGAAAAATACCTTCAGCAGAACCCGTCCTACATTGTAGAAGAACGCGTTGCTGGAATGAAGAAGGAATATCGCGAATGGTGGGAAAACAACGGAGGCCGCGAAGCCTACATCCAAGACCACGGTCACTATCCTAACGAAAGCGACTATCGAGCAAGTCTAGAGGAATGGATTAACAGCTTTACCGATAGATACCTTCGTTACAGCCTCGCCTTCGCCCCGAAATACGAACAATACGAAAGAGTTCTTACCAGCTGGATTTTGATTCCTGGAGTATGCAGTTTCCTTTCGTTTGCCGGGCTGTTCATGTTCGCTATCGTGCGACTGGCTAGACGTTGGAGCCTATGGATCATCTGTCTGACGACAGCGGCAGTGACACTCGCCGGCCCCATATTGGTAAGTGTACTGACAACCACGAGTTTCTTCGACCACTACTCCACAGAACGCTACATGGGCATGAGTCTCACCGTGGCATTCCTGTTGGGAGCGACCGCCTTCGGAAACCGCAAGAACCAGGTCACCCCTCTAACAAGGAACATCTGTTTCTCGGGCGTAATACTGGACATGGCCATCAACTGGTTCCTCAATCCGGGGATCTTTGGTGCGGTGGCCGCCCTTTCTCCCGTATGTTTTGGAATCGGCGCCTTCGCTGGCGTCCGAATCGAAACTCGCCTTAGGAGCCAAGCCGAAATCAACGCAGACCTTTTAAGGGAACGCCTTCTGGAAAAAGCCTCCCAGAATCCGATGGCCGAAAGAAAGGCCAAGACTAGAACCCTTATCGAAGATGGATTTACAAGCGCCAAGAACTGCAGACCGGAACAAGCCCATCAGCAGCTACGTCTTGCATTGACACAACTTCTTCAGGAACACCCCGTGGATGCAGCCCTCGTAAAACAGACCGTCATCCGAATGACCGCCCCCGACCAATACCTTGATTTTTCAAGCAACCAATGGATGGAATGGGGCGAAATCGCCAAGGCTAAAAATGCACCGGACGCCGCCATCCTCCTTCTGAAAAAATGTCTCAGCAAGGAAAAGGATCCGAATTTTGCAAGACGTTCGCTGTTCACTCTGGGCGAGACCTGCGTCACCAATAAAATTGAAGTTCAGGAAGGCATCGGCTACCTTCAGAAAGTCATTGAAATGAATGAAAACGATATCCTGGCAAAGCAGGCCCGTAAAACGTTGGAAGCCCTGAAATAAGTTTCAAGTCTCGCCCCCGGGCGAGGCTCTTATTTTACCGTCAGAGTTAAATCGCAAACGTAAGTATTCCCTTCGATCCAAGTTCCGTAGGAGTATTTACCAGAGAACAACAGCTCAAGGCGTTTTTCAAACGTTGCCAGACCGAGTCCACTTGCACCAGGTTTCGGCTTACGGGGGAAGTTGCTGTTTACCGATTTGAAATGAATCTTGCCATCTTTCTGACTGATGCGAATATGAGCAAAGCTTTTCCCATCAGGGTTTACACAATGCTTCATTGCATTTTCAACAAGAGGCATCATCAAAAGAGGAGGAATCTGACAATGAGGGTTCTCCAGATCCGTCTCAAAGACATACTCAAAACTTTTAGGAAGACGAAGTTTTTCAAGTTCTCCGTACTTCTGTAGCAAATCAACATCATCCTTGATATCGATAAACTTGTCAGACGTCTGATAAAGCATTACGCGTAAAAGTTTACTCAGCTTTTCCATGCTGCTTTCTGCCAATTTCGGTTCAATCCTGATTAGGCTAGTAATATTGTTCAGCGTGTTAAACAGAAAATGGGGACTCAGTTGGCTCTTCAAAAAATCAAGTTCATACTCCAGCGCCACTTTCTTCTTTTCGCGAATAATAAAGGCTCGTATAAGCTGACGACTAAATACAGAGATAATGATACACAGGAAGCTAATGGTGCTTAAGATAATCATGAACGAAACAAGAGTCCAGACAGAAAAATGATCTCTAACCGTTCTGAAACAATAAGACCCGAAAAATTCAGCAATGCCACCACTAGATTCCGACATTGTCAGGAACGAATATAGTTCACGACAAAACAGCACAATGACAAAAAGAATTGAATCACAGACAAAATAGCGAACATATTTTTTCTTGAAAAAGAATTTGGGAACAAGGATTCTCTGATTCAGGAAAAAGATCAGCATCGTAGACAACAAGGGCAGATAATAACGGCCCAACGCACCCATGGTAACGTCATCCCCAACAGATCCGCTAGGATCCAACAGGATAATCAAAGGGAAAAAAAGAATAAAGCTCCAAACAAGAACCATCAACAGCGTTGCCGGCACAGGAAAAAAGCTTTTCGATTCATCATCTCCCAATATGGCAATCAATTCCCGTTCGCCGCGGTCAAACTGATCTTCCTGTAAGGAGGAAAGACGCTCGTGAATAACCTGCCAGAAGTCTTTTAAACGTTTTTTTGTGCTTTCAATTGACATTTTGTCCTCTTTAGAACAACAAAAATAGGTCATTTTAAGCGTAATTTGGGCACTTCATGACAAAAGTATGACAAAACTACGGAAAAAATGACAAAATCTGTGAAAAACTTTTGCAAACCCTACACCAATCTATGACACTTCAACTAGAACATAGAGGTATCTTTGTAAACGTAAGAAACAATACAACAAACAAGAGGCTGATATGAATACAAATACACGTACAAGAAGCGAGAAGGACGCATACTTCCGTTATCTCGACGAGATTTCCAAATATCCGCTGCTTACCAAGGAACAGGAATACATTTTACTCCGTAAGATCCAGCAGCAGGGTAGCCGTTCTGCAATGGAAATGCTGGTCAATTCCAATCTCCGATTCGTTGTAAACATCGCCAATCTGTATAAGGGTCAGGGCGTTGACGTAATCGAACTGATTAACGAAGGTAATATGGGTTTGATGCACGCCGCCAAGCGTTTTGACCTTAGCACCAATCTTAAGTTTATCAGTTATGCCGTATGGTGGGTTCGTCAGAACATTGTGCGCCACATCGCAGAAAACGGCCGCATCGTTCGCATCAGCGCTGAAAAGGAACTGGTAATTCGTAAGTTTTCAAAGCACGGAGGCACCCTCCGTCAGAATATCGGTGGAACACTATCCATTGACCCCAAGAGTCTTGAAGGTGTTTCCAAGTACAAGGCAGACTCTATTGAAAAGATCTTGATGATGGCTCAGCGTTCCTCCTCTCTCGACGCCCCCTTGAGCACCAATCAGGAACTCACCTTAGGCGACACCTTGTCTGATTCTGAAAACAAGGCTGACAACCTGGCCGCATATAGCTTTGTCAAGAAGCATATGGACAAGGCCATGAAGGACAACCTTTCCGAAGAAGAAATGCGAGTGATCAAGCTCTGCTTCGGCTTCGATCGGGACATCGAATACACCCTCAAGGATATCGGTCCCATGGTTGGTCTTTCTAAAGAAAGAGTTCGCCAGATCAAGAAGGCCGCCCTGGACAAGCTCCGCGGAGATTACAGGACTCACGACCTTCACGGCGCAGCCTAGTGAAACGCCACTTTTCTTACTGAAGTTTTTTCATCTCTCTCTCCTTAAATTAAAAACCGGCCTTACGGGGCCGGTTTTTCCGTTTTTCATACAACGACTTTCCTATGAAATTGTATTTTTTCGGTATGAAATTCTATATGCCGAACTTTCGCAATTTTTTCGTAGCTTCCCTTTCTGCACTTGCTCTTGCCAACGCAGCAGGTGACAAGCAGACACCCCCGGGTGATTTCTATGACGAAGTTTCCCGACTGAACAAGGTTCTTTCTGAAGTCAACCGCAAGTATGTCGAAGACGTGAACCCCACGGAACTGACGGACGCCGCCCTGGGTGGCATCCGCAACATCCTGGACCCCCATACCACGGTATTCAGCCCCAAGGACTACGAAAGCCTCAAGGTATCCATGGAAGGCAAGTTCGGCGGCGTAGGTATTACTATCAGCCTCCGCGACAACATTCTGACCGTGATTTCTCCGCTGTCTGGCACCCCGGCATTCCGTCTGGGCATCCGCGCAGGCGACCGCATCCGCAAAATTGACGGCAAGGACACCAAGGGTCTGACCCTGGATGACGCCGTCAGCAAGCTCCGCGGCAAGATCGGTACCGATGTGACCGTCTCTATTGAACGTGAAGGCGTTCCCGACCTGATGGATTTCACCATTACCCGTGCAGAAATCATTGTGCACGCAGTGCCCCATTACGGCATGGTGACCAAGGATATCGGCTATATCAAGTTGGCAACCTTTAGCGACAAGACCACCAGCGACGTGGAAAACGCCCTCCGCAGCCTGCAGAAACAGGGCATGAAGAAGGTGATTCTCGACATGCGCTACAACCCCGGTGGACTTTTGAACCAGGCTATCGAAATTAGCGAACTGTTCCTAAAGCAGGGCAATGTCATCGTAAGTACCCGCGGCCGTACCCAGCGTACCGAAAGCCGTGCCCGCAAAGACGGTATCATAAAGCAGGACATTCCCATGGTGGTCCTGGTAAACCAGGGTTCCGCCAGCGCAGCAGAAATTGTTTCTGGCGCACTGCAGGACTGGGACCGCGCTCTCATTATCGGTAAGACCTCCTTCGGTAAGGGTTCCGTACAGACCATCTTCCCGCTGGATAACCAGGGCAACGCCCTGAAGCTGACCACCGCATTCTACTACCTGCCTTTCGGACGTTGCATCAACAAGCCCGAAAACGGGATCAAGGGTCTGAAGTTGCAGGAAGCCGAATACGACGCCGAGGAATCCGGCGACGAGGCAAAGGTTGATTCCCTGAAAAAGGATACCGTAGCCCAGGATACCTTCTACACCAACAACGGCCGTATGATGTTCGGCAGCGGCGGCATCACTCCTGACGTTGAAGTTGAACTGGACCCCATGCCCTGGGTTGTTCAGGTTCAGGAAAGAATGTCTATGTACTTCAAGTTTGCTGTAAAGGCTCGCCCGGACCTGGAAAAGTCTGGCGCAAAGATCAGTGCAGAATGGGAAGTACCCGACAGCCTGTACCTGCAGTTCAAGGACTACTGCATGAAGGATACCAACTTCACGAAAATCAAGTCTAACGCACTTGTTGGCGTCGACCAGTTGGAAAAGAGCATTATCCGTGAACAGAACTACATGGGCGATTCCTCCAAGACCGTAACCGATTCCGTCTTGGCAGCCCGTCTGGCAGAAATGCGCACCGCCCTGGAAAACAACAGGAATGCCCAGTTCGACGAAAACAAGGATTATATCAAGGACGGCATCAAGCGTGAACTTCTGACTTCCTTCATTAACGATTCTGTAAGTACCGCATTCTCCCTGAAGCGCGACAAGCAGCTGAACGAAGCCATCAAGTATCTGAGCGACATGAGCCTTTACAACAAGGCTATCGCTCCGGCAAAGAAACAGCCCGCCAAGAAGCCCACCGCCGAAAAGGCCAAGGACTCCAAGAAGAAATAAGGACTGACCTTGATAAAGACAATGGACAGAGCCGCAGAAAGTCTGGGCAAATTCATCCGGAAATTTCTGTACACCGCCATCGGTTATCTGCACTTCGTGTGGCAGATGTTTAAGAGTGTGCCTGGAGCCTTCAGCAACTTGCACACAACCGTAGAACAGATGCAGCATGTGGGTGTCACCAGTATCCCTGTGGTGGTGGCAGCCTCCCTTGCGACAGGAGCCATCATGTCTTGGCAGCTGGCTTACCAGTTCGCCGATATGATTCCCCTGATGTTTGTGGGCATGGCCGTGGGAAAATCCGTGATGGTCGAGTTGTGTCCCATTCTTACAGCCATGGTGCTGGCAGGCCGAATCGGAGCCTCCATGTGTTCTGAGCTTGGCACTATGGCGGTCACGGAACAGCTTGATGCATACAAAGTATTAGGTCTCAGTCCCTATAAGTTCTTGCTGGCCCCCCGCCTGATTGCAACAGTCATCATGTTACCCACCCTGACGGTGTTGAGTATTTTTATCGGCATTATCGGCGGATACGAAGTCGCTCACCTGTACAAGGAAGTTTCTTTTTCCGTATTCTTCTACGGTGTTAGAATGTTCTACCAGGATTGGGACCTGATCGTGGGCTTGATCAAGGCCACTCTCTACGGATTCTTTATATCCAGTTACGCATGCTATTTCGGCTTTACCACCCATAGCGGCGCCGAAGGCGTAGGCAAGGCAACAAAGGCCACCGTGGTGGCAGGCATGACCAGTATTCTTATTGGTGGTTACGTGCTTTCACAGCTGTTGCTCCTGTAAAAATCAATGGCCGCATTTGAACAAAGACGACGGAAGAATGGAGTCTGCAAGAATGGTCCTGCAGACATTAGCGTTCTTCTGAAAATGGTTCTGGACAAGAGCAATATCACCGAAGATATGACCTTCAAGACACTGTCGGAAGGGTTCGAGAAAGTGGTCGGAACATTGCTTTTACCCCACGTAAAAATTGACCGTTTTAACAAGGGAATTTTGGTGCTAAAATGCGCCAACTCAGCCTGGAAACACGAGCTGTTCCTGCAAAAAAAAGCTATTATTGACAAGTGTAATTTACTGTTGGGCAAGCCTGCAGTGCGGGATGTCCGACTGATTTAGCCAGGTGGCTGAAATGCCATCTGCAAACGAGAAAAAGATGGCAGAAAATTTGGAAAATACAGAGAACGACGTTAAGGTCGATTCCATTGAAACAGTCAATCAGAACGTTTCTACCGAAGACCTGAAGAAGGCCGAAGAAGATTATAGCGGCTCCAACATTACCGTGTTGGAAGGTCTCGAAGCGGTGCGCGTGCGCCCGGCAATGTACATCGGTTCTACCGATATTCGCGGTTTGCATCACCTGGTGTGGGAAGTGGTGGACAACTCCGTGGACGAATCCCTGGCCGGATTCTGTAACCATATCGAAATTGCAATCCTTCCGGGTAACGGAATCCGCGTGACCGACAACGGCCGTGGCATTCCCACCGACATCCACCCCAAGGAAAAGGTGGGTACACTGGAAGTGGTGATGACCAAGCTCCATGCCGGTGGTAAGTTCGACAGCAATTCCTATAAGGTTTCTGCAGGTCTCCATGGCGTGGGTGTCAGCTGCGTTAACGCCCTTTCTACCAAGCTTGTGGCTACCGTTCGCCGTAAGGGCAAGGTAGTGACCCAGACCTTTAGCAAGGGTATTCCTTGCGGACCCCAGCAGGAAATCGGAACCTGCGCCGAAAACGAAACCGGAACCACCATCGAGTTCTATCCGGACGATACCATTTTCAGCGAAACCGTTTACGTTTACGACACCCTGGCTACCCGCTTCCGCGAACTGGCATTCTTGATGAGCGGCCTGCGCCTGACCTTGACCGACGAACGTACCGAAGAAAAGGTGAGCGAAACCTTCTGCTATCCGGGTGGCGTTTCTGAATTCGTGCGCTATGTGGATGAACACCGCACTCCGCTGTTCCAGGCCCCGATTCACCTGGTGCTCCCCGATGGCCAGTATCCTCTGGAAGTGGCCATGTGGTACAACGACGGCTATCAGGAAAATTTCTTTAGCTTCGTGAACAACGTGAACACCTACGATGGCGGTACCCACGTTACCGGTTTCAAGACCGCGCTGACCCGCGTCATCAACAAGTTTGCCGCCGAAATGCCCAAGGGCAAGAAGGACATCCAGATTACCTCTGACGATATCCGCGAAGGTCTTACCGCCGTTATCGCCATCAAGGTTTCTCAGCCTCAGTTCGAAGGCCAGACCAAGCGTAAGCTGGGCAACTCCGAAATCACCAGCTATGTGGCAAGTGCATTCGGTGCCAAGCTGGAAGAATACTTCCAGGAAAATCCGGCTGCCGTGAGAGTCATTCTGGACAAGGTCTACAACGCAGCCCAGGCACGCGAAGCCGCCCATAAGGCTCGTAACCTGGCCCGCCGCAAGAACGTTCTTGAAAGTGGCGGACTTCCGGGTAAGCTGGCCGACTGCAGTAGCCGCGATCCCAAGGAATGCGAAATGTTCATTGTGGAAGGTGACTCTGCAGGTGGTTCTGCAAAGCAGGGCCGCAAGCGCGAATTCCAGGCCATCCTCCCCCTCCGCGGTAAGATCCTGAACGTAGAAAAGGCAAGCCTCCACCGCGTGCTGGACACCGAAGAAATCCAGAACCTGGTGAACGCCATCGGTTGCGGCCTCGGTTCTGAATGCAAGCTGGAAAAGCTCCGCTACCACAAGATCGTGATCATGACCGATGCTGATGTGGACGGCTCCCATATTCAGACTTTGCTGCTGACTTTCTTCTTCCGCTATATGCGTCCCCTTATCGACAACGGCCACGTGTTCCTGGCCATGCCTCCTCTGTACAAGCTGAAGGTGGGCCTCAAGGAGCAGTACCTGTTCGACGAAAACGCCAAGGAAGAAGCCATGGCCAAGCTGGAAGACAAGAAGAATGTCACCATCACCCGATTCAAAGGTCTTGGCGAAATGTCTGCTGAACAGCTTTTCGAAACCACCATGGATCCCGAAAAGCGCCTGCTGAAGCAGTGCTATGTGGAAGACGCCGTTGTGGCCGACCAGATCTTTAGCATGCTCATGGGCGAAGACGTGGAACCCCGCCGTAAGTTTATTGAAAATAATGCCTACAAGGTTCTTGACGAACTGGATGTTTAATCATGAATTCCAAGGATTCCCTTCAAAGTAAAGCTGATTTTCAGACCGTTCTAAACCAAGCCCGTGACCTCGTAAAGGACCAGCTCCAGCTGACGGAAGAGGTCATCATGGACGTGGCAAGGAAAGCCCCCGCAGGCATTTCTGAACGTTTGGTATCTCTGTTCCAGCGCAAGGGCAAACGCATTCGTTCTACCCTGCTTTGCCTGATTGCCCAGAGCGGCAGCGTAAAGCCCAACGCCGACCGCGTTGCACACGCTTGCGCAGGCATTGAATTGCTGCACCTGGCAAGCCTGGTCCACGACGATATTATCGACGGAACAGACATCCGCCGCGGTCAGAAGACAGCCCACAAGGAATGGGGAACTCAGGTTGCCGTTCTCATTGGCGACTACGTTCTTTCCCAGGCCATGCGTTGCGTCATCAACGAAGAATCCCGAGACGTGCCCGTGATTCTTTCTAACGCAGCCGACAAGCTAATTGCAGGTGAAATTCTCGAGCTGGACTATTCCGGCAATACCCACCTGTCCTTTGAAAAGTATGACGAAATCATCGATGGCAAGACCGCAGCCCTGATTGACGCAGCAGCCCGTATTGGCGGCATCCTGGCCGGCTTCGATGCAGAAAACGCAGACAAGTGCGCCCAGATGGGTAGCCATTTCGGCATCGCCTTCCAGATCGTGGATGACTTGCTGGACTACGGCTTTGGCAGCCAGAACCTGGACAAGGCCAAGTTCACCGACCTTGGCAACGGCCTGATTACCCTGCCCCTGCTGTACTACTTTGACGGATGCTCCGCAGCCGACCGCAACGAGATGGAAAGTCTCATCGCCAAGGCTTCCGAGGCTGGCGTTCCCGAAAAGATTATCGCCAAGCTGAACGAAAAGGAAGCATTCAAGAAGGCCAAGGCCTGCGCTCAGGACCACCTGGAAAAGGCTCTTGAAATTGCAAACCAGCTTCCGGCAAGCAATTTCACCGACGAAATCGTTGCCATGTTCGCCTCCATGAGCGATCGCGGAAACTGACTCTGCGGCAAGGCAATTCTCTATCAAGCAAAAAAAACGACCGCTGTAGCGGACGTTTTTTTATTTCCCAGCTAGCGCTTGGGATTATGCGGTTCCCTATTTTTTTCTTGTCCAGATGGCCATGAACACAAGCACAGACAGGAAGCACATGGCAATGATAATCCAGAATGCCAGGTCGCTACCTCCGGTGGCATCGCCGTTCATGCCGAAGGGCAGGCGCACGTTCATGCCGAACAAGCTGGCGAAGAACGTCGGGAGGGAAATAGAAATGGTCACGATGGTCAGGTTCTTCATCAGCGTGTTCACGTTGTTGCTGATGACGCTAGCGCGGGCATCCATCATGGACGTCAAAATGTTGGCGTAGATGTTTGCCTGCTGCAGGCTCTGGCCGTTTTCAATCTGGATGTCTTCCAGCAATTCACGTTCGGCTTCGGTCCAGTTGAGGCTGCGGCCCATCTGGAGCTTGCGGAGCAGGGTATCGTTACTGTTCAGGGCGCTGACGTAGTAGATCAAGCCCTTGTTCAGGCTGAACATGGAAAGCAGGTACTTGTTTTCCATGGCGGTACGGAGCTTCTGTTCCAGTTCGTCGTTGATGCGATTGATGATCTTCAAGTGTTCGTTGAAGTGGTAAATCGCATAGCTAAGAACCTTAAGCACGAAAGTGTTCAGGCTGTCGATCTTGGAAAAACGCTTTTCGTCGGTAATGGGAATGTCGGAGTCCGTCAGGAGCAACACCCAGTCCTTGAAAATGAAGATACCGAAAGATTCTACGCGGAACTGGAAATTATCGGCCGCAGAATAGTTCTTGGGCTTCTTAAACACGATGGTGGTAAAGTCATCATCGTATTCTATACGGGAAAGTTCGTCGGAGTCGAATGCAGACGCAATGGTATGTTCCGTGATTTCGTATTCCTTAACCAGCACGCTTCGCTGTTCCTGGCTAAGAGAACCCATCATGACGATGTCTGCCACTTCTTCGTTCGGGGCACTAGCGAGGCGCCCTGATTCGATTTTATAGTACTTCTTGAGCATAGCGCCCCCTTGATCGAACGGACCCAAAAATAGAAAAATATGTAAAAGCAAAAAGGCCCGGAGCAAGTCCGAGCCTAAAAAATCTGATTTTTTTACCAGGCCTTTACAAAGCCTAAGCTGCTATTACACACCGGTCTTGAAGCGCTTGGAGTACCAGAGCACGAAGGGAGAGCAAATGCAGACAGAGGAGTAGGTACCGATGAAGATACCGAAGACCATCACCATACCGAAGTCGCGGATGGAGGAACCGCCCATGATAGCGAGAACCAAGCAGACGAAGAGGGTGGTGAGAGAGGTAATCACGGTACGGCTGAAGCACTGGTTGATAGAGCTGTTGAGAGTCTTGTCGAAGCCAGTGAGGCCATGGATGGCGGCGTTTTCACGAACACGGTCGAACACCACGATGGTATCGTTAACGGAGTAACCGATCATGGTGAGGAGAGATGCGATGAGAGCACCGTCGAAGGAAAGGCCGAAGAGGGAGATGAAGCCCAAGGTAATGAGGGAGTCGTGGACGAGGCCGACCACAGCACCGATACCGAAGCCAAGACCCAGCTTACCGAAGCGGAACCACACATAGAGACCGATGGCGATCCATGCGAGGATGATGGCCATGATAGCGTCGTTACGAAGTTCCTTACCGATGGTAGGACCAACGTTGTCCTTAGCCACAATTTCAACCTTCTGGTTTGCAGCTTCGAAGGCCTGAGCCATCTTGACTTCAAACTGAGCGTCTTCAGAAGCGCGCATGCTGATCTGGTAGGAGTTAGCGGAGGTACCACCCAGAGAGCGAACCTTTGCACCCTTGATACCAGCATCGGCGAGAGCCTTGTTCAGGTCGCCTTCATGCTTATCGGCATCCTGATACTGGACGGTATAAACCTGACCACCAGTGAAGTCGATGCTGAAGTCGAAGCCCTTAACAGCGATAGAGGCGATACTGACCACGATCATGATGATGGAGACCAGCTTGAACTTACCGCGGTTGGGAACAACAGGCAGGTTAGCGTTGTTGAGGAACTTGAAGCCGCCACCGATAGAGAGGGTGGTTGCGTCCTGCTTAGCAAGCTTCCAGTCGAACACGGCGCGGGTAACAGTAAGAGCGCAGAAGAGAGAAGTAATAATACCGATCATCAAGGTAAGACCGAAACCCTTCACGGAACCGGTACCGATCTTGTAAAGGATCAAGGCGGTAAGCACGGTGGTCAGGTTGGAGTCGAAAATGGCGCTGAAAGCACGTTCGTAACCCTTGGCGACAGCGGCGCGGGCAGTGAGGCCGCCCTTGATTTCTTCGCGGATACGTTCGTAAATAATGACGTTTGCGTCGAGAGACATACCAAGCACCAGGATGAAGCCAGCGATGCCCGGGAGAGTCAGGGTAGCGTTAAACACAGACATAACGGCTGCGGTAACCAAAGTATTGATGATCATACCCAGGCTAGCGATGAAACCACCGAGGCGGTAGTAGCCGATCATGAACACGAGGCAGAGGATAAGGCCGACAGCGCCAGAACCGAAGCCCTGAACGATGTTTTCTTCACCGAGGGTAGCACCGACGCTACGAGACTCGATGATGTTCATGGGAGCCTTGAGAGCACCGGCACGGAGCACGACAGACAGACGGTTTGCTTCAGCCATGTCGTCGAGGCCAGTAATCTGAGCTTCGCCATTGGGGATACGGTCGCGGATCACCGGAGCGGAAATCACCTGGTTGTCGAGAACGATAGCCATCTGCTTGCCGATGTTTGCAGCAGTTACAGCGGAGAACTTCTTGGGGCCGATGCCACCGAACTTGAGGCTAACGGCAACTTCGCCGGCGCTGACACCATCGCTAACGCGGTGCGGCTGAGCGTCAACAACATCGTCACCGGACATTTCGGCGCGACGCTTCAGGAGGTAAAGACGCTTGGCCTTGATCTGGGAGCCGCGCTGGACAGGTTCCAGACCGCTACCGAAGGCAAAGTTCACGTCACGGGGAATCAGCTTCTGAACGCCTTCAGTAGCGAGAAGCTTCTTGACCTTTTCAACACTTTCTTCGGCGATGAAACCACCGTTGCCGAAGTTCATGTAGTAAGCGGAAAGAGCAGTGCCGACTTCGCTTGCCGGTTCAGCCTTGGCAGTTTCTGCAGTTTCTGCTGCGGGAGCGGCTTCAGCAACCTGAGTGTTACCGAGAAGTTCGTCATCGGAGAGAGCCTTGGTGGTGTCCTTAGCGGAATCCTTGGCTGCGGCGGCGGTAGTGTCGACGGTTGCGGCAGAGTCTGCAGCGATGTCAGTAGTCTGACGGGTCAGGTACTGGTCGATGAGCAGAACGACCTGCTGGAACTTTTCAGCTTCGGCCAGAATCTTGAATTCCAGCTTTGCGGTGGAACCCACGAGAGCCTTAGCGGTGGAGTCATCCACACCTGCCAGTTCAACCACGATACGGTCGTCGCCGCTGGGAGAAATCTGAGGTTCAGAAAGACCGTATTGGTCAACGCGGTTACGAATGATTTCCAGGGACTGTTCCTGAACGTCCTTGATATCTTCGTTCTTGATACCGGACTTCTCGATTTCGAGAGTAATGGCGGTACCACCAGCGAGGTCCAAACCGAAGTTGATGGACTTTGCACCCAGCTTCGGATTTTCCTTAAGGAAGGTCTTTTTCTCATCACCCGACTTGGAGTGAACCTGAATAGAAGGCCATACAGTGTAGGCCGAAAGAATAATGACGAGGAGAATGATGAATTCTCGCATGCCGAATTTGTTCTTGTTCATTTGTAATCCCTTAATAAGGTACTAAACGCTTAGTTGGGCGCAAAGATAGCAAAACTCGGGGAAGAACCGTCCTGGGCTCCGTAGACTTTCAGCTCCAAAACGTTCTTTTTCCCATTTTCTTCATAAAATCTGCGGATCTCGAATGCATTTTCCCCTATTTTTATAGAAAAATCGCCTTTTCTGAGGGCAACGTTCGATTTTCGGAGTTCGATCAGCTCTTTTATATATGGGTAAGCAGGATGTTTCCGCAAACTTTCAAGGGAATCCCAGGGGATGGTCCGCCTATTGTCGGGGTCCTTACCGCCCTTAAGCCCCAATTCCTCACCATAATATATACAGGGGGCTCCCGGCATAAAGAATAGCAGGGTCAGGGCCAAGCGCACCCGTGCCCTGTCGGAACAAGGCAGGGACTGCAAACGGATCGTATCGTGACTGCCCAGCAGGTTCATGGGAATGTCGCCGGTAGGAGTCTCCCCCTCATCGCTCCCGTACCATCGGGTTTTGGGGAAGGCCTCTTCCAGACGTCGGCAGAACTCCTCGGTACTGATGGGATTTTCGTCAAAGAGGTAAGCCAGCACCGCCTTACGGAACATATAGTTCATGACGCCGTCAAACTGGTCGCCCATCAGCCAGCGGGAAGGCTCATCCCAGATTTCGCCTACGATATAGGCCTCGGGATTGATTGCCTTGATGCGGCGACGGAATTCCTGCCAGAAACTGTCGTCATTGATTTCGTTAGGCACATCCAGGCGCCACCCGTCGATTCCTCGTTTCATCCAGAACTCGCCTACGCTCATCAGGTATTCGCGGACCTCGGGATTGTCGGTATTGAACTTCGGCAGGGCCGGAAAATTCCACCAGCATTCGTAATTGGCTTTTTTTGAGTAAGCCTTCAGGGGCCATTTCTTTATATGGAACCAGTCCACATAAGGGGAATTGCGCCCCAGTTCCAGCAGACTGTTAAACTGGAAAAAACCGCGGGAACAGTGATTGAACACGCCATCCAGAATGATGCGCAGCCCAAGTTTATGAGCCTTTTTTACGAGCCTGTCAAAATCCGCCATGGTCCCAAGGACAGGGTCAATTTCATAGTAATCCATCGTATGATAACGGTGGTTGGAATTGCTCTTGAAAATAGGGCAAAGGTAGATGGCGTTAAAGCCCATGTCGGCGATATACTTCAGGCGGTCTTCAATACCGGCCAGATTGCCACCGAACATATTTTCGCGGGTAGGCCTGGCGTTCCAATCTACGAACTTGCCGGCAGCCTTGTAGCGTTCGGAACGACAGAATCGATCCGGGAAAATCTGGTAAAATATCGAATCTTTCACCCAAGCGGGAGCAAATGAATTCATAATAGGCAATAGTTGGAATAAGGTGGCTGTTTGTCAATAAATATATATCTGCGAAGTCTCTTTTTCGCAAAAAATAGGCTCCATTTTACAATATCAAGATGTTTTGGAACCCAACATTTCAAATAAATTAACTTAAACATAGCCAAAAACGATTATTTTCGCACATTTCATCCACTCCAAAAGTCGGATTCAACGCCATTTGGAGTCCATTTTCAAAACAAGCGTACAGCAACGATTACAAACAACAAAAAAAAATGGACTCCATTTAAGGCAAAGCCCCCGTTTGGAGTCCATTTTCAGCCAAAAAAAAGCGCGGACAAGCCGCGCTGATTTCAAATCACCTAAAATTTCCACAACGGGCGACGTTTGCGTACATCCACCAGCTTGCGGATATCGGAACTAAGGGACGAATAGTCCATCAGTTCGTCAACGGAACAAGGCAGACGGTAGCACCAGTTTGCACCACCCACGGTACCCGGCACATTGACGCGTTCCTTTTCAGGATCCACCTGAGAAAGGCTTGCAGAAAGGGCGAAGTAATCCTGAGCAGGGAGAATGCAGAACAAGCTATTGGAGCTGAACACATGGGTCAGAATGGTACGTGCGACCGTAGGAGTAATTTCCTGGGGCGCGCTGCCCGGCAAATGAGCATGAGACCAGTAAAGACCGCGGTCGAAATCCGGTTCCTTCCACAGGCCGCGAAGGCTGGAGGTATCGTGGCAGCTGGTGGTGCAAACGGAAAGGCGGGGATATTCATCCATATCGTAGTAGGGAGAATAAGGCACATTCCAATTACGGGCCCAGCGTTCGATACGCAGAGAAAGGATGTTTAACTTGTTCAAAACAGTCGGCACGCAAGACGGGACTGCACCAAGGTCTTCGGCGCAGACCAGCATGTCGGTTTCCTTGGCAAGCACAGAGAGCAGCTTGGTAGCATTCTGTTCCCACAAGCCGTTCTGGGAATCTTCGTTGCGCTTAAGAATTTCGCGAAGCTTCTGCTGTTCGTTTTCGGGCAAGGTAAATAAAACCGGCTGATTGTACCAGTACCAGTAGGGGTAGAAGGTATTCTCGTCGCCAGAGGGAATGAACACTCTATTCCAGTAAACCTTCAACAGTTTGTCCTTCACTTCCTGAGGTTCACCCATAGAAAGGATTGCCTTTTCGGAAGAGAATTCCGGCTTCAGCACCAGACGGTCGAATTCCCCTTCCAACGGCTGGAAGCAGACCGGAGCAAGGCGATCCGTATCATCGCCCAGGAAACCGCGAAGCTGGTCAATGGAGTAGTTAGGACGGCGCAGGTATTCCAGCGTAGCCTGGCAGAAACCGGCACTCTGAAGTTCGTTCAAGGTCAGCGGGATACAGGGGTTGAAACGACCCATGATGCCAGTCACTTCGCACTGGGGAATAGACCAAATACGGAAGAAGCCCAGAACGTGGTCGATGCGGTAGGCATGATAGAACTTGCTAGCCTGGGCCAGACGACGACGCCACCAGTCAAAGTTATCCTGTTCGATTACGTCCCAACGGTAAGTGGGGAATCCCCAGTTCTGGCCACTGTAGCTGAACATGTCAGGAGGAGCACCGGCACGATCATCCAGTGAGAAGAAACGGCGTTCAGACCAGACGTCTGCACTGTCTTCGTTAATCAAGATAGGAATGTCGCCCTTCAGGCGAAGACCCATATTGGAAACTTCGGTAACGGCAGCGTTAAACTGCATTTCGGCGACACACTGCATCCAGGCCTGGAACAGGCAGTCCTTAATGAACTTCTTCCAAAGCTTTTCAATATCCTTATCGGTAGGATTGCGATATTCCGCCCAATCCTTCCAGCTGGATTCGCCATTCTGGGCCTTCAGGGTAGCATACACGCAGTAAGGCTTAGCCCAGCTGTTGGAATCAATCCAGCGAGTCAGAACCTTGTCCTTCTTCAGGTAATCGTAACGATTGTCAAAAATCTTTCTGAGGATGGAACGTTTCCAGGTAGAAATCTTGTAGTAGTCAATCTTACCTTCAGCATCGAACTTGGCCTTGGCCTCATGAATTTCCTCTTCGTATTCAGAGGATCCGTCCACGGCCTGCACATTGATGAACACCGGGTTCAGGGCAAAGGCACTGCGGGCGCTATAGGGGCTGGATTCAGCACCAGTATCGTTCACCGGCAGAAGCTGAATAATGTTGAAGTCACAGACCTGAGCCCAGCGAGCAAAGGGAATCAGATCCAGGTATTCGCCGATACCGATGCTCTGCTTGCTATAAAGGCTGAAGAGGGGAACGGCCACGCCGCTCTGGAAATAAGAAAGGTCACCATATCTCATGAGTTAAAATTTAAAAACAAAAGGCAGAAGTTTAAAGGTAAAAGGATAATTAGGTATGAGGTTCGAGGCATGAGGACTGCCCTTTGAGCTAAATAATCGCGACGATACCTCCATACTTTACAACTCATAATTCATATCTCACAACTCATATCTCATAACTATATTTACAGTATGAGTTATGAATGCCGAAATCTTAGAGGAACATTTTGCGTCAAGCGGAACAAGGAATGCGATCCCGGGGCACCGGGTTGCGTCTTGCGAGGACGTTTCGTTTTCCCCTTTAGCGAATCCGCACAGGGCAGAGGCAGCGCCCAACCCGCCAACAAGGAACAGCGCCTATTTCTAGAAAAGGAATACGAGAAAAAATAAAAGAAGCCCTCGTCTGCGAAACGGGGACTTTTAATTTAAACAAACTAACTTTTTGTTTTTGCTAACCCGATTAGGGATTAGATCATTCTCAAGATTTCCTGGGTGGTCTGTTCAGCAAAAGTATTGTCCTGAACAAAGCGACGAACTTCCTGAGGATTGATGCGGGCATATTCAGACAATGCGCGACCGATTCCATTACGGATATAATAGTCGTCGTCCTTAGCGCAGGTCAGGCAGAACTTACGGAGCAAAGGCCAATCAGTGCGGTCTTTGTACTGAATCTGGAAAATGATTGCACTACGGCGAACCCACACATTGGGATCACGGATCCAGGAAGCGATCTTGGTACGGAGAGCCGGCAGACGGAGAGCCAGGTCACCCAGCACGCATGCGGCCAAGGTGTCCACGGTATCACGCCAGGCACGAGTCTTGATCAGCTTCTTCAGGAACGACAAATGCTGGCCACCCAGAAGTCCGCGATGACGGAACAGGTAGTCGCAAGCGGCGTACTGAATTTCACGATAAGGCTGCGTCCACATGTCTTCGACTCTAGCAACAAGTTCATCGCCATCTTTCGGCGGATTCTTGTCAAAAAGGGGATAAGTCACTTCACGGCGGGGAACCAGACGAATTCCGAGGAAGTCGAACTGTTCGCGAGCCTTCTTAGACATTTCATGCGCTTCTTCTTCATTAGAGATAGCGCGGAGAGCAAGTAAGATATCTTGTGTAAAACGAAGCATTGTAGGCCAAAAATAGTCCCAAAAAAAATAAATTTCTAGACCTTGACAAACACTTTTTTCAATTTTTTTTAAATTTTAACAGAATTTTTACATCAAAAAAGTTTAAAAATACTCTTGACAAATCAAAAAGTTTCCAAAGACCTATTTTTGAACCCGCAAACGTACATAAAACACCTACAAAAATACAGATAAAGTTCGCAGGGGCAAAAAAAAACATTTCAACACCAGATTTGGTTGGACAGCCCAAAAAAGAACATCATATTGTAAAATTAAAACATTAAGAAGTATATGAGTGAAATAGCAGACGTCAAGGAAGAAATGCTCCCCATCATCGAAGTTCCGCCGGAACTCAGGGGACTCTCCGACGAAGAAATAATCAAGCGTTCCGAAAAGGAACTGCGCGAAGTTTCCGGAAAACGCAAAAAAGGGGAACGTCGCCCCGGCAAGCGAGAACGAATCGCCGCCAAGGAGAGAAAATCCCACGAAGAGGCTGCAGCCCTTTTTAGAAGTTCGGTCGAAACGCTCCCTCCGCAAAAAAGCGAAATTTTCCGCAACGCATTTACCGAAAAAAGCCCCAGCTGTACAAAGATCGAACCGGAACAGCGACACCCCGGCACAACGAACTTTCTTATGACGGCCAAGAAAACTTTCCCCTCCGGGAACGAAAAATCCGCCACGACCAAAACCTTCTTGGGCCAGACTCCCAGTTCCGGCCGCGTGCTGAAGGCATCCTTCGGAGCAAAGGTCGGAGAAAAGCCCAAGGCCGTCATCGTCTCCGCAGCTGAACTGGCACTCCAGAAAGCCGAAGAACGGGCAAAGAAAATCCGCGAGGCCCTTTTCGCCAAGCGCACAACCGCTTCTGCAATTCAGACAGACGGACCCGCCGCCCAACCGGAGGGTCAACCGGTCAAACGCCCCAGAGGGCGACCCCGCAAAAATCCCCTGCCTGAGGCCTAGACAATCAAAGACCGCCACTCATACGAGCCGCGGTCTTTTTTATGCATTCCTTTTTAAAGTCTGCGGTTCCACACCTGACGTCCATCCCTATATTTTTATATCAATAGTTTTTATATAAAAAAAGACCTCTCTTCCGAGAGATCTTTCTTTACTTTTAGAGGCAACGATCAGACTCGAACTGATGAATAAGAGTTTTGCAGACTCGCCCCTTACCAACTTGGGTACGTCGCCAAAGTGAACCGCAATATAGATAAAAAAACAAAACCTTTCAAGGGGTATTCTCTAATTTTTTTGATTTTTTTATTTTTTGCGCCATGAACAAAGCCACCCTGAAAGTCCGCGCCGCGTCATGGCTAGCCGCCCTGTGGATCCGCAGCCTCCGCATCCGTCTGCGAACCCCAGCAGATTTCGGCCCTGGCGTTCTGGGACTCTGGCACCAGGATTTGCTCGCCAGCACCGCCGCTTTCAAGGATCGGGGCGTTCACGTCTTGGTCTCCCAATCCGACGACGGGGCTTTCTTCGCCGAAACCGCACGACGTCTCGGCTACAAAGTCACCCGAGGCTCCGACACCCGAGGCGCCACCAACGTGCGGCACCTATTGGATTCCATGAAACAGGGCGGCTTCACCGGCATGGCATTGGACGGCCCCAAAGGCCCCGCCCACAAGGTCAAGTCCGGCTCCATCTGGCTCTCTAAGGTTAGCGGCACCCCTCTTTGGCATATTCAACCCCATTACGGGGCTCATTTTAAGTTAAAAACATGGGATAATTTCATCCTCCCGCTGCCGTTGTCATCAATTGACATCGAAATTAAGTATCTTTGTACCGAAAATAATCCGACCAAGTAATTTTTAAAGGAAAATAGGTAAAAAAAGTGATTTTAATGCCGCCTAAATTTGTTGCGTTTGACTTGGAAACAACTGGCCTTAACAACCAGAAAGATGAAATTATCGAAATCGGTGCCGTAAAGTTCACGGTCACGGTAGAAAAGGGACGCGTCGTCCCCAAGCTGGAAAAGGAATTCGAGACTTTCGTCAAGCCCAACATGCTGATCCCCGCCGAAGCTTCCAACGTGAACCACATTTACGACAAGGACGTCCAGGACGCCCCGGCCGTCGGCGAAGCCATCAAGAAGTTCACCGCCTTCTGCGGACAGTCTTCCATCCTTATCGCCCATAACGCAAACTTCGATGCCAGTTTCCTCCGCGTGGCTTACCAGAAGAACCCCCAGATTATTCCGGGCAACCCCATCGTCGATAGCTTGGCCATCTCCAAGGCAATCCTCCCCGAAAGCCCCTCCCACAAGTTGGGCATTCTGGCCGCCGGTTTCCAGCGCCGCGACGAAATCAACATGAAGATCGAGTCCGACAAGATGCACCGCGCCGTTTACGACTGCCTGATGCTCATGGAAGTCTTCGTGGCCCTGCTCCGCCGCCGTTTCAAGGAAAAGGACTGGGAAATGGCCACCATCCTGAAGAACATCGAAAAGTACAAGGGCGTACCCCAGTTCCTGAACAAGTAGGGAACTAGCAAAGCAGTCCGCCTTACGGGCAACTAGGCTGACTTTAAAAAAGAAGCTGGATAGTCGAACTATCCAGCTTCTTTTTCACAATATCCACAAGCAGGCTCGAAAACAACAACCCTGCGGAGCCCTTGATCTATAAGGGATGAACGCCGGCACCAGGTCCGACATTCAATTCTATCAACAGATTGCTAACAATCGTCTAAATACAGAAAAGACCACCTAACAGATTATTCATCCATTAGGCGGACTTAAAAGTCTAAACTCTACAAGAAATAGAATTAGATGCCGAGTTCGCGAGCAACAGCCAGGATACCGCGCTTATTGATAGTGCGGAGACCAGCGTTGGAAACGCGGAGAGAAACCCAGCGGTCTTCTTCAGCAATGTAGAAACGCTTGGTCTGAAGGTTCGGCAGCTGCTTCATCAACTTCTTGCGGTTAGAGTGGGAAACCATGTTGCCCACGAGACCGGCTTTGCCGGTAACTTCACAAATGCGGCTCATAAAAAACTCCGTTGTTTATAACAGAAGCCAATTGTAGAAAATAATTGGGATTCCGTCAAGGTTAATTTTATCATCTTCGTTAATCTTGTAGCGCCTTAGGCAAGTTGAATTTGGTAGATTCCACCAATTTCACGAAATTCTCGATTTCGACGCCACTAAATTTTTCCTTAATCCAGTCCACCACTTCCTGAACCAGCACTTCGGGAGCGCTGGCACCGCTGGAAATACCCACGGATTCAACACCATCGAACCATTCCAGCTCCAGGTCGTTTACAGAGGCAATCAGATGGCTCTTGATTCCCTGTTCCAAACCCAGTTCCATCAGACGGCTGGAATTGGAGGAATTCTTGGCGCCAACCACCAAAAGCATATCTACTTTCTGGCACAGGTCAAGCACGGCGGCCTGACGATTGCCGGTCGCATAGCAGAGGTCACCAGCGTCCGGGCCGATAATTTCCGGGAAACGGGTCTTGAGGGCCTTGATAATTTCGCGGGTTTCGGCAACAGACAGGGTCGTCTGGGTAATGTAGGCCAATTCCTTATTTTCGGGAACATCCACCGTCGCCACGTCAGCCTCGTTACGGACCAGCGTAATGGCACCTTCCGGCAGCTGCCCCAAAGTACCGATCACTTCGGCATGACCCGCATGACCGATCATGATAATATGACGGCCTGCAGAGAAATGACGCTTGGCACTCAGGTGGACCTTGAGAACCAGAGGGCACGTGGCATCCAGCACCTGAAGTCCACGCTTTTCGGCATCGGCGTAAATTTCTTCGGCAACACCATGGGCAGAAAAGATCACCACGGAACCTGCCGGCACTTCATCCAGCTCATCTACAAAAACAACACCCTTGGACTTGAGGGTATCCACCACGAACTTGTTGTGCACGATTTCGTGACGCACATAGATAGGCGTACCAAATTTTTCAATAGCCTTTTCCACCACATGGATGGCGCGGTCAACGCCGGCGCAGAAGCCTCTGGGAGTTGCGAGAATCACTTTTTTCATGATGCAGGTTCCTTATACGGTCGCCAAAAGGAACTTCAGCAACCGTTCATAAGAATTTAGAATTTTTTCCCGTTCCTCTTGAAGACAGGCCTGAGCAACTGCGGGGTCAAGAGCCACATTCCACCAATCCGAGCCCACATCCCCCGCACAAGAAATCCGGGCCACCACGCCACGGGACACCAAATCAGAAACAGCCTCTTCCGCGCCTTTTGAAAACGGACCTACAAAAGTTTTGACACCCTCTCTCAGCGGTTCCCAAAAATCATGAATACCAGGATTCGCCACGAACGAGCCGCCCACCACGGCCACCCCACATGACCGGAGGATTTCAGGAACTAGGCCGAATCGGTTCACGATGGTGACGGAACCTTTCTGGACCGCAGGCCAATCAAGCGCTATCTTTTTTTGGGAAAAGAGGAATTCGCGGAAAAGTTCCGCTTCTTCGAGACGTCGGGGAGCGAGAACAACAGACTTACCTGTAGACGCCGCAGCAGAAACCAGCGCACCGAAAGCGGCAAGTTCTTCCTTATGAAAAGAAACCAAGGCGACGTCAATTAAGGGATTGTCTTTTGGAGCCGCAAATTCACCAGCAGACGATTTCGGGGCGGTTACGTCGCGGGTCCAGTCCAGCAATTTCCAGTTTCCACCGTCAGATTGCAGAGTCACAAAGCCAAGGTCATCGAGGCTCACACCGGGCGCCAGCTTACGGACCCGCCCAGAAACAAGAGCCACCGCCGGCTTTTTGCAATGGCGGTTCATCGCCTCCACATAGCCAGGCCACAGTTCGTTTTCGCCAAGCACAAGAGCCGCAGGATTCACTTCCTTCAAGAATCGCTCCAGGGTATCGGGCAAATCTGCAGGCGACATGGCGACACGACAAACACCCGCAGCCTTATTCCGCAAAGTTTCTAGCGCCTCCGCCTTTTGAGTCGTCAGCAAAATCTCAGGGCATTCACCGTCACAGGAAGGCCAGTCCGCCTTCAGGGCCCGAGCCACAGAAAGCAACATCTTGCACTCTCCGAGACTCGCTCCGTGAAGCCAAAGACGTTTTGAAATTTTCGGACGTTCGTACTGCGAGCCGCTCGTTGGCGAAGCCAGGTTCTTCGGACTTTCGCACCAGGGGCCGTCCAACCGCTCCCGCAATTTGTACTTGCGGTCTAACGCAGGAACACAGGTGCCCCCGCGGGCAACCAGGCGCAGACAAACTCGGGCAAACCACAAAGCAATTCGGGCCGTCAAGGAAAACTTCATCCGACTATCCCAGGAACTTGCGTCCAACAACGACCGCAATCATCACCAGCAGCCAGAGCCACGTAGACGTGTCCGCCTTAAAGGCCGCCGCAAAAGAACGACGGGCAGGGGACTTCGCGGAACGTTCAGCCGAACCCGTTGCGGAACCTTCGCGAGCAGTCGCAGGCCGTCCACCAACTGAAGGGCCCACACCCGAACCACTTAACCGCGGGAAAAAGGCAGGCGTCTCTGCGGCCCAGGTTCGCCATTCTTCGCCGAACCGATTTTCCAGGTAGCGGTCTTCCATCCGCGATAACAAATATTCAAAAGCAAAAAGTGCCACCACAAAAACCAAGGCCACCAGGGCGAATCCAAAATGCAACACCACGAAAGCGTAACCGACCCCGGCGTTAGACAAGTACAGCGGGTGGCGAATGCGGGAGTACACGCCTTCCGTTACAAGTCGGTCCGCATCGTGAGAAAATCCGCGGGTATGTTCCCCGATGATGCGGCGGGCCTGCACACGCAAGAGCACGAAGGCAATCAAGCAAAGGGTTGGCAGCGGCAACATATCAAACCAATCGTCCGATATGGGCATTCCCGGCAAGGCCAGCATGGTTCCCGCCATGGCCCCAAGAATCCAGCCGCGATAGGCATAAAGAATTTTCATCGTTCCCCCGCGCCATCAAAGTTCACGATACTGAAGCGGCCTTCCATTTCGGGAGAAAGTACGTCGTGACTTACGATCACTACCCACTTGTCAAGAGCGGCAGCCGCCTGCAGGAACGCAGCCAACAACGGCTCCCGATCCGCCAAGGCGATGGACGCAAAAGGTTCATCCAGAAGGACCGTATCGCAGTCCGAAGCGAGAGCCCACAGCAAGGCCACGCGGGAACGCTCGCCGCCTGAAAGCCCCTGCTTTTCTACCAGCGGAAGGATCCCGAAATTTTCCGCGAAAGCGAAAAGTTCGCGGCAGCCCGCAACGCTAAACCCACAACCCGCAGCGGTTGCAGACGAACCTTCCGCAGCGGCGACCCCAACAGAGCCCGCGGCCCCCTGCTTCAAACTTTCCAAAATTCCGCGGAGCAAGCGTCGGGGAGGCAACTCCAAATCCTGAGCCACAAAAAATACGGCATTTGCGGCAACCGGCAACGACGAACAAACCCCGTCTGCGGCACCCTCAGCATCCCAGCTTTCCAGGCCCGCAAGCAACCGCAAGAGCGTCGACTTCCCTATCCCATTTTTTCCACGGACAAGAACCGGCTTCGAACGGGACCATTCCAGATTCAAGCCCGCAAAAACCGGACGTTCCGAACCAGCGTACTTAAACGAACCATTCTTCACGAACAGCCCGTCAGGGCTATAACCATTTGCGGAACCCGCCCCACGTCCACCAAAATCAGAACTCCTGATTTCGGCCTTTTCAAATTCTTCCAGGATTTTCAAGGCGCTTACCGCAGACCGGAATTGGGGCAGCACCCGGGCGCATTCCTTTACAGGCTTGTAACTGAGCAAGACCGCCGAGCAGAACAGCACCAAACCGGAGCCATTCATCCACCCGCAGCGAATCAGCACCGCGCAAAAACCCAGGACCAGGACCATGGCCACCACCGACACCGATTCCGCCACCAGCGAAAGTCCATTTTTCCGCAGGCCCGCAGCCAGTCCGTCATTTCGCAAATGGCGGTTCTGCTGCAAAAGTTCGTCAGACAAAAGCGTACGCTCCCGGCGGGAACTCCACTGCAAAAAGAGGCGGCGGGCAAGAGTCAGGTCGCCCCGGAACCGCGAACGGTCGCGAAGCAGATTTTCCTCCACAGGCCCAAGCTTATGAAGTTTCCGCTGAAGGGCGCCCACCACCGGAACCACCACCGCGAAAAGGAACAAGGTCAGCGGCCAGGAAATGTACAGCAACACCGGCAAGAACACCGCCAGCTGCAACACCGCCTGAGCCCCCTGAAAAAGAACCGCCCCATTATTCTGAAGAACCAGCGCCGACTCATAAGCGGATTCCACCAAGAGGTTTCCGGCAGGGGTATGGAAATTCCGCGGATGGAGCAAGCGCAAACGGTGAAGGAACCAGCCCATGATACGAGCGCCCGCCGCAAAAACCCAGCTCTCGGAAACTCGGATTTTCAAGGTCAGGAATATCAGGCGTAAAAAAGTCAGGCCCAACATCAGGCCCACCCATCCATAAAGGGGCATGGGGCCCTCCCCCGAGAGGATATCCATAAAGGCACGGATCCCCCAGAGGACGGCAGCGTCGGCACCGCTGGCAAGCAAGGCCACCGGAAAAAACTTCAAAATACCCCTAAAAAGAGACTTTTTTAACCATTTTTTCAAAAACACAGAGAAAAATTAACTTTTTTTGCCTTACACCCTTTACAAGATTAAAAATCTAACCTATATTTGGCCTACCTAAACGCCTCCATCGTCTAGTGGCCCAGGACTCGGGATTTTCATTCCCGCAACAGCGGTTCGAAACCGCTTGGAGGTATAAGAGAAGCTCAACCGAAAGGTTGGGCTTTTCTTATTTTACAACCGCCCTTAGTTTTATAACCGCAAAAAAGGGCCCGCCTTACGGCGAGCCCAGAGTACACGAAGATCTTTCCCGCGAAAAATTCGCGCGACACCTCCCATAATTAGAAGAACACCTTCACAATCAAAGAACCCACAATAGTGGAAACGATAACGCTGGTCATGCCCGGCAGCATAAAACTGTGGTTCAGCAGGTACTTACCGATTACCGTAGTGCCGGAACGGTCGAAGTTCACGGTGGCAATGTCGGAAGGATAGTTGGGAATGAAGAAGTAGCCGTAAACGCTGGGGAGCACGCCCAAGAGCACCGCACCTTCGATACCCAGACTGTACGCCAGCGGAAGCATGGCCACCACCACGGCGCCCTGAGAGTTAATCAGCACAGACACCGCAAAGAAGGCCAGGGCAATCGCCCAGGGATAATGTTGAACAATATCCTTCAGGCCGCCCTGCATCACGTCCATGTAGTTGGCGAAGTAAGTATCAGCCAGCCAGGCGATACCGTAGATAGCCACCACAGCCACCATGCCAGACTGCCAAACGGCTCCAGCCACAGCCTTCTTGGGTTCAGCCTTACAGAAGATAATCATGAAGGCGGCTGCAGAAATCATCACAATCTGAATGATCAAGTTCATGCCCATGGGCTTCACCTGAGCCACACCATCCACAACCTTGCCAGTGGGGAAAGCGGGACGAATGTCATGGCCCGCAATCTGGAACACAGAGAACATCACAATCACAGCCAAAGCAGCCAGGAAGATAAACACGGAACGTTTTGCTTCCTTGGAAACAGCCTTGTCCAGCACAGAAGCGGTGTTGCCGTACATGTATTCACGCTGCTGAGGGTCTTTCAGCTTAGCCTGGAAAGCGGGATCCTTGTCCAGATCGAGACCGCGCTTGTAGCTAACGGCAGCGGCTGCCATCAAACCGCAAAGGCAAGCAGGAATGGTTACCGCAATCACCTGCAAGTTGTTGATTTCAAAACCGTTGGCGTTGGAAATCACCACGAAGGAAGCCACGGCGGCAGCAATGGGAGAACAGGTAATACCCACCTGGGATGCCACAGAAGCCACGGCGCAGGGACGTTCCGGACGGATACCCTTCTTCAGGGAAATATCGCAGATAATGGGCATGAGGGTGTAAACCACATGGCCGGTACCCACGAGAACCGTGAGGAAGAAAGTGCAAAGCGGAGCCAGGAAGATAATCTGGTTAGGGTGTTTACGCAGAAGTCTTTCCGCTAACTGGATTAACCAATCCATACCGCCCGCAGCCTGCATAATACCGGCGCAGGTCACAGCCGCGATAATGATGTAGATAACATCGGTAGGCGGCTTACCCGGCTGCATACCAAAGCCCAGCACCAAGATGGCAAGGCCAATACCAGAAATTGCACCCAAGGCAAGGCTACCATAACGTGAACCCACGTAAAGAGCAGCCAGCACAATCAAGAGCTGAATAATCATTACAGCCATAATTCCTCCGCTTTTTCAAAAGCAACCAGAAAAAAAGTTATCAGTACGATAACATTTTTCTATTGAAATTACTCTAAAGTTTTGAAAAAAGAACGGGGAGCGCCAAATAAATTATCAAAAAGAAAATCAAGCCCTTTTGTACATATTCAGCGTTTTCTTTAGCAAGGGAATATCGATGGGTTTGGCCAAGTGACCGTTCATGCCGGCGTCCCTGGACTTTTTCACATCTTCTGCAAATGCATTGGCAGACAAGGCCACAATGGGAATTTCAGCACCTTCCTTCTTAGCAGAAAGACGGATTTTCCTGGTAGCCCCAAAACCATCCAGCACAGGCATCATCAAGTCCATCAGAATCAAGTCCAGTTCGTTCTGGCCAGCGCTTTCAAAGACCCGCACCGCTTCTTCGCCATCTCTAGCGCTAGTCACCACCACGCCCATGTCTTCCAGGATTCGGCGGGCAATTTCCAGATTCAAGTCGTTGTCTTCCACCAGCAAGACCTTCATACCATCCAGGGATTCGCTTTCCGCACCTTCAGTGAGGCAAACACGAGAACTCTGATCAATCTTGAAGGGAATCGTCACAGCAACGTGAGTTCCAACGCCCTCTGTACTACGGACCGTAACCCGGCCATTCATCTTTTCCACAAGGGCCTTTACAATCGCCATGCCCATACCGGAGCCCCGATAAGTGCTTCGGGCATCATTACGTTCCTGGGTAAAAGGTTCAAACATCCGTTCAAGGAATTCCTTACTCATACCGATACCCGAATCCACCACGTGGAAACAGTAGGTCAAAACATCCGACGTCTCATTCACGATTTCGGAATAACAGTCTACGGAACCGCCCTTCTTGTTAAACTTAATGGCATTGGTCAAAATGTTCAGGAATACCTGACGGACATGGAGCGGGCTCCCCAGCAAATGGGGACATTTTACACTCAACGCACCATCATATCTAACGACAACATCATTTTCATCAGCACGGAGATTGGCAATAGAACGAACTTCACCAAGAACCTGCTGAAGATCAAAAGGTTCTTCCAACAGTTGAGTTTCGGCGTCATCGAACTCGCACATATCCAGCACATCGTTCAACAACGACAGCAAATGATTGGCGGCGTTCTTCGCCTTCCTGCGGCCTTCCGCCCGCTCTTCCGGACTTTGTTCCTTACGGTCAGCAACTTCAAGCAGACCGATAATTCCATTCAAAGGCGTGCGGATATCATGAGACATCCTGGCCAGGAACTTGGACTTGACCTCACTTCCCCGCTCCGCTTTTCGGAGGGCGTCCTTCAGCTGAACCTTGTAAGCTTCTTCCCTAGCCACTTCTTCGTTAATGGAACGAACAACCCACAGAACATGGGAGCACCGACCATTCTTGTCTCGACTGATGACAACAAATAGACCTTCACACCAACCCGCATTCAAACCCTTAAAATGGATACCAATGGAATCGCGGTTAGCTAGGCGGCCAGCCAAGGTATGAATGTTCGTAAAGTCGAGAAATTCCTGGACCTGTTCCGGCGCCACCGTCGTCTGGCAAATGGCCCTGAACTTTTCCATGGACTCACCCATCTGACCGATGACGTTGGAAATATAATCTCGGGTAGAATCGCCCAGTTCGCGGAAATGCCCCGTAGAAAGGTCAATATCATAGGCACAGAAGTAAACCTTGGCCAAGGTACTGATAATGGAATTACGGAAAATTTCGGTATCCAACAATTTGTCCACGTTCTGGAAACCCGCAATAATCTCGGAGGATCCCTCGATTTTTACGTACTTGTACTGGAAGTAATGAATATCTCCATTTTCAACCACGCGGTAGGTGCCCACATAGTTTTCATGATCCTTGAGATAGGCAAGGACCTTCTCCTTTTCCATGGCCTTGTACATCATTTCGCGATCTTCCGAGAAGACGCGGTCTTCAATGTAGTGAGCCCACATGGCATCATACGGGAACTTGTTTTCAGCCCCAAGGTCGCTACGGACCATGAAGCCGTCCTGCTTGACAATGGAGATCTCATCTTTGTCAGGATTCCAAAGGTACACATAACGGAAATCCTGGCTTAAGGCAGTAACGAAGTTCAGCTGACGTTCCTGAGCCAGTTTCTCTTGAGAAAGATCGACTCCATAGATAACCGCTTCCAGATGACCGTTGATGGGGTTCATCATATAGCGGACGCAAGCACGGTACGGAATAATTTCATCGTCCCTAAAACATTCCATCTCCCGTTCGAAGGACATCTTGCCCTCTTCATAATGCCGGATCAAGGAAGCACAAGCAAAATCCTTGAGGTAAGCTATACGGGAAACCTGCTTGGGGATATTACAGGAAAGTATTTCCACAATGGAATCTACTGTCGTGGGTTCCTGACGCGAAGCCATCCAGGACTTAAGCCCCTCGATGTAACCGTCCTCGCCATCTACCCCCAGGACCGCATTGCCGGTAAGGTCCAAATGAAAAACCACATCGGTATTGGGAATGGAATCCTTCAGCAATTTAAGCTGATCTACATACTGTTTTTCGGTACGGCGAATGGAGGTTACGTCAGCAACATACTCAACAAAAACCTTCCGGCCATCCAGCTCCTTGTATTCAACCTTGGTATTATAAACTCGGTCACCAAGATTCACATCGGCATTTAGGGAATCGCGTTTTTCTGACTTGCGGAGGGGGCAAAAAGGGCACTGACTATCCAGGCCCATCATATACTTGAAACAAGGCACCCCCTTATAGGGAGTTTCACCCTGTTTTGCATAATCTCGGGCCATCTTATTCGCATAAACCACAGAAAACGATTCTGCATCGCAAACCAGGACCAGACGATCAGAGCCGTCCAAAACAGATTCAAGCAATTCAACACAGCTAGACATCAATCACATCCGCCTTAATCAGCCTCACAAAAGGCCAAAAATACTACGAAAATCTTACGAAGCGCAAATATAATACAATGTGAGGCAAAACGGTAAATTTGTACGAAAAAAAAATTTTATGCAACACCCTTGACTAATTCAGATACTTTCCTATATTTGGTCGCACCTAAACGCCTCCATCGTCTAGTGGCCCAGGACTCGGGATTTTCATTCCCGCAACAGCGGTTCGAAACCGCTTGGAGGTATACAAAAACACCGCTCACTTGAGTGGTGTTTTTTGTATACCCCTCCCCGTTCCACGGGAACTACGGTTGGAAATTCATTTTTTTCAAAAATAAACCGTACCAGTAATCAAAAATCAAGCTCCACAACAACAATCATACGGTCTAATTCAGGAAAGACATCTTCTTCAACCGTAATTTCCCAACAAAAAAAGAAAGAACCCCACCGGATTCTTTCTTTTTTTCTGCGACGCTCGGTTCTTAATAGTTCTCAGCGTTGACTTCGAAGTAGGACTGGGGATGAGCGCAAGTGGGGCAGACTTCGGGAGCCTTGGTACCCACGACGATATGACCGCAGTTGCGGCATTCCCAAACCTTGACTTCGCTCTTTTCGAACACGGCGGAAGTTTCCACATTCTTGAGAAGTGCGCGGTAGCGTTCTTCGTGATGCTTTTCAATAGCTGCTACCAGGCGGAACTTCTTTGCAAGGGCGGCGAAACCTTCAGCTTCGGCAGTCTTTGCGAATTCTTCGTACATGTCGGTCCATTCGTAGTTTTCACCGTCGGCAGCAGCCTTCAGGTTTTCTGCGGTGTCACCGATGCCGCCCAATTCCTTGAACCACATCTTGGCATGTTCCTTTTCGTTTTCTGCAGTCTTCAGGAACAGTGCTGCGATCTGTTCGAAACCATCCTTCTTTGCGCGGGATGCAAAGTAAGTGTACTTGTTACGAGCCTGGGATTCGCCTGCAAATGCAGCTTCGAGGTTCTTTTCGGTCTGGGTACCAGCGTACTTATTAGCCATCGTGTCTCCTTGAATTGAGGTTAAAACGTTACTGAAACAATATACAATGTTTTTTTTAGAAAAAACAGTTCGCCTACGGCTCTCGCGAAATCAATCGACCCCTCTTATTCGAAAGCTCGAAGACCATCTTATGAAAAAAGAAACGCACCCTAATGGGTGCGCTTCTTTTATTCAAAGGAGAGAGAGGGATTCGAACCCTCGGTCCTGTTACAGACTCCGGTTTTCGAGGCCGGCTCAATCGACCACTCTGACATCTCTCCGACGTAAGGCGCAATGTAGTATAATTTCTCTGCTTTGTCTATTAAGGTTCCTTTACAGGTGGCCGTTTTTAGCGGCGGTCCATTCAACCCTTAGTGCAGGTCCAATTAGCTACATCATCAGCCGTTGGCCAGAGCTTCCTCCACTTCCTTTCGCAAGGGGATCGAGGGTACGGCGCCGGGGCGGCTTACCGCAATGGCGGAAGCGCGGGCGCTCATGCGGAGAGCCTGAGCAATGGGCATGCCTTCTGCGAGACCTGCCAGGAAGTACCCGGTGAAGGTGTCGCCGGCGGCAGTGGTATCCACTGCCTTCACGGGGAAGATAGGCTGGAACACCTTCTGGTCACCATCGCTATACACGGCACCGTCCTTGCCCAGGGTCAGCACAATGCGGGCCTTGGGGAAACGCTTGCGCATTTCAGCCAGAATTTCATCCGGGTCCGTCTTGCCGGTCACCTGATTGCCTTCCACCTCGTTCAGCAAGAAGATGCTGATCTTGGTCATATCCACCGCATCCAGCTTTTCATTGAATGGGGACGGATTCAAGGCGATCTGCATTCCCTTTTCGTAAGCCTTGTCCACGATGTAGGGCAAAAGGTTCACTTCGTTCTGCAGCAACAGAATGTCGCCGGCAGCAAAGTGGCCGAGAACGCCATCCACATATTCCTGAGTCAGACGCTGGTTTGCACCACCATACAGCAAGATACTGTTCTGGGCGTTCTTGTCAATCTGGATGATGGTATGGCCAGTTTGATCATCGACTTTAGCAATGAATTCCCCGTGAACACCATACTCTTTACAAGCGTCCAGGAAGGGCTGACCATCTTCACCAATCATACCGCCCTGATAAACTTCAACGCCAGCCTTAGCAAGAGCAACAGACTGATTCATACCCTTGCCGCCCAGGTAATGCTTGACGGCTCCGGTAGCTTCAGTTTCGCCCGGCAGGATAATGTGGTCCACGCTATAGACGTGGTCAAGGTTCATGGATCCGATATTTAGAACTTTCATGATACCTTCCTACTTACCTGCATTTTCAGCAGTGACCAACGTGACCTTCACCGGGATGTTCTTTTCTACAACCTTGCCGTTGGCGATGTCCATGGCAGTACGGACAGCAGTTTCGCCAATCAGTGCGGGCTGCTGAGCGATGGTTGCAGCCATACGGCCAGCCTTAATGGCTTCAACAGCGTCGTCGGTTGCATCAAAGCCAACCACCATCACCTTCTTGCCTGCACCGCTGCTAGCTTCTACGGCACCCAGAGCCATTTCGTCGTTAGCGGCAAAGACTGCAGCAATCTTGCCATTAGCCTGGAGCATATTTTCCATGACGCTCATGCCTTCGGTACGGTTGAAGTTTGCGGTCTGAGAGGCAGCCACTTTAAGTTTCTTATCGGCAATGTTGTGGAAACCCTTACCGCGATCGATAGCGGCAGAGGAACCCAGAGTACCCTGAAGTTCAGCGGTAATAACGCCTTCACCCAGCTTGTCTACGATGTACTGGGTAGCCAATTCTGCACCGGCAACGTTATCGGATGCAATCTGGCAATCCACTTCCACACCGTTGATGGCGCGGTCCACGCTAATGACCTTTACGCCCTTGGACTTGGCCACCTTTACGGCACCGGTCAGAGCATCGGAATCCACAGCGTTCACGATAAGGATGCTAACGTTCTTGCTGATCAAGTCTTCAATGTCGCTAACCTGCTTGGAAACATTGTCACCAGCGTCAACCACAGTGAGGGCAAGCTTCAATTCAGCAGCAGTCTTCTTGGCACCTTCAACCAGAGTAACGAAGAAGGGATTGTTCAGAGTAGAAACAGACAGACCGATGGTACCGCTGAAGCTGGGCTTATCGGCATTCAACTTGTCTGCATTTTCAGCAGTGACCAAGGTGACCTTCACCGGAATGTTCTTTTCGATGGACTTGCCGTTGTTCAGATCCACTGCAGCACGAACAGCAGTTTCACCAATCAGGCCAGGCTGCTGAGCGATGGTTGCAGCCATGCGGCCAGCCTTGATAGCTTCTACAGCATCGTCGGTTGCATCAAAGCCAACCACCATCACCTTCTTGCCTGCACCGCTGCTAGCTTCAACAGCACCCAGAGCCATTTCGTCATTGGCAGCAAAGACTGCGGCAATGTTGCCGTTGGCCTGGAGCATATTTTCCATAACGCTCATGCCTTCGGTACGGTTAAAGTTTGCAGTCTGGGATGCGACCACATTCAACTTTGCATCGGCAATGTTGTGGAAACCCTTACCGCGATCAATAGCAGCAGAAGAACCCATGGTGCCCTGCAGCTCTGCAGTCACAACACCTTCGCCAAGCTTGTCTACGATATATTGGGTTGCAAGTTCTGCACCGGCAACGTTATCAGAAGCAATCTGGCAATCCACTTCCACGCCGTTGATGGCGCGGTCCACGCTAATGACCTTCACGCCCTTGGACTTGGCTGCCTTTACAGCACCAGTCAAGGCGTCAGAGTCTACAGCGTTCACAATCAGGATGCTGACATTCTTACTGACCAAGTCTTCGATGTCGCTCACCTGCTTAGAAACATTATCACCAGCATCCACCACAGTAATGTTGGCATTCAGTTCCACGGCAGCCTTCTTGGCGCCCTCCACAAGAGTCACGAAGAAAGGATTGTTCAAAGTAGAAACAGACAAGCCGATTGCGCCCTTGGAATCAACCTTCTGGGCAGTAGTCTTTTCTTCACCGTCAATGACAATAGAACATGCGGCCATCATCACAGACACAAAAGAAGCGAAAAGTAAAGCAAAAATTCTTTTCATGATTCAAATCTCCTTATCTCTTACGATCAGCAAGCACAGCAACCAAGATTACTACAGCCTTGATCACGTTCTGATAGTAGGAAGTGACACCCAAGATGTTCAAACCGTTGTTCAAAACAGCAATGATCAGAACACCTGCAATTGTACCGGTAATTCTTCCGCGGCCGCCATTCATACTGGTACCGCCAAGGGCAACAGCAGCGATGGCATCCAGTTCATAACCGCTACCCATAATGGGCTGTGCGGAGTCCACACGGCTAATCATGATCAGACCGGCCAATGCACTGAGGAAACCGGAAATACCATAGACACTCATCTTCACGCGATCGATGTTCACACCAGACAGTGCAGCGCACTTGGCGTTAGAACCGGTGGCATAAAGGCGGCGACCGAAAGTGGTATGCTTCAGCAAGAAATAGAAGATTCCAAAGGAGGCCAACAGGATCAAGATAGGAATAGGAATTTTAATAGCCGGCAAGAAATCGCAGACCACATTACCCTTACCCAGAGCCTTGAACAAAAGGCTATCACCAGAACTTTCTGCCAGGCGGGAAATGGGCTTACCATCGGTAAGGATCATGGCGAGGCCACGATAAGCCGTCATGGTAATAAGGGTTGCAATGAACGGTTGCAAACGACCCTTGGTCACCAAAAGACCACTAATCAAGCCGAGAGCCACACCCACCAGCAATGCTACGGGAACCGCAACAATGACAGGTACGCCATGGCCAATCATTTCGGCACAGACAATGGCGCTCAAGGCAAAGGTAGAACCCACAGAAAGGTCGATACCGCCACTGAGAATGACACAGGTCATACCGAAGGCAATCAAGCCGTTAAAGGAAGCCTGACGCAACAAGTTCAGGAAGTTGCCCGGTTGGCGGAATTCAGGGCTGATGGCACTGATAATAACTACCAGAATTGCTAGCGCAATAAACACGCCATATTCTGACAAAAATGCACCAATATTTTTGTTTTCCTTTTTCATTAGAGGGATCCTCCTGTAGCAAGAGTCATAATTTTTTCCTGATCAGCGTCGGCACCATTAATAATGCCAGTCACATGTCCTTCGTGAACCACCATAATGCGGTCACTCATGCCCAGAACTTCGGGCAATTCAGAAGACACCATGATAACGGCGACGCCCTTGGCGGCCATATCATTGATTACGTTGTAAATTTCCTTCTTGGCGCCGATATCCACGCCGCGAGTGGGTTCATCCAGAATGAGAATCTTGGGATCCGTATAAATCCACTTGGCAAGAACCACCTTCTGCTGGTTACCACCACTCAAGTTACCGCACTCATGCTGAGGGCCGAAACAGCGGATGCGGAATTCCTCGATACCGCGCTTCACAAGGCTGGACTGCTTTGCAGCATCCAGAACACCCTTCTTGGAAACGATTCCCAAGTTGGTCAGTTCGATGTTTTCAGCAATGCTCTTTTCCAGCAGCAGGCCTTCGGTCTTACGGTCTTCAGTAATAAAGCCGATACCCGCTTCAATAGCCTGACGCGGATTGCGAATGAATACTTCCTTACCGTTGATAAAGACCTTGCCTGCTACCGTAGGCATATTGCCGAAAACGGCATGCATAATCTCGGTACGGCCAGCACCCATAAGGCCCGACACGCCAAGCACTTCGCCGGCACGGACATTAAAGCTTACGTCGCGGAACAGCTTTTCATGAGTAAGGCCTTCCACGCGGAGCACTTCACCGCCGATGGCGTTATCGCGCTTGGGGAAACGTTCACCGATTTCACGGCCGATCATCATCTTCACCACGTCATCCATGGTGATATCCTTGATGTACTTGGTATCGATATAGGTACCATCGCGGAGGATGGTGATACGGTCGCACAATTCAAAGATTTCTTCCATGCGGTGAGAAACGTAGACGATAGAGACGCCCTTCTTGCGCAGGGAATTGATGACCTCAAACAGGACTTCAGTTTCGCTCTGGGTAAGGGCAGCCGTAGGTTCATCCATAATCAGGACCTTGGCGTCCACCATAAGGGCCTTACAGATTTCCACCATCTGCTGCTGGCCCACAGACAAGTCGCTCATGACCGCATCCACGGGAATATGGACACCCATGCGGTCCATGATTTCCTGGGCCTTAGCGCGCATGGCCTTCTTGTCGCAGACACCAAAGCGCTTGGTAATTTCGCGACCCATGAACAGGTTTTCTTCAACCGTCAGGTCAAACAGAACGTTCAATTCCTGATAAATAAAAACGATACCCGCCTCTTCGGCTTCCTTGGGACTGTGGTAGGTCACTTCCTTGCCATCCACAATCACGGTACCGGAATCGCGGGTATACACGCCCGTCAGGATCTTCATCAAGGTCGACTTTCCGGCCCCGTTTTCACCCATCAAGGCGTGGATTTCACCGTCTTTCAGGAAGAAGCCGGCATCCTTCAATACCTGGTTGCTTCCAAAAGACTTGTTAATGCCTTTCATTTCAACATGCATAGAGTATTACGATCCTCCTATCAGGCGAAAATGCACCCGGATTGCAAAATTATGTTGGCATAAGGAGTAGTTTCCCCAGTTCTAATTACAGCCTTGCAAGTCTGGGTGCGTGCCTTCAGTTCCGTATGAGGTACATATTCCACTTCAACACCCTTTAACAGTTGCAGCACCTGCCCCTCAACCTGGGGATTCTGGGTCTTGATTTCTTCGGCCAAGACAATCTTTTCCACCTTCATATCCTTCACCACTTCGGTCAAGGTCTGCATAAAGGTGGGTACGCCAAAAGCCAGAGCCAGGTCGATACGCTCTGTTTCGTCGGGAATGGGCAGGCCACAGTCGCCAATGCAAATGCAGTCCGTATGGCCCAAATACCCTAAAACTCGGGAAATTTCACTGTTTAAAATTCCATTTCGCTTCATTAATTGGTCCCTTCTTTCCTTTTACGTTTTGTTTCTAACTTATTTTAATATTACACAAAGGGGCAGAAAGCAAGACCCGAATATATTCCATATTGGAATATGTGCTTTTTATAACCTTTGATTTTCCAATACACATTTCTACCTTTGTGCCCACATTTGAGTTAGGTGACCTAACGAACTTCAGGTTTTTTGAGTGCGAGTGCACTTCGGGGCTTATTTTAAACGCTTTACAGCGACGAGATGACGCGGCATGGGCCGCAGATGAAGTTTACGGGTCCCCGAAGGTGATTTATGAAGAATCCTGAAAAGCAGGGTGCGGAAGATCGCATCCCCGAAGAAACTATTGACTCCAAATCCAAGATTGCCCGCGAAGCCGATGCCTTTTTGGCATCCATTGCTGGTGGGGCCGACGAAGACGAAGCTGACGAAGCCGCTTTTTTGGCATTGAATCCCGATGGAATCGTCATCGATGATGATTGCAACATCGTAAAGGCTGGCGCAGAAGCCAAGGCAAATGTTGGTGAATCTATTGAATTCGTCGACGAAGAACAGCAAACTACTGAACAAGAGCAAGAAGAAAACATCGAAACCGTCGAAGAATCCGCAGACGAAAATGATTCCGCAGACGAAAACGATTCCACAGAGGACGAAGACGAAGAACTGAGCGACGAAACCGAAGGTGACGAAGCACTGGTCACTTTCGAGGACCTGGACTTGGCTCCCGCCGTTCTGGACGCCATCAAGGCCATGAACTATGTGACCCCCTCCCCCATTCAGGTGAAGGCTATTCCCGCACTGCTTCAGGGCGGAAACCTCCTGGGTACGGCACAGACAGGTACCGGTAAGACAGCCGCCTTCTCCCTGCCCCTGCTTTCCCGCCTGGAATTCAACGGTCACGAAACCTCTATGCTGGTGCTGACTCCTACCCGCGAATTGGCCATCCAGGTCGCCGAAGCCATCCAGCAGTATTCCGTAAACCTGCCCAAGGTCCATGTGGTTCCCGTTTACGGTGGTCAGGATATCGCCGTGCAGATCCGCGCCCTCAAGCGCCAGGCCAACATCATCGTTGCCACTCCGGGTCGTCTTATTGACCATATCAAGCGCGGCACCATCACCCTGGGCGGCGTGAAGGCTATCGTCCTGGACGAAGCTGACGAAATGCTGGACATGGGTTTCGAAGAAGATGTCGAAACCATCCTGAAGGAAATTCCCGCAAGCGCACAGCGCGCCCTCTTTAGCGCCACCATGCCCAAGAAGGTGAAGGCCATTATCGACAAGTACCTGGGCGAATACGATGAGGCTTGCATCGAAAGCAAGACCACCACCGTTGAAAACATCCGCCAGCGTTACCTGATGGTAAAGAACGAGCACAAGGTCGAAGCCTTGGCCCGCGTCCTGGAAGGCGAAGAATTTGACGGCGTGCTGATCTTTGTGCGCACCAAGCAGAACACCACCGAAGTGGCCGAAAAGCTGGAAAGCCGCGGCTTTACCGTCGCCCCGCTGAATGGCGACTTGGCCCAGTCCATGCGCGAACGCACCATCAACCGTTTAAAGATGGGCAAGCTGGATATCGTGGTGGCTACCGACGTGGCCGCCCGCGGTATCGACGTGGACCGCATTTCCCTGGTGGTGAACTACGACATTCCTTTCGACACGGAATCCTACGTACACCGCATTGGACGTACAGGTCGAGCAGGCCGTAGCGGCGACGCCATCCTCTTCATCACTCCCCGCGAAAAGCGCATGCTGAAGATTATCGAACGGGCCACCCGCCAGCCCATCGACGTGATGGAAATGCCCACCGGCGAAATCATCAGCCAGAAGCGCGTGGCCGCCTTCAAGGAAAAGGTGAACAGCGTCTTGAGCTACGGCGAACTGGACAAGTTCAAGACTTTGGTCCAGGAAATGGTAGCAGCCGGCTGCAATAAGACCAACGGCGTTGAAAACGAAGATGGATCCGTTACCGAAATCACCGCCGAAGACGTAGCCGCCGCCATCATCAAGATGTACCAGAAGAAGCAGCCCCTGTTCCCGGAATTGCAGCCCCTGGACGCTCCCCGCGAAGCACGCCGTGAAAAGGCCCGCCGCGAACGTGACGACTTTGGCGTAGGCATGAACGGCGAAGAAAAGCAGCGCCTGCGCAAGGAACGTAAGGAAGGCAATAACGGCGTTGAAGAAGGTTACCTGCGTTACTACATGGGCGTGGGCCGCATCGACCACGTTACCCCCCGCGACATCGTAGGCGCCATCGCCGGCGAAGCAAACATCAGCAGCTCCATCATCGGCCGCATCAAGCTCTTCGACAAGTTCAGCACCGTTGAACTGCCCGAAGACACTAGCCAGGAAGTTCTTGACATTCTGGCAGGCATCACCATCCGCGGAAACGACGCCCGCTTCCGTCTGATGACAGACGAACCTCCTACCGGCCCCGCTCCGGGAACTCGCCCCCGCGAAGGACGCAGCTTCCACCGTGAAGGCCGCGGCGGTTTTGGCCGAGGCAATCGTGAAGAACGCCGTGGCGGATTCCGCAAGGAACGTGAAGGTCGCGGTTTCGGTGTCGATCACGGCGAACGCGGAGACCGCAAGTTTGCAGGCAACCGCGAAGAACGCCGTCGTGAAAAGTTCGGCGAAAAGCCTTTCCGCAAGGACCATGACGAACGCGACTTCGGCGACAAGCCCTTCCGCAAGACCCGCCGCTTCGGCAGGCATTAATACGGCAAGTTCGCAATCAACCAACGCGATTTTAAACGGCTCGCTAAATGCGAGCCGTTTTCGTTTGCATAAACCATTCTGTAAAAATTTTAGCGGAACATTTTTCTTATACTTTCGCCATGACTTCCACCATCGTTACATTGCTCGCCATAATCCTGCTGCTGGCATTCGCCTTTTTCAAGACAAAGGCCGCCAAGCCTAAGGCAGGGCAGTTCCATAACGACGGTCGTCGCAAGACTTTCAAGGACTTCCAGAAGGAACAGTTGGAAAATGATCCCGACGGAGTCTACGGCGAAGCGGCCACTTTCAAGACACTGACCAGCATTTGCAACGACGACGGACGCAAATTCGTGCTGATGAAAAACCTGTACATTCCAAGCCACGGCGGTACCACCGAAATCGACGCCCTGCTCTTGCACCAGTCCGGCATCTACGTGCTAGAAACCAAGAACATCTCCGGTGAAATTACCGGCACTCTGGAAGAGGAACGTTGGCACCAGCGCATGAACGCCCGCACCACCCACACCTTCCACAACCCCATCCAGCAAAACGCCGGACACATCCGCGCCCTCCGACATTTTCTGAAAGAGAACTTTTCCAAAAGCGATCTGAACGTTGACGAGCTTCCCGTCTTTTCAGCCATCGTCTTCAGCGACCGCTGCGTTCTCAAGGGAATCCCAACCTCCCCAAAGGTTAGCGGTTCTTCACTAGACGTAAACTGGATCATCCTCCATATTTTTCAATTGCAAAAAAAGCTGTCTAACATCATAAAGAACCAAAAGACAATTCTCGAAACAGAACAGCTTGAAAGCCTATACTGGAAACTGAAACCCTGCGCCATGGCAAACGAAAAGACCAGGGCAGAACACAGGGCCTACATCCAGTCAAAACACCGCTAATTTATATGAAGCAGATTATTAAAGAGACAAAGCTTTCTAACGGCGTTGTGGTCATGACCGACTACATGCCCCATGCCTATTCCGTAACCGTTGGCGCCTGGTTCCCCCGGGGCAGCCGACACGAAGCCAAGGGCGAATTTGGTTTGAGTCATTTTTATGAACATCTGGTTTTTAAGGGTACCGAAAATCGTACCGCCCTTGAAATCGCCCGTGCCATCGAAGACCGCGGCGGAAATCTGGAAGCCTACACCACTCGCCAGGAAACCGGCTTTTACGCCAACGTAGAAAGTGGCGACTTGGCTCTCGCCATCGACGTCATCGCCGACATGCTCATGAATCCACGCTTCGAAAAGAAGGAAATGGAAAAGGAACGGAAAGTCATCATCGAGGAAGTCCACAGCTACGATGACATTCCCGAAGAACTTGTAGGCGACGTTTTTAACGCCATCCATTTTAAGGGTTGCGGTATCGCCCACTCCATTACCGGCACCGTCAAGGAAGTCAAGGAACTGACCCACAAGCAGATGCTGGCTTATCGCGACCAAGTCATTAATGAATTGCCCATTTACGTCTGCGCCGCAGGCAAGGTGAACCACGACGCATTAGTGGAACTCTGCCTGCAGAAATTCGCCCGCAAGAAATCCGGCGGGATCGCACCCGCCAACATCTACAAATCCAACCAGAGCGTAAAGGTGGTGCAGAAGCAGGACATCACCCAGTCCAATCTTTTCTGGGGCATGAGTTTCGACAAGAGCCGCATGGACGAAAAGGGCCGCTGCGCCCTTTCCATTTTTAATGTGGCCATGGGCGCAGGCATGGCCAGCAGACTTTTCCAGAAGATCCGCGAAGACAAGGGCCTTGCCTATTCCGTCTATTCCACCGCCGACATCTACCGCGACTGCGTGGACTGGGGAGTGGCCCTGGCAACAGAACCAAAGCAGTTGAAATTGGCCCTGGAATTGAGCGTCAAGGAAACGAAAAAATTCCTAAAGCAAGGCTTCATGAAAGACGAACTGGAACGGACAAAAGCCAACATTTTGGGCGGCATGCACTTGGGTGCAGACAATCCCGAAAAGCGAGCCATCCGCATGGCGGAACAGATTCTGCACCTGGGCGAATTCCACACCATGGAACACTCCGAAAAGATCGTCCGGGATTTGACCGCCGAAGATGTGACGGGCCTCACAAACGACCTGTTCGCAAACGCCAAATACTCCGCCGCCGTGGTCGAACCCAAGAGCAAGAAGAAGTCAGAAATCACAACAGATTTTTTCTAGGCCCTCAAAACGCCCCACAAGAATCTATATTAAAAATGTATGGATTCAACCCTGTCGTGCATATATGTGGTTAACATCTTCGGTGCAGTACTTCTGGCCGTTGTTGCCGCAGGTAACGTCTGGAAGCTTCCCCGCAAGAATCTGGAGAACACGTCTCTCCTGGTCATGCTGATCCTCGGATTCCTGAATTGCCTTATCGACCCCATTGTTTTCACATCGGAAGGTCGCCCCGGAGCCCTCGCAAAATTCATCAACATCTATGGCAACGGTTGGCTCTACGGATCCAACATGTATTGCTCTACCCTGTGGTTCGTCTTCCTTTCGCAACACATTTGTGGAGGCGTATCAAGGATTCACGCCAAGATTCTGAAAACCGTCGTGGGGCTTGGAACGTTGGGCGTACTCATCAACTTTTTCTGCCCGTTCATTTTTTCCATCGATGGCAACAACCACTACCACAGAATGTGGGGCTATTGGATTTACACCGTTATCGACTACGGCATCACCATGGACAGCATCGTGGTCTACTTCTGGAGCCGCAGGCGTAACGGTATCCTGAAGTACTTCCCCATCTGGGTGTATTTCTTCCCGCTGATGATTGGCACTTTTGCCCAGACCCTGTTCTACGGCATTTCCACCATTTCGGCAGGCTTGGCCGTTTCTATTGCCGGCATCTTCTCTAGCCTGCAGAACGAACTCATCTTCCGCGACCGACTGACGGGCCTATACAACCGCGTGTACCTGGACCGCCACATGAACGTCTTCTCACGAAAACGTAGAACCGTCATGACCGGTCTGATGCTGGACCTGAACTCCTTCAAGAAGATCAACGACGACTTCGGCCATTCCGTTGGCGACCGCGCCCTGATCGCCATGGCCGACATCCTCCAGAGGACCATCCACGACGAAGGGGTCGCCATCCGCTATGCCGGCGACGAATTTATCGTGCTGTTGAACACGGCGGACCAAGAAAAGGCAGACGGCCTCATCCGCGAAATCCATTACCGCATCGAAAAGTTCAACAACAATTCCAAGGCCCCCTTCAAACTCTCCACCTCCATCGGAAAGGGACTGCTCGATCTGAAAAAGGGAACGATGGACGAGTTCATCAACACCATCGACCGAGAGATGTACGAAAACAAGAAGGCCTATTATGCGGTTCACTCAGAAAATGACCGCAGACTGAGATAGTACATTAAGAAAGAACGTCTGCCAGGTACTTCAGACAAAGTACGTTCATTCAAAGTACGTCCGCCGTGTGCGCCAGACAAAGTACGTTCATTCAAAGTACGTCCGCCGTGTACGCCAGACAAAGTACGGCCCGGCCGGGGCAGACTACACAAAAAAAATACCCCACTCCGGAGAGCGGGGTAAATTTCTCGCTAGATGATGCTAGAGCGAATTTAGACTTGCGTCTAAATTATGCAGCCTTAACAGCGTCCACGACCTTGGCGAAGGATGCAGGATCTGCAACTGCCATATCAGCGAGAACCTTACGGTTCATCTTGATGTTAGCCTTGGAGAGCTTGTAAATGAACTGGCTATAGCTGATGCCGTATTCACGAACTGCAGCGTTCAGACGAGTGATCCACAGAGAGCGGAAGTCACCCTTCTTGTCGCGGCGGTGTGCGTAGGCATACTGACCGGCGTGAGCAACTGCGTCGATAGCAAGGCGAATGTTGGACTTGCGACGACCGTAGAAGCCCTTAGCGGCTTTGAGGATATTTTTGCGGCGTTCGCGGGAAGGAACTCTGGATTTTGCGCGAGGCATTCTTACACTCCTTATGCTACTACAAGCAGACGCTTGACGTGATACATGTCGACCTTCTTAATGAGAGCGCCCTTACGCAGGTTACGCTTACGCTTAGTGGTCATCTTGGTTTGAATGTGTCGCATACCAGCGCGCTTGAACTTGACGTGGCCGGAGCCGGTCAGGCGGAAGCGCTTCTTGGAACCGCTGTGAGTTTTCATCTTAGGCATTTTTACCTCGTTAGGTTATTAAGTTAAGCCTCACCTGCTGCCATGGGCTCGGTTACGGGCTTCGGTGCATCCTGCTGCTTTTTGGCGGCAGCGGCACCACGCTTAGGACCATAGATAGAAAGCATGGTATTGCCTTCGACTCTAGAGTCCATTTCAAGGTCGCCAAAGGCGGCCAAGTCTTCTTTTGCACGTTCCATGAGACGCTTGCCATAATCCATATGGGCCATTTCGCGACCGCGGAACTGCATGATAAGCTTCACCTTCATGCCATCCTGAAGGAATTCACCTGCCTGCTTGATGCGGTACTGGTAGTCGTTTTCGGCGGTCTTGGGGTGCATCTTGATTTCTTTCAGCTTCACCACATGCTGCTTGGCCTTGGCGGCCTTAGCCTTCTTGACCTGCTCGAACTTGTACTTACCGTAGTTGATGATCTTGCATACGGGGGGCTTAGCATTGGGAGACACTTCCACCAGGTCCAGACCGGCGTCCTTAGCCATCTGCAAAGCCTTGTGGGTTTCGATGATGATGGCTTCGCCTTCTTCCTTCACAAGACGGATGGGGGAAATACGGATGTCTTCGTTGATGCGGGTGCCGTCGCTCTGACGGTTGGGCATCTGACGGCCACGGGGGGGTTGTAAAGCCAAGTTAAGCTACCTCAGGTAAATTGTTTAAGTGGCGTAAATTTAACATTTTTTTTGAAAAATTACAATACTTTTTTATTTACCCCTTTAAAATCGGGTGTTTTTTTGTATAATTGAGCACAAATTGCGGCGGTAGCTCAATGGTAGAGCTTTAGCCTTCCAAGCTAATGGTTGCCGGTTCGATCCCGGTCCGCCGCTTTTACAAAAAGGTCCCTTCCTCTGGAAGGGACCTTTTTAGCACCCTCCCCCAACCCCCTCCTCAAAGGAGGGGGCTTTTTTGCTGGACGAACCCGATCTTAGCACCCTCCCCTGGCCCCTCCTCAAAGGAGGGGACTTTTTTGCTGGACGAACCCGATCTTAGCACCCTCCCCCAACCCCCTCCTCAAAGGAGGGGGACTTTTTTGCTGGACGAACCCGATCTTAGCACCCTCCCCTGGCCCCTCCTCGATGGATGTTTTGGGTCCATTTGGCGATGGTTACTAACCAGACCCTCTAGTCATCGGCGTTTAGTTAGTAAAAATTACTTTGTCCACAACCATTTTACTAACCAAATTCCATTTTTCAGGGAGCTTGGTTAGTAAAGGTATCTCTTTATCTGGATCTTTTCCATAAAAACTACTATCCAATCCAGCATTTACCCGAAGATTAGTTAGTAACCGGAAGTAAGAAACATTTTCAAACGTCCAAAATATTGTAATCCAACGCCGTTTTTCTACATTTGCACTTGTAAAATTTCGCCCTACGGAGGCACCTATGTTTTTTGAGCAGGCTATTGCAAACTGCGTCCCCAATTACACCCGCGAAGCCGATTCCGCCCACGGCGAATCTTTGGCCATGTTCGACTACAAGGACGAACTGAAAATCAAGAATCAGGCCATCAAGGAATTCTGGGACGTGAACCGTCTGGCAGGCAATCCGCAGAACGTCATCGCAAGCCCCATGCCCCGCGGTTACCGCACCACCAGTAAGCGACGCGTGGCCATGGTCCCGGGCAACCTGCAGTTCGACCGCCAGGAATCCATGCTGGAACCGGAAGAACACAACAAGATTTACGACCTGCTTTTCGAAAAGCTGATCACTCCGGCTTACAAGCCCCTGGCCTATGCCTTGAACTGGATTATCATCCGTGGTACTTACCGCTACCGCGTGGTCATTTTTAACATCAAGAAAATCGACGCCACCATCGTCCGCAAACTGAAGCAGATTTCCGAAGTGCTGCAGAAGAGCGAACTGAATGTAACCGCCGCCCACGCCTATGTAGACACCACGGAATCCGACTACTATCTGGAAGCCAAGCGCCCCACGGAAGGTCTGAATTTCAAGCAGCTTTACGGACCCCGCGAACTGGCTCTGAACCTAGGTCATTTCAGCCTGAAGTACCCTGTCACCGGATTCAGCCAGATTAACGAAAGCCAGATCCACAACTTGATCAAGGCCGCCAGCCGAATGCTGAGCCTTACCAAGGAAGACAAGTTCCTGGATTTGTACTGCGGCTACGGTCTGTTCAGTTTCGCCCTGGGCGAAGCCGCCAAGTCTGTGCTGGGCGTCGAATGGGAAGGTCCTTCCATCGAAACCGCCAAGGCCAGCGCCCGCTACCTGAAGAAGAACTACAAGTTTATCGCAGGCAAGATCGACGAAGATTTCGTGCAGTTGCGCCTGCCCCGCGTTGTGCCCGGCGAACCGGAAAAGATTCTGCTGGACCCGCCCCGCAAGGGTTGCGAACCGGGCGTCATTCACGCTCTCGCCATGCGTAAGCCCATCCGCGTGTGCCACGTTTTCTGCGGCACCGACGAAATCCCCGCCGCCCTCAAGGAATGGGAACGTTACGGCTACCGCGTCCGCGAAGTGCAGCCCCTGGACTTGTTCCCGGGAACTCCCCATCTCGAAACTATCGTGATGCTGGAGAAGAAGTAGATCGTTAATTATGAGTTATGAATTACGAGGTACGAGATTTTTCCTATAAAGCTCCATCCAGCTTCTTAATTCATACTTTATAATTCATAGTTAGGTCCGCATGTCTACAGCGCCTCAATCACACATCTCCGTCGCAGAATCCCGCCCCGCATTGTGGACGCGCCCATTTGTAACGTGTTCCGCAGCCAACTTTCTTCTATTCTTCAGCTTTTACCAGCTGTTGCCGGTTCTGCCGTTGTACATCTTTGAAAAATTCCAGACGGACAATTCTACCGCAGGAATCATCATTTCGCTGTACACTATCGGCGCCCTCTGCTGTAGGCCCTTCGCGGGCTTCCTGGTAGATAGCCTCAATCGCAAGCCGCTGTATTTCTGGACCTTCTTTGCATTCACCTTGTGCTTTGTGGGCTACTGGGCTCTGGGACTTTTGCCCCTGCTTGCAGTGGTCCGTTTCATGCACGGCGTGTTCTTCGGAATTTCTACCACGGCAAGCAACACCGTCGCCATTGACGCACTTCCTAGCAGCCGCCGCGGTGAAGGCATCGGCTACTTCGGCATTAGCGTGAACCTGGCTTTTGCCACAGGTCCCATGACCGGCATGTTCCTTTACGAAGGTCTCGGAAGCAACGTGGTTTTCGCCATTTCAGTGGCCCTTTGCGTAATAGGCCTCATCCTGGTAAAGACGCTTCCCGTAAAGCCTCGCCCCAAGGTAAAACGTCCGCCCCTTTCCCTGGACCGCTTTTTCTTGACCCGCGCCTTTCCTCAATTCCTGAATTTCATTTTCGTAGGATTCGCCTACGGTCCCGTCACCAACTACATCGCTCTTTATGCAAAGGAACAAGGCATCGGCGGAAGCGGCTGGTTCTACGCCCTGATTGCAGCCGGCCTCATTATAAACCGCGTTCTTACCGGTCGCCTGATTGACAAAGGATGGCTTACCCGCCTGGTGGGCATGGGCATGACCTTGAACGTGGCGGCCTACTTACTGCTTTCCTTCTGCGGCACCTTGGGACCAATGATTCCCGGTGGAACGACCTTGCTGTTCTTTGCATCGGCTTTGATGATTGGTACAAGCCTGGGACTTATTTTTCCGGGATATCAGACTATGTGCGTCAACCTGGCAAGACACGATCAACGAGGTACAGCCAATAGCACATACCTGAGCGCCTGGGATATTGGAATCGGGGCAGGCATTCTAACAGGTGGATCCATGGCACAGCATTTCGGGATGCACCAGCAAGTATTCCTGGCATGCAGCGCCGCGCTGTTCGTCGCCGACATCATGTACCTAAGCTACACCAGCAAATACTACACAAGGGAAATGAGCAAGGAGAAAGGTTAAAGCGTAAAAGGTTAAAGGGAGATATGAGTCGTGTGTTAAAGTAAGGCGACTCTGGCGCGATTATCTGGCTCATCGCTCAAGGCTCAAAACTCTCCGCTGAAAGGAGCCGCAGGCTCCGAGCTCACACCTCGTACCTCATACCAATTTTTTCATATCTTATATCTCATAATCTGATATCTATAGTCTAGGGTTCTTTTATGAAAAATCGTCTTTTAAAAATTTCCTTGTCGGCGTTCGCCTTGGCTTTTGCATTCACCGCTTGCAACAAGCAGGAAGTGAAGTCTGAAAACACTTCCGAAGTCAAAGCAACAGAATCCGCAGAAACTTCCGTAGCAAATGAAAACACAACGGCCCCGGAAACTCGTGCCGTGACCAAGACCATCACATTGGCAGACGGCTCCACAGTCACCTGGATCCAGGACAACGCAGGCGAAAAGCTGAACCCTCGCGACCTGTTCAGCGATGCCAGCGATTCTCTCTACAACAGTTTGAATCTCCCTAACGGCATTCCCGCCACGGTTAGCACTTACCTCCTGAAGTCCCAAGGGAAATACGTCCTCTTCGACGCAGGTCTGGGAGCATTCGGCGGACAGATGCTGAACCACTTGCAAGAACTGAACATCAGCCCCGATTCCATCACCAAGATTTACCTGACCCACTTGCACGTGGACCACATCAACGGTCTCGTGAACAAGACCGACACCGGTTTTGAAAAAGTCTTCAAGAACGCCGCCGTCTATGTGGGCCAAGTTGAAAAGGACGCCTGGTTCAACGACATCAAGGACAACGGTCTTGCCGTCGGCATTCTGAACACATACAGCGACAGCCTCAAGCTCTTCGCCTTTGGCGACACTCTGCCCCACAACGTCATCGCCATGGACGCCGTGGGTCACACGCCCGGCCACACCGTTTTCCAGAAATCCGACTTGCTGATTATCGGTGACCTGATGCACGGTTACGCTTTGCAGAAGGACCATCCCGAAATCAATTCCAATTACGACATGGACAAGGAAAAGTCCATCGAAGCCCGCAAGCGAATTCTCGCCTACGCCAAGCAGAACAACCTGACCATGGCCGGCATGCACCTTCCCCCGCCGGGATTTGCAAAGTAAGGTTCACGATGAAACCCTGGAAACTTCTTGATACGGAATACCTGGTAAACGCACCCTGGCTAAAAGTGGCCAAGGAAAAATGCGAACTGCCTAACGGAAAAGTCATCGACGATTTCTACACATTGTGGCAGCCCGATTGGGTTTTGATTCTGGCACGTACCGCAGACGGTAAGTGGGTCATGACAGAACAGTACCGCCACGGCACAGGAAAAATCGCATTGGAATTTCCTGCAGGAATCATCGACAAGAATGAAACTCCCGAAGAAGCCGCCCTCCGCGAGCTGCAGGAAGAATGCGGTTACGGAGTCACCAGCGCAGCTAATAAGCAAGTGCCTTTATACCTGGGTTCATATCCGGTGAATCCGGATCGTCACCGTGGAAAGTTCCATGTGGTATTCATCGACGGCGTAATCCGAGCAGGCGAAACCCACTTCGACGAAACCGAAGAAATAGAATCCTCCGAATTTTCTGACGAAGAACTGCAGGCCAAAATGCTTGACGGAACATTCAATCACCCGTTGCAGATGGCGGGTTACCTCAAGTGGAAACTGAGCCAGAAGTGATCGAACTCGCCTCACGAAAACTGCAGTTACCCATTCTCGTTCTCGGTTTGAACGGTGTTCCGGGCTACGCCCTTTTCAGGCACTTCAACAAACTTTTTGGCGGCACCGACGAAAGCGACGGCACCAGCGGAACAATCCATCCGGCCCCCCGTCACCCTGATGCAGCGGCACCACTAATCGGCATCCGGCCCATCAAGCATCCCTGCGTTTTTGGATCCGATGTAGTAGCCATCGACGCCGAAGATACCGCAAGCCTCACCCGCCTTTTCGAAAAGCATCAGTTCAAGACGGTCATTGACGCCAGTGGAAACTGCGCCCTAAAGGCCTGCGAATGCGACACCCCCCGAAGCCATCTGCTGAACTGCGAACAGGGTGTAGATGCCGCCCAGCTGGCCGCCGATTACAACTGCACCTTCGTAAGAATTTCAACGGACATGGTCTGGAGTGGCAGCGAAGAAACTGCCCAACTCCGCCCCTACAAAGACGACGCGCCCAAGGATCCTATCCACAATTACGGCAAACACCAGCTGGAAGCAGAAATCGAAATCCAGCGGATCAAGCCCGATGCCGTAATGCTTCGCGTGCCACTGCCTATGGATTACGCCCCCGGCGGTTGCGCTGGAGCCATCGACTGGATCAGCTACCGTTTTAGACCGGGTCGCCCTGCCACCCTCTATACCGACGAATACCGCAGACCCATCTACGGAAACGACATGTGTCGCGTGGTGCAGTACATTCTGGAACACGAATTCCCTGCAGGGATTTACAACTGTGGCGGCCCCCGCCGAGTCACCCTTTATAACGCGGGCCAGTTGGTCAACGCCATCGGAGGTTACCCCGAAGAACTGCTTCATGGTTGTCCCCGAATTGATGCAGGACCCATGCCTCCGCGCGTAGGCGACCTGGACATCGACAGCAGCAAACTTTACAGTCTTCTTCCAGAAGGCTTTATCCGCCCCTGGCCTTTTGACGACGCCATAGTTCCCACAGGCAGGGATTGGCACAAGACTTTTGGCAGAAACTGCCCCGACAAGAACCGAGTCGGCAGCGAAGAAGCCATTTATAGACTTTTGGTCATTGGTGAAAAATTGGACTTTTAGGGCATTTTTCGTCAAAAATCAGTTTTTTCGTGCTTTCTAAACCAGTTTGTTTGTTTTTGTTTATATTTCCCTTATAAGACTTCCTGTACCAATACAGCGAAATCAACATTAAGAAGGATGCAAACAATGGTTATTAATAAGATTCAAAAAGAGGACTCTATCGTTCTTGCACCGGAAGGATTCCTGGATACCGCAAACGCCCCCGCTTTTGAAACCGAAATGGAAGCCGCTTCCAACGAAACCAAGAATCTCATTGTGGATTTTGCCAAAGTCGAATACATTTCCTCTTCCGGTCTCCGCGTCCTGCTCAAGATTCAGAAAAAGATGAATGGTTGCGGCAGCCAGAAACTCATCAATGTCAGCGACAACGTTAAGGAAGTGTTTGAACTGACCGGTTTCGTCGACATCCTGGACATTGCCTAAAGAAAGCTATATCATATAGTCTGAAGGAAGGCTCAACATGGCTAGCGAGAAAAAAACGTTTCCTGTTCAAAAGGAAAGTCTTTCTGACGTCCAGGAATTCGTATCCCTTTGGGCAAAAAACAATGACATAGGAATGAAGATTTCTACAAAGCTCTCCATTTGTGCAGACGAAGTTGTGAGCAACGTCGTTTTCTATAGCGGCGCAACAGAGCTGGAAATCACTTGCAGCAAGGAAAATGGCATGGTAACCATGTCTCTCCGCGACAACGGCAAGGCCTTTAATCCTCTTACCGAGGTAAAGGAACCTGACACAACAGCAAGCGCCGAAGAACGGGAAATTGGAGGCCTTGGAATTTTCATGGTTAAGAAGATGATGAATTCCGTTTCTTACGAAAGGGTTCAGGAGTCAAACGTCTTGACCATGACAATCGCCATTTAATACAATAGCCAACGTATAAGGAGAAATATTATGAGCACCAACGAAAAAATCAATCAGGAAATCTCCGAAGACGAACTGGATCAGGTTTCCGGAGGCAACGCAGCAAACACCATCGGCGCAGGAACATTCGTTGATGACGCCGTAAAGGCAGCCAAGGCAGCCATTGACCAGCTAAAGAAAAGCCTTCCTGGAACTGGCAGATTCTAAATGCCTCTTTTTAGAAAAACAGCTCTAGAAAAAATATCCTCCCCCGAACAGCTAGACAAGATGATCGTGGCAATTTCGCCATCATCCTGGATAGCGATCGTGGGCGGTTTTGTTATTGTATTCTGCGTGGCCCTCTGGTCATTTTTAGGAACGCTCCCCCAAAGCATTACTGCCGAGGGAGTCTTTCTTGATTCCGACGAATCTACCCTGGTCTGCTTTATTCCCGTAAACGAAAGCTACGACATCAAGGCCGGTCAAAAGGCGATCATTTCCACCCAGTTACAACTGCTGAACGGAACAGTACGTCAAGTCAAGCCCTACACCGCATCAGATGAAGAGCTTGTAGAAAATCTCCGAAAAAAAGTTGAAGGCAACTCCAGCACATCCATCTTCGCACAAGTGGAAATCCAGGCCACAGAGGCCAACAAGCTCAAGGGTACTTCCGCAAGAGCCGAAATCATCACTAAGGAAGTGGCCCCCATAGAATTTCTTATTTCCGGGGCAAAATAATGGCAGTCGCCAAAACGCCCACTGTGCTACAAATGGAGGCCACCGAATGCGGCGCGGCCTCGCTTTGCATGATTACCGCCTTTTACGGATTGCACATTCCTCTAGAGCAGATGCGCATCGAGACGGGAGTTTCCCGAGACGGCAGTAAGGCGAGCAACATTCTAAAGGCGGCCCGCAAATTCAATTTCGAGGCCAAGGGATACAAGCGTAGTTTTGAAGGTCTTCTTCAGACAGAAGGCCCCTGCATTATTCACTGGAACTTCAACCACTTTGTAGTTTATGAGGGCACCCGCGGAAAGTTCGCATACATAAACGATCCCGCCATGGGCAAGCGCAAGCTCACCTTGCAGGAGTTAGACGAAAGCTACACGGGAATCGTACTTACCTTTACCCCCACCGAAAATTTTCAGAAGGTCTCCCTCAAAAAAAGTTTCATAGACCTCCTGAAGAAACGTCTGGCAGGCGAAAAAAAATCATTGCTTTCCCTCATTGCAGTAGGCCTTCTGCTGATTTTGCCTGGCGCACTGATTCCAGCATTTTCTGCATTCTTTGTGGACCAGGTTCTTGCGGTCCAGAATAATCAATGGCTTCACTTTTTGCTGGGCGCCATGTTCTGCACTTTGATATTCAGCTCGATACTGAACTATTACAGGGAAAAAATTCTTATTCGTTTGCGGAACAAAAAGAGCCTCCTGTCCACCTACAGCTTTATAAATCATCTGTTCAGACTGCCCATGGGATTCTTCAGTCAGAGGTACTCGGCAGACATCGCCAACCGAATAGACAATAACGAATCCGTAAACAGTTTCCTGTACAACCAGTTTGCAGAAACCATCCTGAATGTTTTCGTAGCCCTGTTCTATTTTATCATCCTCGCAAAGCTTAGCGTGGTGCTGGCCCTGATCGGGCTAGTCAACGTCCTGTTCAATTCCCTGATGATGAAACTGCAGGCAAAATCCGTTTCTAACCTGGCTCAACGTTACCAGCAGGACTTTGGAAAATTGGCAGGTTCCCTGTCTGCAGGAATTTCACTGACCAGTACATTGAAGGCTTCTGGCGCCGAGGCGCGCTACATGGGTATACTGCAAGGCCATTACGCCAAAATGGCCAATGTCGGAAATCAGCTGCAAAAGAAGCAGGAATCCCTTTCTACAATTCCCGAAATTTCAGGAATCGTTTCAAGCATTCTCGTGTTGATGATTGGCGCTCTATTTGTTATTGACGGATCCATGACTGCAGGCGCACTCCTCGCCTCATCAACGCTTCTAGCCTCATTCATGTCGCCCATGAACGACCTGCTGACTTTCTACAATCAAGTCCAGACCCTTAAGGCCGACTTGAATCGAGTTGACGACATAGAAAGCTACCCCGAAGACGAGACCTTCAAGGAAACCGAAAAGATCCATATGGAAACAAAACTTTCAGGACGTCTGGAGTTGCGAAACATTTCCTACGGTTACAACACCTTGGAGCCAGCCTTTGTGGAGGATTTCTGTTTTAAACTGAGCAGTGGGCAGTCCATTGCATTGGTGGGTTCATCGGGCAGCGGAAAGTCAACCGTCTCAAAAATCGTCAGCGGCCTATTCGCGCCCTGGAATGGCGAAATGCTTTGCGACGACATTCCTGTCAGCAAGATTCCGCAAGACGTTCTTTCGGCAAGTATCTCTACTGTAAGCCAGCAGATTTCCCTTTTCAACGGAACCATTCGCGACAATTTGACCATGTGGAATTCTACAACGCAGGAAAGCGACATTCTGCAAGCCGCCAAGGACGCCTGCATCCACGACATGATTATCTCGAAGCCAGGCGCATACGATTTCAAACTGGCTGAAGGCGGAGCAAATATTTCGGGTGGAGAACGTCAGCGTCTTGAAATTGCACGAGCCCTGGTAAAGAATCCCACCATCCTTATTCTGGATGAGGCCACCAGCGCTCTCGACCCCATTACCGAAAAGAAGATTCTCGACAATATCAAACGACGCGGCTGTACATGTCTAATTGTCGCCCACAGACTTTCCACTATTCGTGATGCCGATGAAATCCTGGTCATGGAGCACGGGAAAATCATTCAAAGGGGCAACCACGAATCACTAGTAAATGCAGAAGGAACCTATCAAACCCTAGTAAGGAGCATGTAAATGAAAATCTCTTTACAGAGCGGCAAATTGTATTTGACTAGCGAGCCTACCATTTTTACTGTGGAAGAAGGGTCTGCCCTTATCTACATCGTCCCAATTGAAGAAAATGCCGCAGGGCGACGAATCCTCCTCTGTGAACTTTCTGCGGGCGAACAGTTCCCATCTTTCTGCATCGATTCCGAATTACTTGGCCACTGGAGTTTTGGCATTTCTACCCTTGAACACGTAAAGCTCGAAGGTAACTCCGCATCCGCCGAAGACATATCCAATGCCAACGCCACATTCGCAAAAAAAATCGGAATCAGATACTTTGATGAAGATTCCTACAACGAAATGGTTGTAGAAAAATACAGGCTGAACCTCATCAAGGAAGAAGGTGCCATTTACGCCACCAGCGAAGAACAGCGCAAGACCACTGCAAAAAGTTTCCAGATTATCTATGACTTTTTCGAAAAGAGCGAAAATCAGAAACTCCTGTCGAGCCGCACGGGCAACAATCTTTACGACGCGATTCACAGTTTGGGAATTCACCAAGGTTTTTCAATCGCTTCTATCGACCGTATTCGTGAAAGCTGCGGCAAGCGTTTTGAGCTGAACGACATAACTCGAATAAGCCATGTAACCCTCCGTCCGGTCATTCTGGAAGCGGACTGGTTCAAAAAGGATTGCGGTTCTTTCCTGGGATATTCCTCTGACGGCGAACCCTTGGCATTTCTGTGTTACGGCCATGGAGTCTACAAAGTATGCAAACCGGCAACAGGTGAAATTTCTGCCGTAACGGAATCAAACGCTCAGCAAATCTTACCTAGTGCATTTGTTTTCTATAGACCGTTCCCCAACAAGAAAATTGGTTTAAGGGACTTGATATTGTTTGGATTGAAAGACATCCAGAAAAGAGACATTTTCACATTCGCATTACTCTCGCTCATATGCACATGCATCGGCATGTTCCTGCCGGCATTAAACCAGATTATCTTCGATAAGGTCATCCCCCTGCAGAACAAGAACGAACTCATTCAAATTTGTTTCGTCGTACTTGTTTTTGCCGTAGGCAGCGCCGCCTTCGCCCTGGTCAAAAATTTTGCCATGCTTCGTAGCATCAACACGATGAAAATCAGCATACAGAGTGCCGTTTTCGATCGACTGTTTTCTTTAAGCGAAAGTTTCATTCAAAAATTCCCTAGCGGAGAATTGACCATCAAGGCACTGCAACCAGTTAGAATTTTCAGTCTTCTTTCTAACGGTTTATTTAGAACGCTCCTTGGCGGAATTTTCTCGGTTTTCTTTTTCTGCCAGATGGTTTCTATATCTTCCTCGCTGGCCCTCATAGGAGTCGGATTGACAGTCCTTATCGCTGTCGTGGCGGTTATCATTTGCCATCGGCAGATTGATGTCGAGCGCATGATCATCAGAAGCGGAAATCAAGGTTCCAGCTGGATGATCCAGGCTATCAACGGCATTTCAAACATCAGGATCGCAAACGCCGGCAACCGCTTCATTCTTGAATATCTGAAGTTCTATGCAGAACAGAAGAAAATGGAACAGAAACAGGAATGGACGCAAAATAAGTTCAACATATTTATTAACGCGCTCCAAATCTTTGAAAGCATCTGCTTTTTCTATCTGGCCAGCCACACAGAAACGTTGTCCACCGGTCAGTTCCTGGCATTCGTTTCTGCATTCGGATTGTTCTCCAACGCCATCATCCTCTGCCTTGTAGAGGCATTCTCTGCCGTAACGGCAATCCCCATGTTTGACGAATGTAAAGTCATTCTAGATGAACTTCCCGAAACTTCTGACGATACCCTACTGCCAGGCAAAATCGCAGGCGACATTGATGTAAACAACGTCAGTTTTTCTTACCCGGGTGCCGAAACCCCGACACTAAAAAATATCAACCTCAACATAAGGGAAGGGGAATACATCGGCATCGTTGGCAGTTCCGGTAGCGGAAAATCTACCCTATTAAAATTACTGCTTGGATTCGAGAAGCCTACCCTTGGAAAAATTTATTACAGCAAGAACGACATCGACAAAATTGACAAGAAGGAACTTCGAAAATATTTTGGTGTGGTCTTGCAAGATGACAAGCTGATTTCAGGATCTATTTTTGAAAACATTACTGTAGCCCATCCAAAGACAACTCTAGATCGAGTTCAAGAAGTAATTAAAAATGTCGGCCTAGAAAAAGACATCCAGGAAATGCCCATGGGCATTCATACTGTTCTTTCGGGAAGCTGTTCTACGATCTCGGGTGGACAACAGCAAAGAATTCAAATTGCCAGAGCCATTGTCGGCAAACCCAAAGTTCTATTCTTTGACGAAGCGACATCAGCCCTGGACAACCAAACTCAGGCCATCGTCGGCGAGACCCTTTCAAAAATGAAATGCACCAAGATTGTCGTAGCCCATCGCCTAAGCACGGTCATTCACTGCGACAGAATCATCGTTGTAAACAAGGGTGAAATTGTTGAATCCGGATCCTACGAAGAGCTTATGGGCAAGAAAGGTTTCTTTTACGATTTATCATCTAGACAGAATTTATGATATTGAAAAATATTGCAAAAATGGTTCTTACGACAATGATCGCGGCGAACATTCTCGCCTGCAACAGCGAAGTAGAACACAAGGAAACAGCGGTCTTAAAACACACGGAAAGAGTTATGAAACTAGAAAACGTGGCTAACGTAAGAGAGCTGGGAGGAATCAAGACTTCCAACGGAAAGCAGGTAAAGTCAAACGTTCTTTTCCGGTCGGCCAACCTGGCTAAAGCCAGCGAAAATGACGTCAAGTTTTTGCAAGGTTTGAACCTCAAACTGATTTGCGATCTCCGCACGGAACAGGAACGCGAAAATAATCTGGACGTTGAAATTTCTGGCGCGCAGAATATATGGTTTAACGTACTGGGGGCGCTTCCCCAAAAAACATCAAGCGTCAAGCAAACCGAGGAAGGCGTTAAAATCGGGAAGGCTATGAACCCCAACACATTCAACGAAGAAGCGGCAGCACATCTCGCCGACTTCGTGCAAACGGGTGTCTTTGACAGCGTCATGGAAAACCTGTACGTAGGTCTAGTCGCCAAGGAGCACGCCCAGCAGGAATACTCAAGAATGTTCGATTCCATTCTCGCCACCCAGGGCGGCACCATTTTGTGGCACTGTTCCCAAGGCAAGGACCGCGCAGGACTGGCTTCAGTTTTCATTCTTTCGGCCCTTGGCGTAGACAGCACATCTATCATGGAAGATTTCGCAAAGTCCAACGAATCCTATCAAACCATGGTTGACGTCGCTCTCAAAGTCGCCCAGGATAAGGGACTTTCCAAGGAGCATCAAGGTGTTATCCAGGCAATGCTCGGCGTGAACCCCTCTTATATGAAACGCGCCCTGGATTATATCAACGCAAACTTCGGTTCCATGGAAGACTATATGGAGCAGAAAATCGGCCTAACCGCAGAAAAGAGAGAACTCCTTCGTTCTTTCTATCTAGAATAGAGTTCGTTGAACGCAGGAAGCTTCTGCAAAGGCAACAAGAAAGTCTCGGTGCAGTTGCTTATCGCCATACTTATCAGGCGAACCTGTTTCAAGATCTTCAGCGGAATAACCGCTGGAGATTTTTTCTAGGGTGACACGCTGCGCAGATTCATCATAGGAAAATGCTATTCGGAATGTGCGGTAGGCAAGCACCCCTGTTTTTGCATTTTCATCCAAAGTCAAACGTCGACGAGTGCCGTCAAAAACACCATCGCTAAAACCGCCTCGGCCCAACTGCACCTGAGAAAAGCTGTACAGGTCAAAGGTACTGCGTTCAGCAATCCACTCGTTCTGTTTAACAAAAAAGTCAGACGCACTCACCTGCCATTTTTCCCCATCCTGTTCGTCAACCCAGCCCGCTTTCGCGTTAGGGAACGCATCGGCCATGGGGATGTAGGGTTTAATGTCCAGCACGGGAGTTTCGTTTAGCAAATCCGCTTCATCCACGTAAAGGGTCAATCCCTCCACTTTCAGCAAGCGAACACAGCTAAGGCCAATGGAATTGGGGCGATAGGGGCTTCGGCTTGCAAAGGTTCCTACGCGGTCCTTGCCCTTGGGCGGTACAGGAGGCCTTGTCGTGGGGCGCCAACCTTCATTTTCGTGAAATTGGAAGATGACCCAGATACGTTCAAAGCCATCCAGGTCCCGCAAGGCCGTTTCAAAATTCTGACCTTTACTCAGTTCAATGCGGCCCGGATGCCCAGCGAAAAGTCGACCCTGTCGGGGAGCCTCGTACTTGTATACAGCATCGCCAAAAAATGTACCAATGGGAGTCACTTCCATGAATACAAAGTTAGAATTTCTATTATTACCTTAGTCCCTATTCCACTGGAGTTATCCAATGAAACCATCGACTTTCTTATCCAAGGTTTTGGCCACTGCCGTTTTAGCAACAGCCTCAGCATTTCTCTTTAACGCCTGCGATTCCGCAAACGCAAATGTTCGTTTTGGTTCAGGCAACAAAGGCGGTCTCTACGACACCTTCGCCACCACCTTCGCCGAAAAAATCAACGGCGCCGGCAAGACTTTCAAAATCCAGCCCAAGAACACTGCGGGTTCCCACGCCAACATCCGCCTCATGGAAGAAGGTTTTATTGACCTGGGAATTGTCCAGGCAGACATCCTCAAGGATCACCTGATGAGAAGCCGCAAGGTTTCTGCAATTTCTGCGGTGGCGGGTCTTTACACCGAATCCATCCAGATTGTGGTTTCGGCCGATTCCGAAATCAGGACCGTAGCCGATTTGCAAAACCGTCACGTCTCCGTTGGCGAAGAGGAATCCGGCGTGTTGCGCAATGCAGAAATCATCCTGGAAGCCTACGGCATTACCTTTGAAAAAATCCAGAAGGAAAATCTCAATTTCAAGGACGCCGCAGCAGCACTTCGCGAAGGTCGCATTGACGCCTTCTTCTGCACCGCTGGCATTCCCACGCCCTCTATCAGCGAGCTTTCTGCAAACAAGAACATCCGCATTATTTCTCTGGATTCAGCAGACATGACTCGCATCATGAACCTGCACCCAGAACTCACCGTAAGCGAGATTCCCGCCAACACTTACGCGGGCCAGGATTCTGCGGTGCAGACTCTCGGAGCCAAGGCCGTTCTCGTGGCAAGTCAGCTTTTGGACAGCACAACCGTCGCAAAAATCACCGAAGAAATTTTCACCGTAGGCGCTCAGCAGACTGTAGGCATTCCTGTGGGATTTCACCCCGGTGCAGCGGCCGTTTACAAGACCAAGAACATGAACGTGGAAATTGCCGCACCTCTGCCCGGCCGCGGTCCCATTCCTTCTACTGGCGACTAAGGAGACCCGATGTACAAACTTTCTTTAGACATGTATCAGACATTGGCCCTTGCCGTAGTAGTTCTTGTATTCGGCGCCAACCTGAAAAAGCAAATCAAGTTGCTGGAGAAATTCTGCATTCCCTCACCCGTTGTGGGCGGTATCGTATTCGCCTTCATTTCCTGCATTCTATACAAATTAAACGTCTTGGAATTTTCCTTTGACGAGACTCTTAAATCCATCTGTATGATGGTGTTCTTTACCTCGGTAGGATTTAACGCAAACCTTAAAATCTTAAAAAGTGGAGGCATCAACTTGGTATTGCTTCTGGTTTGCGTCTGCGTCTTGATCGTATTCCAGAATTCCCTGGCAGTCGCCTTGGCCAACCTCTTGAACGTCAGCCCGTTGGTAGGACTTTCTGCTGGATCCATTTCCATGGTTGGCGGCCACGGAACAGCGGGCGCATTCGGCCCCGTTCTCGAGGACTTCGGCATGGAAGGGTCAACAACCCTCTGTACCGCAGCAGCCACATTTGGCCTTGTGGCAGGTTCCCTGATGGGCGGCCCCATTGGTAGAAAGTTGATTATCAAGCACGACTTGCTCAAAACAGTCAAATCTCAAAACCAGGCGGAACTGAAAGAGGAACAGAGCAAGTATCGCCGTTCCGCACAGCGCTATTCTACCGCCGCATTCCAGTTGGCAATCGCCATGGGCCTCGGAACATTGGTTTCCACGCTCCTTTCAAAGACCGGCATGACGTTCCCCTCTTACATTGGCGCCATGATCATCGCCGCCATCATGAGAAACATCTGCGAGTACAGCAGCAAGTACGAAGTCCATATGGGTGAAATCCGCGACGTTGGTGGCATTTGCCTTTCCCTGTTCCTGGGAATCGCCATGATTACCCTGAAGCTTTGGCAGTTGGCCTCCCTGGCATTGCCCCTGGTGATTTTGCTCTGCGCCCAGACACTGCTCATGTTCCTGTTCGCCTATTACGTGGTGTTCAACGTCATGGGTCGCGATTACGATGCCGCAGTGCTTTCGGCAGGTGTGTGCGGTTTCGGCATGGGAGCCACCCCCAACGCCATGGCCAATATGCAGGCACTGACACACCGTTACGCCCCCGCCGTGAAGCCCTACCTGCTTGTGCCCATTATCGGCAGCATGTTCGCCGACTTCATCAACAGCCTCTGCATCACCTTCTTCATCAACCAGTTCTAGCTAGTGGTTAGTGGTTAGTGATTAGTGATTAGGAACGTTCTTGACCAGAAAAAACTGTTTACTAACCACTGTCTACTAAACACTTTTTCTAAATTTGCACGCGATGAAAGATAAAGCACGTAAACTCATTGAAAAGTACGAAGAACTGGAATCCGAATTGGGCAATCCCGATGTTTTGGGCGACCAGGCTCGTTACAACAAGATTCACAAGCAATACAAGGGTATTGAAAAGGCCGTAATCAAGGCTCGCGAATACCTGCAGATGCTGAATGACCAGGCAGAATGGAAGACTGCTCTTGGCGATTCTGACCCCGAAATGGTGGCCATGGCCAAATCCGAGCTCTCTACCATCGAAAAGACCATGCCCGGCCTCATTGATGAATTGCAGATTTTGATGGTTCCCAAGGATCCTTGGGACTTCCGTAACGCAACGATTGAAATTCGCGGCGGTACCGGCGGTGACGAATCCGCCCTGTTCGCAGGCGACCTTTTCCGCATGTACCGCGCCTATTGCGAAAAGATGGGCTGGAAGCTGACCATCCAGGACCTCAGCGAAGGTACTGTTGGCGGTTATAAGGAAATCCGTGCCTATATCGAAGGCGATAGCGTTTACGGAACCTTGAAGTTTGAAAGTGGCGTACACCGCGTGCAGCGCGTCCCCGAAACCGAAACTCAGGGCCGTGTGCATACTTCCGCAGCTACCGTGGCAATCCTCCCCGAAGCTGAAGAAGTGGACGTGGAAATCCGCGAAGCAGACATCCACATGGACACCTACCGTTCCAGTGGCGCTGGCGGTCAGTACATCAACAAGACCGACTCCGCCGTCCGCTTGACCCATATTCCCACCGGCGTGGTGGTGAGCTGCCAGACCGAACGTTCCCAGCTCCAGAACCGCTTGCACGCTATGGAAATGCTCCGTTCCCGCATTCTTGACGAAGTCATCGCCAAGAAGGAACGTGAAGAAGCCGCCAGCCGTAAGGCCCTCGTGGGTACCGGCGACCGCTCTGCAAAGATCCGTACCTACAACTATCCCCAGAACCGCGTGACCGACCACCGTATCGGCCTCACCCTGTACAATCTGGATCAGGTAGTGGCAGGCGACCTGCAGGAAGTGATCAACGGCCTCCAGATGGCAAACGCCCAGGAAAAGTTGGGTAAGTTCAACGCCTAATTCGGCGAATTCCAGGGCAGGCACAAGATGGCAAACGCACCCGCAAACCAGGGCCCCATGACGGTGCTCGAAATTCTGAACCGCACCAAGGTCTTCTTCGAAAAGAAGGGCGTTCCCGACGCCTTGCTGGACGCCCAGTACATCATCAGCCATGGGCTGAAGATGAAGAGCCGCATGGACATCTACCTGAACTTCGAAAAGCCGCTGACCCCTTCCGAACTGGATGTTCTCCGTGAGATGGTAGCCCGCCGCGCCAACCGCGAACCTCTGCAGCACATCATCGGCGACACCAGTTTCCGCGGTTTCATTATCAAGTGCGACCGTCGTGCCCTGATTCCCCGCCCCGAAACTGAAAGCCTGGTAGACATGGCCCGCGAACGATTGAAAGGAGTTGAAAACCCCTTCATCGTAGAAATCGGAACCGGCTCCGGCTGCATCTCGATTTCCTGCGCCAAGGAAATCGAAAACGCCAAGGTTCTTGCCTGCGACATTTCTGAAGATGCACTTTCCCTGGCCCGCGAAAACGCCGAAGCCAATGAACTAGCCGCCCCTCAGCTGACTTTCGCCAAGGGAGACCTGCTGAACGCCGCCACCGCAGAAGCTCTGACGGCAGCCGGCCAAGATGCCAATGCCAATATAGATTGTCTCATCGCAAACCTGCCCTACATTCCCGATTCGGAAAAGGGCAAGCTTCAGCCCGAAGTAGACAAGTTCGACCCGGAACTGGCCCTCTACGGCGGACCCGACGGACTCGACCTGGTTCGCAAGCTTCTGCAGCAGACCCAAGGCCGCCTTAATTCTGGCGCCCCCATCCTGCTGGAAATCGGAAGCGAGCAGGCAGAAGTTCTCAAGGACGAAGCCCAGAACTACCCGTGGCTGGAATTTGCAGGAATCCACAAGGATTATAACGACAACATCCGCTTTGTCAGCTACAAGGCAAAATAAATAACGCCTTCAGCAAAAAAAGACAATTGATGCCGCAACATTGTTGCGGCATTTTTCATAGGCCTAAATATTAAAAACAGCCTAACGCACTCAGAACAAAGTTCTCACTTTCGCCCATGCGGTAAAAGGGCAGAAGATCGTCGTCATCGATACATACATCGGCATCCATCAGCTGGAGCTGTTCATCGATGCGACGTTTAAAAGCAACAAATCCCGAATAACGATCGCGATACTCTTCGGATTCCCACATGCTGTTTTCGGGAATCTCGACAATGCGTTTACGACTAACTTTCTTACTTACCTTTTTTTCGTTTTTCATATTCATTCCTTTAAGGCACTCACAGACGTCTAATTCAAAGTGCCTTTACGAGCAGTAAATATAAAAAACAGAGATGTCATATTATGACACCTCGCACCTTTCTAAAAAAATGAGACGTTTCAATCCCGGCGATTAATTCCCTATAACCTCGGCGTTCACCTTTGCGTGTCCTACCTTGTCCAGGCCGATTTTCTTGCCCGCAGCCACGCTCAGATCCAAAATTCTATCACCCACATAGGGGCCACGATCATTCACACGGACAACAACACTTTCGCCGTTATCGATACGAGTCACCTTCAGCACGGTGCCAAAAGGAAATTTTTTGTGCGCGCAGGTTAGATCGTTCTGGTTAAAAATTTCGCCGCTGGCCGTCTTCTTACCATGAAAACCCGGCCCATAGTAACTGGCCTCTCCCGAGATCGTCGTACCAATTTCGGCCTTTTCCTTGGAGGCATAATGTTTACCGGGAAAACGGACATACCCTCTTCGGGCGGCAATACTATCGGAACCGGCACAGCCAACAATAAAGGCAGACGAACAAACAAGCGCCAAAAGCAAACTCAATCTGCCTAAACGCATCCGCCGTTCCTATTCAAAGTCATACATACTATTGTATGTATTCTCGAGGATTTCGTCTTCCTTGCTCTTGACCTCGGCCTTCTTCTCTTCGGGCTTCTGGTTGAGCTGTTCGTAATACTGAGCCGAGAGCTTGTTGATGTGGGCCTCGCTAGTCTGAACACGCTTGCGGAGACGCTTCAAGTCATCATCAGAAATCGTCAGGCGAGAATTCAACTTCCTAGCGGCTTCCTTACCCCAGGGCGTGTCACCATGCTTATCGCGAAGGACCTTGTAAATGGCAAAGACGCTGTCAACGCGTTCCGGGTTCATTCGGAAATAGACGGCCTTCATGTACAGGGCCTGAACACCGGACTGGGTTTCGGGATACTCCTGATAAAGACTGTCAAAGGAATCAAAGGCATGGGCATAAGCAGAATCCACCAGTTCCATCTGATCCAGGGGCATTTCCGATGCGACAGTCCACAAGCTTTCTGCCACCATATATCGATCCCTGGCCAGATCTTCCTGTGTCTTGAGGGTAACACGCATACCGAGGTTTGCCTGGGCCTGCTTTCCATATTCCGTATCCGGATATTTTTCTACGATTTCCTTGTAGATTTCTTCGGCGGCATCCGGGTCATGCAAAAATTCATCGTAGATGAAAGCCTTGGCGTAAGTCGCTTTCAGGACCCTCGCGCTATCCTTGGATTCGTTAATAATGACGTCCAACCTTGCAACAGCGCTATCCGTCTCAGACAGTTTGAAAAGGAACAATTCCGCAATCTGGAATTCCGTTCCGAAGAAATTATCCACATTGGGAATGGAGTCGGCCCGGTCATCGTCATTCTGCTTGCGCATGGCCAGCAAACGTTTTAAAGCATCCCTACGTTCGCGGCTCTTCTGACCCCAATCGCTAATGGTCCTAGAAGTAAAACTGCTATCGTAATAGACAACGGCCTGCTCATAATTCAAGGTTTTGTGCTGTTCGTAATCGCCCAGGTTATAGTAGCTTCTTGCCGCATGCACGGATCTCGGATATTCGGAATTCACCTTCTGGAAAACAATGAACGCATCGGGATAACGCTGAGCCATCATGGTAATTTCGCCAATACGGACCAGATAATCCGGCTGCTTGGTTTCAAATTCAGGTTCCTTGTAGAGTGCCTTATACTCGTCAGCGGCAGGAAGGAACTGTCCAACATTCACCAGACATTCAGCACCCTGTTCTCCGGCGGTCTGACGTTCACGGGAGTTCAGCAGTTTAATCTCTTCGGCCACATAATGTTCACGAGCCTTTTCCCAATTTTCTTTCTTGAAATAAAGACCTGCTAATCTAAAATGGGCCTTGCCACGCATAAAGGGAGTACCCATGGTATCGGCAAGAACTGCTTCTAGAGAGGCGATAGCCTGGTCGGGGAATTCAGCCTGTTCATCAAGAAGCGAAAGAAGGTTCAGCCCCTGGAAGTAATAGGGATGGTCCTTGGAAGCGACAACCGGTTCCAGGGCAAAACGGCTAATATTATATTCATGATTCTTGTAGAGACAGTAGGCACGCTGGTATTCTACCGCCGGCATTGAATCGTAATCAGAGAAATAGCGTTCGTACTCGTCGTACTTGGTAATGGCCTTGTCCCATTCCTGCTTATGTCTAAAAGATTCGCCAATCAGGAAGACAGCCTCTGCGGTACGCTTCTTGTTGTTGGGGAAACGTTCCAGCACGCGGGATCCCTTTTCGATCACCTTGTCATACTTCTGACGTTCTTCGGGACTGGGCCTAGATTCCTCGGCATCGGCAACACTATCCTGGCGGGCAGTGCGCATCTCTCCGGCTTCATCATAAAGACGTTCCGCATTGAACATGTGGTTCAAGTAAGCACAGCAGGTACACCCTTCAAGAAAGAAGGCGAGCAGGGCAAAAGCTATAATCTTAAACTTGAACATATCAGGTCAAAAATACAAAAAAGGCAATGGTACTCAATCGCAAATTCTAGTAGCGGTTCAAATAGGAGGCATAATCACAAAGTTTAAGACCTGGCGGCAGGGCAGACTTGTCAAAACGCACCATACGAACCTCGGCAGGTTTACCAACTACACGGGCCAGCATTTCAAAATTATCCTGCGTTTCCCATACAGCGGCATCCAAGACAAGGCCATCGCCACAATCCGTTTCGCCGGTACTGTTTCCAATACCTGAAATTCGGGAATTCTGCTTCAACAGACGCGTAAACACCTCGGGAGCAACCCCCAGGTGGTTAGAGTTTGAAGAAGAATCCACAACAACCACATGAACCTGTCGGAAATGATTCAGGGAATCAAACACAACCGTATAGGTATGCATATAGGGGGCGATGTAGAAAGATTCCTGCCAAACGTTATTTGCAACCGGGCGGAAATTGGAAATCGAATACTTCTTGAAAAATTCACGGGGAGTCGCGCCATAGCGAACAAGATAATGGCCCAACATTGAAGAGAAGTCATGGGTCGTCGCAGGGCCAGATGTTCCGCGGAGGCTGTCGATAGCACGGTTCAAGTTGGCGGCCAGACCGTCGGTCTTCGAAATGGGAGCAGGACGCGTGATACTTGCTTCCTGGATACGAAGCTGGATTTCAGGATATTCGGGATCGGCTTTCTTGATTTCCTGGAACTGCATACGAGCCAGGTCAAACTGACGACCCTTCAGATAGGCACGGCCAAGAGCCTCCCGCAAAGGCAGGTTTTCGGGATACTTTTCTACCAAGGGCAGCAGAATATCGCAGGCAATCTGGGCTCGATCCTGGGGAGACAGAGCAACACCAGTTCCAGAACCCGGAGGAGATTTTTCACCTAGAGTCGCTGCGGCGGCACGAGCCTCGGCGTAATCCGGCTGGAAGGCAAGAATGCGCTGATAGATTTTTTCGGCAGCATCAAAGTGTCCCTGGTATTCCTTCAGGAATCCCTGAAGCAGAAGAAGTTTAGCATCAACCGGGAACTGGGAAAGGGCATATTCCACAACGGCGGAGCAGCTATCCAGCAAGCCACTGTCGTGGTAAACTTCAGCCAACAGTTCATAGGCTCGGGGGGAATCTCCGTTAGAAAGGCTAATGGCGGTTTTCAGTTCGCCGGCCGCCTGGATGCTGCGGGAATTCTTAAGGAGCAATTCACCAAACCAGAGTCGAGCCTGTGTCAGGGAGGGAGCCTTTTCTGTAGCGGCACGAGCCAGTTCAAGGGAAGCCGATTCGTTACCGGCCATATACACCACTCGGCTTTCCAGGTAGGCAGCCAGACCCGTTCCAGGATAACGCCCCTGCAACTTACCAGTCAACAGGGCAAGACGGTCCTTCTGATTTTCAGTCAGGGCAACCCCATTGGTCGCCATATCAAAGAGGATGTTCACCCCACCCCAGATAGCATTCAGCAAATCAGGGTAGAGAACAACAACGCCATCGTAGATGTCGTAAGCCGAAGAAAGGGCTCCGGCGCGAGAAAGTTCAGCGGCACGACGCAGTTCAGTCTGAACCTGAACAGGCAGCTTTGTTACCGAGGAGTTAAAATCGGGAGCATCGCCCAACAGAACCGTCGAACCGACAGGCAATCCGTAGGGGACGGCCGGAACAGAAACCTTAGACGGGCCGTAGATCTCGTACACGCGAAAGCCCACAAAAGCAAGAAGGGCTCCACAACACAATGTCAAAAAGAGATAGGCAGCCTTGCGGGCAGCATTATTGGAATTGGACATCTGATTCCAAGCCTCGGTTAGAGTTCCAGGAAGTCAGCCAGCTTTTCCTTATGCTCCTTGCTCTTCTGAAGGCGACGGAGCGTCTTGTTCTTGATCTGGCGGACACGTTCACGAGAGAGTTTCAGGTCTTCGCCAATATCCTTCAAGGTCGTATCTTCTACGGTATCGAGACCGTAGAACATGCGAAGAATTTCTTCTTCACGCTGAGGCAGACTAGACAAGGTTTCCTGGATGAGCTTGCGGCGTTCATCCTTTTCCATGTCCTCATCCTGGTTACCATCGGTACCCAGAACATCCATCAGGGTGCTTACAGATTCGCTAGAACTGGAAACAGTGGAACTGTCACCAATGGGAGCATCCAGAGAGATGTCCACAATCTTTTCCATGACTTCGACAATGTCTTTTTCGAAGGGGGAAAATTCTTCCATGGCGATGGTGCGATCGTAGTCGCCATCGTTCTGCATAAGGGCACGCTTGAAGCGGTTTACAAGAGCGAGCTTGTTAGGCGGAATTCGGACCGCGCCCACCTGTTCAAACAAAGCCTTCTGGATTGACTGGCGAATCCACCACACGGCGTAGCTGATGAACTTGACATCCTTGTCCATATCAAAACGCTTAGCCGCCTTGAAAAGGCCCAGATTGCCTTCGTTAATAAGATCGAGCAGAGAAAGACCACGGCCCTGGTACTTACGGGCCACACTGACCACAAAGCGAAGGTTGCCGCGAATCAGGCGCTGCAGAGCGGACTTGCGAATTTCCTCTGTAGCCCCGGTCTTGATAATCGAAAGCAGAGCCGACTCCTCCTGCGGGGTAAGAGTCGGGAAACGATTCAAGTCCCGGAAATATAGTGCTTCGTTTGCATCACTCATAAGATCACCTATCAATCCATTTTTATTCATCGCGGGCAAAAGCCCTTGAAGTTGAACAAATATGTTTTTTTATACGGATTCTGTCAATTTACCCAAGGTCAAATTACGCAATTTGTCGTACGGATAAATTCCCGAATTATGTCCATCGCTAAAAGTAAGGCTAGCCGCATAGCGTCCTACGGACTGTACCTTCAAAAGAGCGATATCAGCAGGGACAGAAGCGTCATCCAGCGTCTTTACACCCGTATGTTCATCCACACACAGGGCGCAGGGGCAGGCACAACGCAAATCACGGGCAGAGCAAGCCCCACGGGTACCATCATTCCATTCCACGCCCAGTTTTCCATCTGCAGTTCTAAAGAATTTTTTCGGTTGCAACATTTAGCACTCCTTAGACCGTCTCTACCGGCAGCTGGTCAAATTCGTAGTTATAGGACTTAAGAGTTCCCTCATCTTCATGGTCAAATACAGAAATCGTACGGACCATGGCATCGGCCACCTGCATAAAGACCTTTGCCGATTCCGAATTAGGGTTACTCAACACGGCAGGAGTTCCCCCATCGCCACAATCGGCAACGGCCGGTTCCAGAGGCACCTTCCCGATCAGGGGGACACCCCACTTCTTAGCGATGGATTCACCACCACCCTGGCGGAAGATGTAGTGAGGCTTATTGCACTGGTCGCAAATAAAGTAACTCATATTTTCTACAACGCCGACCACAGGAACGCCAACATTATCGAACATGGCGATACCCTTGCGGCAGTCAGCCAGGGCCACTTCCTGGGGAGTAGTCACCACGACCGCACCAGACATGGGGCAGTTCTGGGTCAAGGTCAGCTGGATATCGCCTGTTCCCGGAGGAAAGTCCACCAGCAGGTAATCCAACTTACCCCAGCGCACATGGTGAATAAAATGCTGAATCATCTGACTTACCATAGGTCCACGCCAAATGGTAGCCTTATCGGAATCAGCGAACATACACATAGACACAATGCTTACGCCGCCCTTTGCTTCAACAGGGGCGATGGTGTTGTCGTCAAAAACTTCGGGAGCCTTGTCGATACCGAACATAAGACCCATGCTAGGGCCGTAAATGTCAGCATCAAGAATACCCACACGGGCACCGGAAAGGCTCAAGGCCATGGCCAGGTTAGCAGTCACCGTAGACTTACCCACACCACCCTTGCCACTAGCCACGGCCACCACATGGGCCACTTCGCCAATATGGGAATCCTTAGGAGCCTGGGCAGCGGAATTACCGGCAGCGCCACCTTCCTTCGCGGTAAAGGTCACATTCACTTCGCTTGCGCCAAGAGACTTCACGATGGCAATGCACTGATCCTTGAACTGATCACGGATAGGACAAGTGGGAGTTGTCAAGCGAAGATCAAAGCTAACCTTATCGCCTTCAATCTTAAGATTCTGCACGAAATCCAGTTCCACAATATTCTTGTGAAGGTCCGGATCCTGCACGGCGCTAAGCGCCTTCAAAATGGTCTTTTCGTTTAGAGTCATATTAACCTAGCGAGAATTTCGGCATACGCAACAAGTGAGTCATGCAAGGAGGCCATTCTTCTTCGTAATGGCTAACCAAAATAAGAGTGGTTTCTGTGGACAGGAGCTGCAACAGATGGAACAGCTTTTCGCGATATTCACCCTTCAACCCCTGGGAAGGTTCATCTAACAGAAGAACCTCGGGAGGGCGAATTGCGGCACGAGCCATGAGCACCAGACGCTTGTCGATGGGCGACAGGGAACGGATATTCTGGTTCACGTCTTCAAATCCCAGATAAGTCAACCATTCACGAGCTTTCGCCTTTTCTTCCCAAGTGGGATTGGCGGCGCGACAAAGGTTAGGGGTAAAGCCGGTGCAGAGCACCTCCAGGAGCGTCAAATCTTCACGGTACTGCAAGGCCAGTTCAGGAGAGAAAAATCCCAGTTTGGCCTTGTGGTCCCAAATGTTGAGACCATGGCCCGGGCGTTCCCCCAACAGTGTAATGTCATTATTGTAAATCTGGGGATGGTCCGCAGTAAGCATGCCCAGCAACGTACTCTTGCCGGCACCATTCTCGCCCATCACGGCCCAGTGTTCACCCTTGCGAACAGTCCAGTTCAAATTCTTCAGGACATCGGTTTCACCAAAGCGGACATTGATATTTTTCAAGTCGAAGAGAATTTCAGCATCCTCGGACTTGGAGTCTGAAGCTTCGGACCTCAATTCCACGATTTCATAATCTTTCAGTTCTGCCTTGGTATACTTGGGCTTCGCCGCTTCCTTGGGCAATTCACCCTCGTACTGCACAAAAGTCTTGTCGGCATAAACAAAGGCGGGAATTTCCGGGAGCAGTTCGTCTTCTCGAGCAAGACGGACAGCGATTTTCAAGCCGGTGCCGCGACTACGGGCAAGTTCTGCCACACAGCCTGCCAGATGGGCGCGATACTCAGGATCCAGCCCGCCAAACAGATCGTTGAAGTAAATCCACTCCGGATTTTCCATCCACATGCGAGCCAGCAAGACTCGACGCAGTTCCCCGTTAGAAAGGCTCAGAAGCTTTCTATCCAGAATACCTTCTGCAAGGTCCGCAATTTTTAACGCTTCATCAAGTTTTTCGGGATCCGTTTCTGGCCAGGCCATGTCCTCGATATAGCGATCCGTCTGCAAGAAGAACTTCTTGTTCAAAAGCAGATTACGCACCAACAGAGCCTCATCATCATGGAGGCTAATAAAGCGCTGCTGAAAGAACGGGGCAAGAGCCTGTTGAATCTTTCGCTGAATAGTTTCCGACATAGTGGAAACCTTTTCTCGCTGACTCAAAAAATGAGTAATGACCCGGTCAAGATCAGCACCTTCGGTACTAAAAATCTGCACCTGCGGGAACTTCTCTATCAAGGCTTCAAAACGTTTGAATTCCATGAGGCCAAAGATAGTATTTAATGGATAAATCGGCCGAAACGGCTCTAGCAAACACGAAGTGTGACGGCCGTCGCACAAAAACAAGATTAAGCGTGATTTAAATCAGACAGCACCTGATTTTTTATTCCAAGACAAAACATCCGTTTTGCACTTTTTTCTCCTCTATTTTCAAGGCAAGCGTATTTTATTAATTGGGAAATTTTAATTCGCTTTTGCGGAGGTTTTTATGAAAAAGTCAGTAGCATTCGTTGCATGTTCGGCATTCCTGCTGGGAGGCTGTCTTGAAGCAGGTACAGAAGCCGTAACATCAGAAACTGGAGCAACTAGCGAAACTGTTTCTGCAGAAATCTCCGGATCTATTGAAGTATCTGGATCAGCCAGCGTTTCTACCACTGCACCTTCGTTGCGTGCAATGGTTCAGTCCATTTATGGACTGGGCCCCTGCAACACAAGCAACGAGGGAGACGCCACCTACGTCATTGACGAAGAAGCCTACTTCCAGTGCACAGGAGGACTGTGGTCGGAACAGAAGCAAGCAACCTCCGTCGGAAATACATGTACCATTTCCGGAAACGGCAACAACAACGTAGTGTTCTGCGGTAATGCCACCATTGGCACTCTGGTCATTGGAGGAAACAGCGCATTGGACACTTCCGTCGCAGCAATTGTCGGTAAAGACGGCAAGGACGGTGTCGATGGTAAAGACGGTGTCGATGGTAAAGATGGACGTGATGGTATCGACGGCAAGGACGGCGTTGACGGTAAGGATGGAACATCCTGCACTGTTGCAATTCTTGCAGACAACTCCGGCTATAAAATCCTCTGCGGTGGTGATTCCGTCGGAGTCCTGCTCCACGGTCTAAACGGCGTCGATGGTAAGGACGGCCGCGATGGTGTTGACGGCAAGGACGGTATCGATGGCAAGGACGGCCGCGATGGCGTTGACGGCAAGGATGGTATCGATGGCAAGGACGGCCGTGACGGTGTCGATGGCAAGGACGGCCGTGACGGTGTCGATGGCAAGGATGGCCGTGACGGCATCGATGGCAAGGACGGTATCGATGGTAAGGATGGCCGTGACGGTGTCGATGGAAAGGATGGCCGTGACGGTGTCGATGGTAAGGACGGCCGCGATGGCGTTGACGGCAAGGATGGCATCGATGGTAAGGACGGCCGCGATGGCGTTGACGGCAAGGACGGTATCGATGGTAAGGACGGCCGCGATGGCGTTGACGGCAAGGATGGCATTGATGGTAAGGACGGCCGCGACGGTGTCGATGGCAAGGATGGCAAAGACTGCAACTGCTGTGACACTGTCGAAATCACCAAGAAGACTTGGGCCAATCTGAACCCCGACATTGACTACTGTCAGTTCCAGGACACCCGCGATGGACAGTGGTACAAGTGCGTTGTCATCGGCAATCAGACCTGGATGGCTGAAAACCTGAACTACGCCGGTACCGCCAGCAAGAGCTGGTGCTATAAGAACCAGGAAGCCAACTGCGATATCTACGGAAGACTGTATTCATGGGCCGCAGCAGCCGACGTTTCTGAAAGCTACAACAGAAGCAGCGCAAGAATCTCCGAAAAACACCAGGGTGCATGCCCCATTGGCTGGCATCTCCCCACAAATCCCGAATGGGACTCTCTCGCTTACGTCGTCAGCAAGAAGAACAGCTATATCGGCAAGGCTCTCCTTGCAAAGACATACGGCGGCACTGATGATTTAGGCTTCTCCGCCATGCTGGCAGGAAACTGGAAAACCGACCTCATCGACCGTTCCGATTACTTCGACAACGTTGATTGGGTCGCAGACTTCTGGAGCGCTACTGAATCTTCTGACTCTGCAATTCGCAGAAACATCGGCTATTACGACAACACCAGTCTCAATACCGAATACGAAGAAAAGTATGAATGGGGCTACTCCGTTCGCTGCGTCAAGGACTAACCATTCTATCATAGAAACAAAAAACGCTCTGGCAATCATCACAGCCAGAGCGTTTTTTATTAGGCTTTTTTAGACCTTTTCTAGAACTGGGTGAAGAATTCCCAAGTTGTTTCGGGAACCCAGGATTTTGTCGATCCCGGATCCTTATGATCCCAGATGTGCCCGCCATTCTGCGTACACCATTTAACGGGGAAGCGTTCGTCTACGGTCTTGTAATCGTAGCAAACGTGAGGACCGGAACCCTTATATTCTTCAGCCTGTTCGCCACTAGCATCGGTAAAGTTAGGACCATTGTGCTTTAAGGCTGTATTACGGGCTGCACGACCAAGGTCCGGACGGCACAGGTCGTCCTGCAGGCCAAGCACACCCATCCAGGCAATGGACTTGCCGGAATGAGGCGGAACATAGATGTTGATTTCAGCCGTTTCGTAAGCTGCTACACCACGAAGCACATGCTGATGGTCGCGGGAAAGGCCGTTGGTGAACATAGAGCCATAGCTGAAGCCGGCGGAGAACACGCGGGAAGAGTCAATGCAGAGATTTCCCTGAAGATCTGCCAGAAGTTCATCAAACAGAGTGTAGTCATCTTGTGCCCAGGGAGCCTGATTGCCGTTTCCTTCGGGAGCCACAAAGATGGTAGTCTTTTCGGTGTCCAGAGGTTTCATGCCATAGTAGCCTTCTTGCTGGACGCCACCAGCCCAACCACCCATGCAGTGCATACCGAAAACAAGGCGATAAGGTTTGGTATTATCGTAGTTGTCAGGGATATCGATTCTGATGGTACGCTTGCCCTTGCTCCACTGGAATTCATAGCTGCCCGACTTTACGCGGCTCCAGGTTTTGCCACAACCACGAGTAGGCACGGGAGCGTTCCCCTTGGCCCATCCAAAGTCATAAACTTCCTCTGCACCCACGGCCTTTTCCAGGGTCAGATCCAAGTTGGTATCGAGATTCGCGAGAGCTACTTTAAGTGTATCATAACCGTCTGCGGTAACCTGTAGAGTTCCCCCCTCCCCTTCCTTTTTCAGGGTATTTACAGGAGCCACTCCATAAGATGAACCATAGGAACCTCGGGCCGTAAACTTCACACCTTGCAAGGCGTTCCCCATCTTCACTCGGGCATAGTACGTTCCTTCGCTCTTTACAAAGCTACGCATATCAACGGAACCCGAGCCGTTCAATTCCTGATTCACAACTCTAAAACCCATGGCATCAAAAACCTGTACCTGCACAGGAGCCGATGCAGCCTGAGAGTAAGAAAGTATTCCGTTATCGACTCTTACGAAGCCAGGATTCACAACAGGCTTAATCGCCGTAGTATTAATCGGCGTATCGCGAATGGTAAAGGAGCCTACCCCGTCCGAAACAGCAGAATACTCTGTGCCGATCAAAGATAGTTCAGCCCCCTTCACCGCCTTTCCCTTGGCATCATGAACGGAACCTGTCAAAACAAAGGCATTTGCCGAAGATACAGACAGCGCTGTGGCCAAACCCAAAGCCAGAACATTCCAGTTTTTCATCTCATTTTTCCTTTTTTGATAAAAACCACAAGGTAAACTTACCCTTATTTACGATAAATGGCTTATGAACAAAGTGGATTTCCGTGGACGATATATCCATGCACAACCGGCATAGACTTTTCTATTTTAGGGGACAATGAATAAGATCCTGCAAAAAGCGATTCTAGGGGCAGAAAACCCGACAAATAATGATTTCCGCCTGACCCCTGCGGAAGGGCTGGAACTCCTGACAGAAACACCCTGGACACAGGTGGTAGAAGCCGCCAACACGGTACGTCAAAAACGCCTTCCCGGCAACCGTGTGGGCTACACCGCATTCCGCATCGTGAACTACACCAACGTATGCGAAGTGACCTGCAGTTTCTGCAGTTTTTGCAGGCCCTACAAGAGCCCCGAAGCCTATGTATTGACTCTCGACGAAATCCGTCAGAAGACCATCGAGGCCAAGGCCAAGGGCGCCGACCACATCTTTTTGCAGGGCGGAGTCAACAAGGAAATCCCCCTGTCCTATTACACCGACGTACTGAAAATGCTGACCCAGGAAATGGGAGTACGAGTCCGCGGATTTTCGCCCGTAGAACTCAAGCGCATGGCCGAGTTCAACAACATGCCTCTCGAAAGTCTGCTGGACATCCTTAAGGATGCAGGTCTTAGTTCTGTTCCGGGTGCAGGCGCAGAAATTCTCAGCGACCGCATGCGTCAAATGCTCAGCCCCAAGAAACTGCAAGCACAGGAATGGTGCGACGTTCTGGCAGCCTGCCACAAGAAGGGTCTCCCCGGCAGCGCCAATATCGTATTCGGCAGTGTCGAAACCCCCGAAGAGATTATCGAGCACCTGGAGTACGTCCGAAAGACCCAGGACCAGGCAGTCACCGCAAACGTCGCCGGATTTAACAGTTTCGTCGTATGGACTTTCCAACCCCAGACAGACAAGTTCCCCATCCGCCATGTTCGCGGAGACGAATACCTAAAGCTTCTGGCCCTCAGCCGCCTCTACCTGGATAACATCCCCCATATCGAAGTTTCTTTGCTGGGGATGGGACTTTCGCTGGGTGAATTGGGACTGCACGCCGGTGCCGACGACATCAACAGCATTGTCATCGAAGAAAACGTCCTTACCAACCACGGATTGACCAGCATCGAAGCCGCAGAAGACTTTATCCGTAAGGCAGGATTCACTCCTTACCGCCGCAGTCTGAATTTCGACTGATATCTTCGTTTTCTGTTCACGAAATCCAGCCGTTTTATACATCTCGCAACCTAAAATTTGGTATTTTTAGGCCATGAAAAAATTGACGCTAGCATGTATGGCCCTTACAGCCATGGCTTTTGCCCGCCCGTCCCTCCAATTTGACAGGGACCGTATTGAGGCTGGCAACACTTTTGGAATTCAGCTTGTGTTCCCCCTGCAGGATTTGCCCGACAACCGAAGCGACCTGCATTTTGAAGCCCAGAATGGATTCAACCTTGTAAAGTTGGACAGTGCCGACCAGGTCATGCGTCCAGAAATGGACCCCTTTGAATCCTTCTTTGGCGGTGGCGGCAGAGCCCGCAGCTACAAGGCACGCGTCTACACCTTTACCTTGAAGGCCCCAAAGAAAACCGGACGGATCAGCGCCGGTGGCATCTTCATGAACATCGATGGCCAGAAACATGGCATCACAGGCGATATCCCAGTCAACATTCAGCGGGCCTTTACCGACGATGCCCTTGCCGTTAGCCTGACCCCCAGCAAGAAATCCGTTTACGAAGGCGAACAGTTCTCTGTTACGTTGGGTTTCCACACCTACGAACATTTCCAGGGGAACCTGCAGGCCACCGACATGAGCACCGGTAACGACTTTATCGTCCACCGCAGTGATCTCGCCAACATGAAATTCGAACCGGTTGAAAACGCCCGCCGAGAACTTCAGGCCAGTGCCAAGTTTGCATGGCTCAGCCCCACCAAGAGCGGCAACCTGCAAATTCCGGCATTCAAGTTCAAATACACCAAGCTGGGTGAACCCAAGGTCGTCGAAGAAAAGAAGCAGATGGGCGGCATGTCCTTCTCGAGCAGAAGCGTCAAGCAGGAATCGATCGAGGCCGAAGCCACCTCCCCCACCGTCAACATTACCGTTAAGCCCCTCCCCACCGAAGGCAAGCCCGAAAACTTTAGCGGTATGGTAGGCAACTACAGCTTTAGCGCAGACTTTGACCGCACCAACCTCAAGGTGGGCGAAGCCATGACCCTGTCCATCAACATCAAGGGAGACGGCCTTCCCGGATCCATTACCGATCCCAAGCTTCCCGACTTTAGCGATTTCCGCTCGGTGCCTCCCGAAAATGACATCTCCAAGAAGATCGTTGGAAACAAGGTGGTCACCAGCAAGAGCATAAAAGTCTTCCTTTACCCCAAGAAGAAGGGCGAATTCACCATCCCCGAAATCAAGTACAGCTGGTTCAATCCAAGCAAGAAGAAATACGAAACCGCAGTGGCTGGCCCCTGGAATATCGAAGTAGAAAAGGGCGACGCTTCTGCAGAAGCCTTGTTCCAGGCACCTGTAGCCAACGTATCGAACGGTCCCGCCCCAGTTCAGAAGAAAGAGATCGAGGCTCTGGGCAGCGACATCCGTTTCATTCATAAAATTAGCGGTACCGCTTCGAGTCAAGCCCCTTACAAGAACGTCCTCTACTGGATTCTCTTTGCAGCGGCCCTTCCCTTCTACTTCATTGTCACCTTGGCCATCAAGCGTAAGCGCAAACTCAGCAGCAACCAGGCCCTGGTTCGCAAGGGCAAGGCTAGCAAGCAGCTGAAGGCCCGCTTTGCCAACGCCAATGCCGCACTGCAAAAGGGCGACGCCAAGGCTCTCTACGCCGCTCTAGAAAACGGTCTGGTAGATTACCTTAGCGACTTGACCAACGCAGAATTCAGGGGCATGACCCGTCCCCAGATGAAGCAGGAACTGGAAAGCCGCGGCGTCTCTGCCGAAACCATTTCCGCCATTGACAGCTGGCTTGAAAAATGCGCCTTCGCACGTTTCGCCCCGGTCAGTCCCTCCGCCGAAGAACAGAAGAAAATGCTCGCGGACGTGGAAAAACTTTGCGAAAGTCTGAACGGGCTGAAGTAAGGCCAAAAGAGGTTTTATAAAATGAAGAATATTTTTAAAGTCTGGTTTTTAGCAGCCCTCTGTATCGCAAGTCTGGGAATAGCTAGTGCAGCACCTACCGCCTGCGCCGGCATCGAGGCCGGAACAAAAGCCTACAACGAAGGCGATTTCGAACGAGCCATCGACGAATGGCGCACCTGCAACGACAGCTACGAAGAACAAGGCATCCAGGACGCCGACTTGTTGTACAATCTGGGAAACGCCTATTTCCGTAGCGCAAAGTTGGGTTATGCCATCTATTACTTTAAAAGCGCCCTACGCCTACGTCCCAACGATGCCGACGTCCAGCACAATCTGGCCTATGCCCAGGCTATGACCAAGGACAAGGTTGATGAAGACGACGAAGAGAACCCGCTGTTGGCAGGTCTCTTCAAGGCCCACCATGCCCTTTCCCTGAAAGCTCAGATGTTCGCCCTGTTAGGTATTTTCTGGCTCATCATGCTGGCAGCCATCGTCCGCAAGGTTTCCACCAGCGAAAAGACCAAGAATATCTTTATCGGGTTCATTTTCGTGCTCACCGCCATTTTCAGCATCATCGGAGCAAGCGCTGGCTACAAGATCATTGTTGCCGAAACCGAAATTACCGGAGTCGTTACCGCAGCCGATGCCGATGTCACCAGCGCACCTAACGACAAGGCCCAAACCTTGAATACCCTTTCTGAAGGAACCTCCTTCGAAGTTCTTTCGGAACAAGGCCGTTTCGTAGAAATCCGCCTCGGCGAAAAGGTCAAGGGGTTTGTAAAGCGTAGCGAAATAGGCATCGTCCGCTAAGCATTCGATTCACAAAAAATATCTAAACAGAAAACGCGGGGCATCTCCCGCGTTTTTTAGTTATACGATCCAGCCGCCACCGACGACCATGTCGCCATCATAGAATACGGCACACTGCCCCGGAGTCACGGCAAATAGCGGTTCCATAAAGCGGGCGATAGCTTTCCCGCCTTCAAGGATGCTTACCTCGCAAGACACAGGACGTTGCCTATAACGCACCATGCCCTCGCAGCGGAATACATCACCGGGCTTTACCGCCCCTCCATGCCACACGCAGTTTTCAATCTGCACCATGTCGGCACTTACGGCAGCCTTGTCGGCAGTCACCACAATGTCCCCTGTTTCCGGATTCACGTTCCGCACAAAGGCAGGCACGCCCAAAGCGACTCCAAGCCCTTTACGCTGACCGACCGTATAACGATGGAAACCGTCATGTTTGCGAAGCACCTTGCCCTCTTCCGTAACAAAGTTTCCGCCACGGGTCATTTGGCCATAACGGTCCGTCAAGAAGTTTGTATAGTCCTCGCCATAAATATCAAAGCAGATATCCTGGCTATCGCTGGCACTGGCATTTACGAAACCATGTTGGGAGGCAATTTCACGAACCTGGGACTTAACAAAACCTCCGAGAGGAGTAAGCACACGGGCACGCGACTCGTCGGGAACACCGAAAAGGAAATAGCTTTGGTCCTTACCTACGTCAAGTCCCTTAAAAAGTCTGCGGGCTCCGTCAACGTCCTTCATCTGGACATAATGACCGGTCGCCAAAAAATCAGCACCATGTTCCAGGGCGAAATCCATCATCCAGCCAAACTTGATGTAACGATTGCAATAGCAGCAGGGGTTTGGCGTACGGGCCCTAGAAAAATCATTGTGGCAACGTTTTAACACACGTTCCGTAAAGGCGTCATCACAAACAGCCACATGATGCTCAATTCCCAATCTATCAGCCACGGAGCGAGCCTTCAAAACGCTCTCATCTTTTTCGGGATCATAGGCGCGAGAAGCCTCGGCCAAGGGAGGCAACACTCGCAAGGTCACACCAAAAACTTCGTACCCCTGTTCCTGCAACAAAAGCGCCGCCACCGAGGAATCCACACCTCCGCTCATTCCAACAGCTACTCTTTGCTTTGCCATAATTACATCCTTTAAAACAATGTGCGCCCCCGAAGAGGCGCCTCATATTTTTTAATTGAATCGCAGCATCAGCGCAATTTCAAACTGCAGAATCTGACGCAGGTGAGGAGTTTCGTCATCCAGCTTTTCATGAATCTGGCGGTACTCGACGTAAGAACTCATAGAGGCCATCTTATTGAACTGATAGCTGGCTGCAGGACGCAGGAACCATTCGTGTGTTCTTGAGGGAACCCTACGTTCTTCCAGATGAAGCTTCGGATTATACACCGTCAGAGTCTCTTCAGTTCCTGTCGTGGGAGCCACATAAGACCACTGTCTAAAGACACCATCAGAAGTACCGCTTTCGGGAGCCCACATGTCATAACCTTCGTTGGGAACGTATTCCTTACGAATAGTCTTCTTGTAGTCGTAACCGGCGGTGAACTTCAAGTCGATAGAATTCTTGAACTTGTAGAACCACTTCCAGATCTTAAGAACCTTGTCTAGCTTAAGAGGATAGGTAACGGTAAAGTCGTCACCAATATTGAAGGCGAAGTCGTTATACAGGGCCGTATGAATCCAGGGCGTTTCCCAGAAATAGTCCGTCGTATCGCGAGAGCTTCCACCACTGCAATCCTGATTTTCAGGAGCCCAGCTGGTACAGCTGACCACTTCTTCCTTGGGGCGACGATCCGTGCTCTCAATCTTCATGCGGACCGCATTTTCGATACGCATATTGTTCTGGAGCAAGAAGGTAATCTTGACCAGCGGATTGAAGTTAAGCGTCTGACTCCAGGAATCTTCTGCACTCTGGAACGGATGAACCGTCGTTGTGTAGGAGTAGTCGAAACGATGAGATGTAGAAACACTCTTGAAATCATTCAGGAACGAAACTCTCTGGGCGAAGTTGGGAACAGTCACACCGACACCAATCTTCGGCCACAACGTGGTGGTATCGATATACAGCGGGTATTCACGAGACTGGGAGAAATCTTCCTTCCACTGCAAATCGCCCGTCACACCGATATCCCAAATCGGCAAGGTAATTCCCGTACCCACCTGGAACTGGCGGGAAACGGCATGTCTAAAGTTCCCCTGATAAACCAGAGTATCCACTTCATGGTTACGATACTGGGCAAACCTGCGGAAATCATCGCGATGGTCAAGTCCCATGTCGCCAGTTACGATATTGTAGAGTCCGCGGTTCCTATAGCCATTGCCAAGACCGAGACCGTACAGATAATACTGCAGCGGAGTCACACCCTGATCTTCATAAAGCTGAGACAAGGTGAAGTTTTCACCCACGGTGTTTGTGCTTGCAGTCCAGTTGAAACGAATTTCACGCCACTTGATCTTTTCCAGGGCACTGGCCACGGCATTTTCCTTGCCAAAGCTCTGAGCCAAATCCAAAATCCTGAAGGTGGGAGAAAATTCGAATCGGTTGGTCTGAGAAATAGTCCAGTAGTTCTTTTCGATCATGGTTTCATCCCTAAAGGAGAAATCATCGGGAATCGTTTTCTGCTGGCTAAAGTCAGAGGTGAAATTCGTGGTAAACGGAATGAAGGGAATCAGCCTGGGGTTAAAGCCGATTCTAAACTGCTGACTACGAGCACGTTCGTTACGAAGAATACCATAGGAACGGCCATATTCCCTGTGGCCCACACTATCCACCTTGTAGAAGCGGGTGCTATCATACAGGATTTCATAGGAGTCGGGATTCTGCATATCGACCACCCAGTCCTCACCCAAGGTATCGCCATCGGCAGAAAGCTTCGGTCTAGGAATGGTGTCGTAAGGAATGACAAGCACACTATCGGAAGAAATGTAGACCTTGCGATCAGTATGATCGAAATCAAAGACATAATCGCTGGCAAAGAGGCCGCCGTCTCTTGAAGTAAAGAAGTTCTTCTTTACAAAGGCTTCACGGTCGCCACCACCATACATATCACGCTTGATGTTCAAGGAATAGCTGGTCGTCAAGAACGAGAAAATATTCCAGCGCATGTTCAGCTTGTGGTTCAATTCCGTGGTATAGGTAACCACCTTGTCTACCTGGGGATCCACATAATCCGGATCACGAGCCTGGTTCACATAACGCACATAGTTCAAGTCGAACAGGGTCAAGTCGAAAGTCTGCGGCCAAGGTTCAAATTCAGTCTTGGAAAGTTCCTTGAGCCAGGAGATGTCAGACAGGCCTTCCATCGGCTTAAACTTAAAGAGGCTAAACGTACCCAACTTATATTCAAGAATCGTATGGTACGAATAAGTGGAGTCGGCACTGGTTGTGGAACGGCCTTCAGATTCAGTATAGGAATAACTGAACGCAGGGCGGTCCAGGAAAATCTGGGACATCACTTCACCGAACTTGGATTCGTGAGCCTTGTAGTCCTTGCGGTAGCTGATACCGATGGTCTTTTCGCGAACGTAAGACTGGTAGCCCTTTGATTCACCTTCGTCACGAAGCTGCTGTTCATCACTGGGATCCACTTCGAGCTGCTGCTGGAACATATCGCCTGTCATTTCGACAAAGCTGCTGTGGTTCAGCATCATGTCATCAGTAGGCTTCATGTAGGGGCGCTTCGTAGTGCTATGGTATCCCAAAGAAAGCGGAATATGGAAGCCGGCGCTATCATCCAGGAACTTGTTCAAATTCATGGTAAAGTCGCTGGCCACATCCAGCTGAGAAGCGGCTTCAGAAACCTTGGGCTTGGGAGAGCCATTAGAAGTAGAAAGGGTAGCAAAGTTTCCATCCTGATAACGGACCGTTCCAGAAAGGGAGATGAAGTCAGAGAAGTTCACCTGACCGCCAACACGGCCTGCATAACCCCAATCCGTATCCATATCGGAAAGGCGCAAGTCGTCTACCCAGAAGGTACCTTCAAAACTAGAGGCGTCGCTGCTGGAATCCGCAATAATCACAAAGCGCATCCAGTCAATGCTGGTAATAGACGGATTACCCACCAGGCGGATTTTTTCTTCGCGGTCTCTTTCGCCACTCTTCGGCTTCAGCTTCTTTTCGACAGCGGTTACAAACGGCGGAGTACGGCCACGCTTCAAGTCAGAGAAATCAGCCACATTCATAGAGAAGGCGTTGTCGAGCCAGTTGTCATCGTGGCATACGGTAGAGCTACATTCCAGCTTAACCGGCTTGAAGCTCCATTCGTAGTAATCGCTTGAACCTTCCAGCGAGCCTTCACCGAACTGAATGGCAAATCGGACGTCACCCGTATTGTCCTTCGCAGCATAATGGATTTCCATCTTCACCGACTTATAGCTGGAGAAGTCCTTCTTGTCCGTCTCGAAGATGCGGGTCACGCCCACTTCCTGACCCGGCTGCATATTATGGTAATCCAGGACAAGTGCCGTTTCCTTCAAGGGAGCGTTTGTATCGGAATCACGTTCCGTCGCCGTATTGGGAGACTTGGAATACTTGTCGGAGTTTTCGCGGTTATTGATTGTAGAAACCTTGATGTAGGTGGTATCCCTTGCAGAGGTCACTTCGCTCACCTGAGTTTCAACGCCATTGATTTCTACAATCTGGGAATTTTCGTTAGTCGAAGTGCGATACAGGTCGGCAACGGTTGTTTCTTCCCAGGCATTACCCACAACGGCAAGATGAACAATCTGGACCTTGGCTTCGGCCACACCCTTGTTCAAGGAACCCATCCAGAGTCGAGAATACTGAGCGCCCGACAAGATCGACAGATAATCGCTACCCGTAGAAGACACGATGGTATCATACTGGTTCAGCGGGATGCGCCACTTGCGCCAGCCGTTCTTCAATTCCTCGAAATGAGCCTTCAGCGTATCAGAAAGGTCGATACGATAACGAACAAAGCTAATGTCCGTATCCAGGGCGCCGTTCTTGTTAATGTCTTCGGTATCGTAGCTGCGTTCACCGGAGTTGTTTTCGGTACCGTTAATGTTTACCGGAGGATCGCTAAGATCTTCCAGGTCATCATCGTAATCATCGCGAGCGATATCCGTAGAACCGGCATCCGCCTTCACTTCCCTGGATTCACAGCCGGCATTACTGCACTTCCACACATAGCGGACTTCATCGGCGCCAGTAGCGTTGTCCAGACCCTTGTCGTGCAGGGCCGTAGTCGTACCCAGGTCATTTTCACCATCATACTTTTCGTTAGGACGATCACCGTTAATAGACAAGTCTTCGCTAACAAGACCAAGGTCCAGGTAAATAGATCCCACGTTACCACGAGCCACCACTTCGACATACTTCAGGTCACTCATATCCTGATAGTAGGCGCTGTTGGGGCGCATGACACCACCCCAGGAATTTCCCATCAGGTTGTCATTGGGGCGAAGCGTCATCTTCAGCACGGTCAAGTGCTGATTGTCCACATCGGAATTACCCACAGCCGGGTAGATGTTCTTGTACAGTTCCGTATTGTTGCTATGCCAGATGAATTCACCCTGATGTCTGTAATCCAGCTCCGGGATGTATGTAAAGATGGAGCGGTCCGTACCACCAGGAGGAGAAGCCTGATACCAGGAAAGCCTAGACAGCGGGTAAGTCAAGCCAGAGGTGGTGGCTTCAAAGTCTTCCACCAAGGCAGACTGGTTCTCGCTAGTATTTGCATTATGATGGCTTGCGGCAATTTCAGCTTCAAAGCGCCAGGAAGACGGAGCAGTAGCATTGATTCCCGGAATGGCGTCCACCAGTTCAGTCAAGGCGTTTACGGTATCCTGCAAGCGCAGGTTCATACCCAGCAATACGCTGGAGTAAGGTTCGTTACCCAAGGTCGGCACTTCAGCCGTGGTGCTCTGACTCTTGTACAGGGCGGTAATACCCAGAACAGATCCTGCACCCAGGCCATACAAGTCCAAAGGCAGTTCAGCACGGGCACCCAGCAACAGCTTGTTGTCGATTTCAAAGAGCGGTTCGCATTCGTAGCTGACCTTGATTTCCTTATTCGGGTCAAGAGCGCGTTCACTCAAAAGTTCAATCTGCCCCAGTTCGTAGTTTACCTCGTAGTCGGTACCACGGATAAGAGTCGTAGAACCTGCGGTCACCTTTTCGGAGCCCGGAGAAATATCCATACAGGAACTACCATTCACAGAATAGCTGGAGCTGGGATCACGAACGCTAAGCGTTGAACTGCGGCGCTTGCCCACAGTTTCGAAATAGAACTTGCTGGTGTAGCGGGAAAGGTTGTAGACCGGCAAGGAATACATCTGGGCCATAGCCGCCGAGGAGTCCACCCAGCGGAGAGGTTCAAGACAGTTATCCATCAATCTGGATTCAGACTTTACCGTCGTATCAGAAGTGGTCTTACAGGGAAGCCACATTTCACCGGTGTAGGTACCGGATTCATTCTTCTTGAAGATGGTTGCGTCGTTAACCAGAGGGCTTCCGGTCTTATCATCCACAAGGCCCAGGGTCTTAAGATAGTTGCCGGCAATGCCAGACTTATTCTTCATGCGCAGCACATAGCTGGAGGCACTGGCGTCAGAAATACCCACAGAGTACACGTTACGGAGCATCAACTTGTCGATGTCCGTCAGTTCCGGCAGAGCCGCATCCCACTGCACCAAGATTACCTTGGATCCGTTCTTGACGTCAGACGTATTTCCACGGCCAGAACTATCGTCGCTCCAGCTTGCGGCAATCAAGGTATTGCGGCTGACACCGTTAACCTTCAAGATACCGGTCTTGCTATCGTAGGTAAAGTCCGTCTTGGGGTCCAGGGCGATCAGGCGGTCCACCTTCTTCTCGATAACCTTGCCATCGGGAGTCCTATAGACCGCCGTTACATTATCGATTACATCCTTTGTAGAATTGCTGAAAGTGGTGATGTTTCCGCGCTTATAGAGCTGCAAGTTCTTTGCGGCAGGATAGTCAGACGTAGTCTTACCATGAATGGCGTTCTTAACGTAAGCCTTCCTGGCACCATGGTTCAAGAAATAATAACGGTAGGCAATGAACTGCTTATCCAGAATCTGGAATTCAGACGTAGACTCGCTAGCCTTCAAGGTATATTCTTCCTGTTCACCACCATCCTGGGATGCAATGGTAGTCAGGCGCCAGTCGCCCAGCTTCCAGTCCGCCTTGATACCAAAGAGGCCCTGATGGTTTTCCGAATAACCCGTCAGTTCCGTACCGGTCAGGGCCAGGTTCGTGGTACCCGCTTCCACACGCTGCAAGATGTAGTCCTCGAATTCATCCTTATAGGATTCTTCGTACACCACGCGCACCTGGTTCTTGGTACCAAGGCCTTCTTCAACGTTATTGATTTCGACGGTAATGTAAGGGCCGATCTTGCCCTTCACCATAAAGTTGGGAGTATAGTTCAGCGTGGGGCTGGGCCAGAGGCTGGTATAAGTACTACCTTCGGCATCATCCTTTTCACCGTATCCCTTCAGTCGGATATCCATGGTACCCTGAAGCATCAGCTTAGGCTTATCCAGACCAAAATCGCGCATCCAGGCCGGCATAGTCACCGGGACCGTAATGTCGAAAACGGAACCCGTCTCCGGAGTCTCGTACCCTTCGTTAGCTTGCCCCACCAGACCGTTCAACCATAAATTCTTACGGCCTGCCAGATACATGTCGTTCACGTAATCCGTCAATTCCGGATAATGAGCCGACCAGAGCACGGTGGTATCTCGGGAAGCGGCATTCACATGCTTCTCGGAAATGTCCATTTCACGGGTTGCCACATCCACATCGTGGGTGAACACCTGCCCCTTCATGGTATTCATCAAACGGGGCGAAGAACCGATTCCGCCAAAAGGCGCCATACCGCTCAAAGGTGTCACGGACGGGGGCAACTCCATATACTGCATGGTAGGCTGCCACTCGGTTTCTGCAGGATCAACCTCGCCAACCTCGGCATCCGCCGCAGAAACAACAGACATGGAATCACTCTGAGACCAGGCAAAACCCGCCGTCAGAGCAACACCTAAAGCATAAAACCAGTATTTCAAATCAGAAATAGACACAAACAATAAGCCGCGAAAAAATCCTTGTAAGCAACCCCTCGGCCACCCTACCAAAAAAATACTGAATTCCGCCCTGCGGAGACCATTACTTTTATGGACAAAGCACCGAAATTTTTTGGGAAATTAGCATTTTTTTTCGCAGTAGAAGCCGCAAACTTTACAACAAGAGCCCCTAAACCGCATAATCCGCCGAAACAGCCTCAAAACAGTAGATTAGTTTATACAAAAAAGTTCCCGGTCATTAACCAGGAACCTTTTAAGAACAGTGAGCATCAAGGACCGATCTTTATCGGCCTTATTTCACTTACAGCGGAATATTAGCGTGCTTCTTCCACAAACGCTTCTGATCCTTAGTCTTCAGAGCGTCGAAGGCACCCACAAGGCGCTTACGTACGTCTTCCGGCTTGATGACTTCGTCAACCACGCCCATGGCAGCGGCAACGTAGGGGTTCATCAATTCGTCTTCGTACTTGGCGATGCAAGCAGCACGTGCGGCAACCGGATCCGGTGCAGCAGTGATTTCCTTCTTGTTGATGATTTCAACAGCACCTTCTGCACCCATCACAGCCACCTGAGCAATAGGCAGAGCGAAGACATAGTCTGCACCCACGTCCTTGGAGTTCATGGCGATGTAAGCACCACCGAAGGCCTTACGGAGAATGAGGGTAACCTTAGGAACGGTTGCTTCGGCAAAGGCGTACAGGAGCTTTGCACCGTGGCGAATAATGCCAGAGTATTCCTGCTTGCTACCAGGCATGTAACCCGGAACGTCTACGAGAGCCAGCAGAGGAATGTTGAAAGCGTCGCAGAAGCGAACGAAGCGGCCAGCCTTGGAGGAACCATCAACATCCAGAGAACCAGCCAGGACCTTGGGCTGGTTAGCAACGATACCGATCACTTCACCGTTCAGGCGAGCGAAACCGATCACCACGTTCTTGCCCCAGTCCTTCTGAACTTCGAAGAAGCTGTCAGCGTCAGCGAAAGCGGCAATCACGGCGCTAACGTCGTAAGCCTGCTTGTAGTTATCCGGAACGATGTCCTGGATAGTTGCGCTCTTATCTTCTGCAGTTTCGCAGGTAGCTTCCTGCTTGTTCAGGAACTTCTTGAAGAGCTTCTTGATGCCCTTTTCGTCAGCCTTTTCTTCCAGCTGTTCTGCAGCGGGAACGGGCTTGCACTTGTTGCCCTGGGGCAGGTAAGAAAGGAGCTTGCGAACGCCTTCCAAAGTCTTTACGTCATCTTCGAACATGAAGTGAGCCACACCGGACTTTGCGGTATGCACCGGAGCGCCACCCAGTTCGGCAGCGGTGATGTTTTCGCCCATGACCTGCTTAACCACAGCGGGGCCAGTGAGGAACATCTGGGAAGTGGACTGAGTCATGAAGATGAAGTCAGACAGAGCCGGAGAATAGCAGGCACCACCAGCACAGGGGCCCATAATCACGGCGATCTGGGGAATAACACCAGAAGCCCAAACGTTACGAGCCATGATAGCGCTATAGCCAGCCAGGGAGAACACGCCTTCGTCAATACGAGCTCCACCAGAGTCGTTCATAGCAACGAACGGGCAACCGGCTTCAACAGCCATGTCCATGACGCGGCAAATCTTTTCGGCATGGCACTGACCGAGAGCGCCACCACCAACGGTAAAGTCCTGAGAAGAAGCGAACACCAGACGGCCATTCACCTTGCCGTAACCGGTAACGACGCCATCACCCAGGATGACCTTGCTTTCCTTGAGAACGCGGTTGCTGGACTTGCGGAGAGCGCCAACTTCCACGAAAGTGCCTGCATCGAACAGCATTTCCATGCGTTCGCGAGCAGTATACTTGCCGGACTGGTGCTGCTTATCGATACGGGCAGCGCCACCAGCAGCCTGAGCCTGGCTCAGGTACTCATTCAGTCTGTTAAGATGTTTTTCGTTCCACATATTGTAAGAACTCCTCGTGTAAAATTTTCGCAAACAAAGATAAAAAACGCTGTAAAAGCGGTCAACAAAAAACGCCATCTTTAGAGTATTTTACTATATTCAACCTATTCTCATCCGGCATTCGTGCGCGGCCATTAACTCTCTGCTTGCTGCTCGCGGCACTTCGCCTTCAACTTGACCGAAGGAAGGACGCCGCAGGGTACCTGGGAAAGCGCTTCCTGAGTGTGTAACGTAGGGCCCCCGATTTCAACGAAAAATTGAGGTCGGCACCATATCGTTAAACTTTTTCTCAAGAGGTATCCCGTGACAGCATTGGGATCACGCGCCGACTTCGGCGTCATTTTGAACCAGGACCTTCCGGAACAGGAAATTCCGGAGCTGCTGCGTCAATCCACTTTCCTTTCCGCGAAGGAGAACACCGCCTTCGTCAGGCTTTTCGAGGACAAGGAAATCCTGATGGACTTCCTGAACGCAGTCCTCCGTCGCAACGACGAGGATGCCATTACAGAGGTTGAGCACATGAACCGCGACCTGGCGGTCATCTACCCCAGCGACGACATCGTCGGTGTCGATGTTCACGCCAAGACCAAGAAGGGCGAATACATCGACGTAGAGATGCAGAGATACGGTCACACTCACTTTAAGGATCGCGTCGTTCTGTACGGAGCCGTCATGGCCGCCGAGGCCCACCGCGAAGAACTTCTTTCCCTTCAGAAGCGCCGCCGCGAACTCTCCCTCGCAGAACGTTATCGCATGCCCAAGATATACAGCATCTGGATCTGCGAGAACGCCACCGACGGTAACAAGGACTACCGCGACACCTGGGCAATCTATCGCAAGAGCGACCTGGGAAACAAGGACGCCTTGCCCGTAAGCGATGTTTTGAACTATATTTTCATTAAGTTGCCGAAGCTGGAAGCCGCCAAGGACGTTCCCGAAAGGGAGCGGGAATGGATGGACTTCATCAACAACTGCGGCAGCCGCGACGAAATTCCCAGCACTGCCCAGGGCGCCATCCGCGACGCCTACGAGCGGTTGCGCATCCGTAGAACCCCCAAGGAAGTTCTAGAAAGGCAGGCTTTTTCCATGACTACTCAGTACGACATCGACTGTTGCATCGACGACGCCATCAACGAAGGGCATGCAAAAGGCTTTGAAAAGGGACTAGCCGAAGGACACGCAGAAGGTCGTGCTGAAGGTCGTGCTGAAGGTAAGGACGAAGCTCGGACCGAGGCGGTCATCAAGGCTTTAAAGCGAGGCAAGCTCACCCTGGATGAAATCGCAGAAGACAACGATGTTTCGATTGATCGGGTGCTGGAGATTCAGAAAAACTTATTCCAACAGTAAAATCACAGATAAAGTAGCAATCAAAACACCATTCAAAAAAATGCAATGGTGTTTTTTTTGTAAAAAGGGCAATCCTTTGTCGCTTTGATTGTCCTACATTAGCCAACCGCTAGTCCGACTTACGTCGGTCTAGTTAGAGTCCTTGAGACAGCGAACCGACCTTGCGTCGCTCTTGTCGTTCCAGCAGAGGAGTGCGCCCTCGTTAAGGTAGTACAGGACCAAGTCCAAGTGGAAGGCGTTGCTACTACCGTACTCACCTGATGACCAGAAGTAAGCGTCGTAGCCGGCACCGTAGAAATAGCCATCGAGGTTCCTGAAGCCACCGGGGAGCGCGGAGAAACAGTAGGCATCCGATCCGTTGCCGCTAGAGTTCCAGCCGGACAGGGACTTCAGGTACTGGCCAGCGGTAGATGAATAAGCGTCATCAGTATGGCTATAACCGAAGGTTGGGTCTATAAAGTTGATCAACTGTTCGAACTCGTAATGGCTAGGCAAATGCCAGCCGCTGGGGCAGACACCGCGAACAGGATTTGTCGGGTTTAGAGAAGCACCACAGGTTGTACCATAATTACAGCTTGCGTCATTCATGGCAACTTCCCAGGTGTACAGGCGACCGTACTTGGAACAATTACTTGACTCATTGTTATAGCAGCCGCTCCATGCATAGGAGCCCATACTAGACACATTCCCCGGGTCGTAGTTCAAGTTTTCTGCCATCCAAGTCTGGGAGCCAATGGTGACGGTCTTGTACACCTGGCCGTCGCGGGTGTCGGTCATGGTGCCGTAGTCAATGTTCGGATTCAAGTAGGCACAGTTTGCCTTGTCAGCAACAGAGCTGCTACTCTTTGCGGAGGAACTACTTGCAACTGACGACGAGGACTTCGCGGAACTGGACGACGCAACGGAGCTGCTACTCTTTTCGCTGGAGCTGCTCGCTACCGACGACGAGGACTTCGCGGAACTGGACGACGCAACGGAACTGCTACTCTTTTCGCTGGAGCTGCTCGCTACCGACGACGAGGACTTCGCGGAACTGGACGACGCAACGGAACTGCTACTCTTTTCGCTGGAGCTGCTCGCTACCGACGACGAGGACTTCGCGGAACTTGACGATGCAACGGAGCTGCCAGATTCCGGGGCGGTGCCCGGGATGACACTTGAAGAAGAACTCGGGAAGACAGAAGAAGACGAGCCAGCCGCTTCGCCAACAGCCCCCCAGACACCTTCTACACATTTCAGTTCGCGGTTTTCTTCATAAAGGTAGGCAGTCAGGCCTTCTCTTGACCCCGTGCAGCCAGGCAAGTTTTCATCAACGTCAACAATCATATCGTAATGAAGCCACTTACGATCCTTACAAACAAAGCCTTCCTTAGTCCCGTCAACAAAGCTAACAGAACCATCCCTACTTTCTGTACAGTTAGGCAAATCATCTTCAGACTCAACGAACGAAGCACTCGAGTCATTATGGCCATTAGACGGTCCATTTGTAGAACCATCATCGCCACAGGCCACAAGACCTATGGCCAGAGCAAAGGCAACAAAGCCGGCCTTAACCGCAACCATTTCAAAAAAATTTATGTTCATCGAATCTACCCCCGAGAACAAGTTTGCATACTCGCTCCATGCGTTAAGTATAACTTAATTTACAGGCCCTTGCCAGTGCCCCTCTCCCCAAACAAGTATTAACGGACTGTACGTCCAAAACCAATCCCACAAACACAAAAAGCCCCCAGCATTCGCCAGGAGCCTTTTACCTAAAAGCACCGAAGGTGCGACCTCATCCCCCAAAGGGACCCTGCAAGGGGACCGGCCTCATTTTCCTAAATAAATGCTTCAATACCTTCGCGGCACTTTTCCCACTGGGGGTTCTTCTTGCACAACAGATCCATCATCTTTTCGTAGGTGGCCGTGTTGGAGAAGCCCTTCCACAGGCGACGTTCCACAGATTCACCGCTATCCTTATCGATGGTGGTGATGGTGTCATAGTAGTTGGAGTTATCCTTGAATTCGCTGATGAGGATACCCTTCAGATCGTCGGTGTAGATCTTGGCGGCATACTTCAGGATAGAATCGTTGAAGTTCAGTTCGTTTTCGACCAGCCATTCGAAGTCCTGGATCGGATCACCGTAGATGAGCCAGTGCTTGAGGGCCAGAGCCACGACCAGGTCCTTGACGGCGCTACGGAAGATGAACTTGTCTTCAAGACGGCCGTTCCAGGTAATGCGGGTCAGCGGATTATCGTCGTTAGCTTCGATAGACACGCCCTTACCCGGGGTCACCTTACGGATCTTGATGGGCAGACGGCTCAGGAGCTGCCATGCCTTGGTGAAGGCGATAGTCTTGCGAACGAAATCCCGTTCCTTTTCGGGAGCCACGCGGACGAAGGCGCCGAAGCAACGCTGGTAAAGAGTTTCCTTGTCGAAGATGCAATCAGAAGAACGGCATTCAGAAAGCTTGCCATCCATCATGAACAGGGTCTTTGCAAGTTCCGGACGCATACGGACTTCCAGCTTACGGGTACGAGCCTTCAGGCGGACGCCATCCTTATAGACATAGGTAAAGCCTTCTTCCTGGTAACGCTGCCAGATGAAGAACTGCAGATCGTCTGCAGCGCGCAGGTGGTAGCTGAATACCGGGTTCTGACGGTTGTTAGCCATGGTCACCTGGTTCAGGAAGCTGTCTGCACCGGGGTACGGCACCACAACCTTCACGAGAACGTAGGGGTTCACCGGCTTCTTGCTCTTCTTGGCGTACTGTTCGTAGGTGAACAGGGACTGAGCACCGTTAATAATCTTGGGGCGTTCAATGAACAGCACCTTCTTGCCGTCACGATCCTTCAGGCGCAGGTCATCGCCGGTAAGGGTCATACCGTTGTGCAGGAACGGGAAGTCGTCCACGTTCACATTCTGGTCGTCGGCGCGTTCCATGGTCTGGAAGGCATCGATAAGGGCTGCGTTGGTATGAGTGAGGTTACCAAGATAGGTACGGATATTGGAGCTGACGATAGCCATGTTGTGCTTAGTCTTGAGGCGCTTGCCCAATGCAACATGGTAGTCGAAAATGGTACGGATGGGGCAGAAACCGAGGAAGAGTTCACCGTGATCGCTGGTGAGGTGCAGCGGTTCGGATTCCATGACGATTTCAAGCTTGTCGTCGGCGGAGCGGAAGTCGCGGGTCAGGTCATCGTGTTCGGCAACGATTTCCAGCTTGGCCTTGATTTCGTCCTTCCAGAGGGTAAGCTTACGGCGCATGTCCTTAAGGGTACGTTCCAGTTCGGAGTCGGTAATATCGCGGCTGGCGCGGGTGCGGAGCACGGTGATTTCCAGAGTTTCCATGTAGGGGCGGCTTGCCGGTGCATCGGAATCTTCTTCTTCGGCATCATCGGAAATCTTGTTGACAGCCCAGGGGTCGGCTTCTTCACGGAGAGACATGAAGAACGGATTGGAAGGATCGCTGGTACGGAACACGGCGATCTGCAACTGCTTCAGGTCGGCATTCAGGTGAGCCACAACCTTTTCGAGGGGAGTATCTTCATCCAGGAAGATGAAGAATTCCATAAAGCCCTGGGAGTATTGGAATCCATGGAAGCAACCATTTTCATCCAGGTTTAGGTGCCGAAGTGCCTTGATTCGATCGGTAGGATCGTTAGGGTTAAGACTCAAAAGGCTAGCTACAAATGCTAGACGGCGTTCCTGTGATTTGGTCAATTCCATTTTTTTCCTCAGTATGATACACTAAAAAGTCCGGTACTAATGATGTACCTTCCAATTTGTCATATTTATATATAAAAAATAGCTTCAAATCCCCCCCTTTGAGCACAATTTTCAAAAAACTTTTAATTTTTTTTGAAAAAAATTGACGTTTTCATAAACATTTGAGCACTAATTATAGAAAAACACTCAAATCATTACCTCTAACCGTACGAAAAATGTAAGATGGATTTTAGCATTTTTTCGGCCGATGTCGCTCCAACGCAACTTAAAAATACTATGATTAAAGCTATAGGAGATACGTTATGAATTTGCTCGATGTTATTGCCAAGGCCAAAGCCGACAAGTCCAAATCACTGGATCTGTCGCAGCAGAATATTCGTCTGCTCCCTCCGGAACTGTTCGAACTGGATTCCCTCGAGGAACTGGTTCTAGACCGTAATATGCTGGTAGAACTGCCCGATGACATCGGCAAGCTCAAGAACCTTAAAAAGCTTTCCGTCAGCGAAAACGACCTGATGGAACTTCCCGAAACCATTGGCGAATTGACCCAGCTGGAACACCTGTACCTGGGTTACAACAGCCTGTCTGAACTGCCGGATTCCGTAGGTAACCTCAAGAACCTGCAGCAGGTGAACATCGCCAAGAACCAGCTGCTGGACCTGACCGACAAAATCGGCTCCTGGACCAAGGTGACCAAGCTGAGTCTCCACGACAACATGCTGGCCGAAATTCCCGCATCTCTGGGCAAGCTCTCCAAGCTGAAAAAACTCTATCTTGACAATAACGATCTCACCAGCATCCCCGCCACCCTGGGCAAGCTGGAATCCCTGGAAATTCTCATGATCTCCGGCAACAGCCTGGGAGCAATTCCTTCTGAATTCGGCAACCTCAAGAACCTGAAGGAACTGGTCCTGGACGCAAACCAGCTGGAATCCCTGCCCGAAAGCCTGGCCGAATGCGAAAAGCTGGAAACCATCTCCGTCATGGAAAACCCCATGGAAGGCGGCGTTCCTCGCATCCTGTTGGACAAGAAGAACCTGAAAATCGACCAGTAATCATTAGCTTAGCGATTAAAGGTTAAAGACTAAAGGGTTATGCAGAAGCTTTCTACAGAAACCGGTGTGAAGAACATTCCATCGGTTTTTTCTTTTTTTATCGGTATGCTTATTATCGCCAACCTCTGGGGTTGCGGTGATTTTATGCACCCCGTAGAAAGCACCCCTGCCCCCACAGAGTACACCTACAATTACTGGCTCCTGGAACGGACCTACCTCTTCGAAGAGGAACTGGGAAAACTGGAACCGGAAGGGGATTCCGTTCAAACCCTGTATGAAGTCCTGGACGACCCATTCACCCGATACGTGGCCCCGTCCAAGAGCGAGCAGACTTCCATCTCCATCAACACCAGCATCGTCCCCGGTTCTCTAGGCATGGAATACGTGCTCTACGCTAACCAGCCATACCCCTTGCGCATTAAGCGGGTCTACCCCAATGGCCCTGCAGGGCGCGCAGGAATTCGCCGCTGGGGTTACATCATGGAAGTCAACGGCAAGAGCCTTCTGCAAACCGAGACATTTTCTTATAGCGCCGCCTACAACACCTACGATTCCGTCCTGAATTACAACAAGTCCATTGAATTGAAGGTCGCCTACGAAGACGACACCCTTTCTTACAAGATGGAAAAGGAAGACGTTTACGCCCCCACCGTTTTCGTAGATACCACAATCGACGGAACCATCGTGGTTACCATCACCGAGTTCAAACAAACTACCGCCGACAAGGAAAAGGGATCGTATGGCGAACTGAAAGCCTATCTTGATTCCACGCGGAATTACAGCAAGCCCAGAATACTGGACCTGAGAAACAACCCGGGCGGACATGTAACCCAGTGCGTCAACATGGCGGATCTATTCATAAAGTCCGGACCCATTTCTACCCGAAGCTGGAGAACTTTTAACGGCGACGGGACTCCTGTCAAAAAGTCAAATACATCTAACGCCATTTCCGGAGACGCAGGCGAAGAAGGAAAGTTCCTGGCCCTGGTCAACGGAGGAAGCGCCAGCTGCGCGGAAATCTTTACTGCAGCCATCGCCGAGGGCGCAGGCATCCCTGTTGCCGGCGACACTACCTACGGCAAGGGCATCGGGCAGACCACCTGGAACACCATGGCAGGCGGCCTCGCCATTATCACCAACCTGGAATTTTTGACACCCAAGGGGAACTCCTACCACAAAATCGGAATCATTCCCGACTACCCCTGTCAAAGCGTCGACTTGAATTGCGGCATGAAAGCCCTAGAAAAATATTACGGGAAAAAGTTCTCCGATTCCGAAGACGATAAAGTTTCGAAGAAGGCCATTAGCCCCAGCAAACCATCTATCGGTGGTGCTTTCATAGAAAGTGAAGAACCTTTTCTTATATTTTGAACGTTGGGTTAGAAAGTCTGGGTTAGTTTATTGAGGATGAAATGAAGAACAAAAGTTTATCTATAGCAAGCATTGCTGCGTTGACCATGGGTTTCCTGATGTGGGGCTGTACCGAAAACAGCAGCAGCGCCACAAAGGAAATCACGGACCAGGACAGGGAATCCATCTATTACCAGGAACTCCTGTACAATCATTTTCTGTTAAGCGCCTATTATTACGACGCCCACCTCAAAAATGAACTGAACAGCGATCCCGACGTCTACTTCAAGGTACTCTTTACCGCCGACTTCTCCAAGGGAGCCTGCACATCTCGTTATGCAGACGTCTGCGGCATGTACAACCAGATGAGCGACAGGTACACCCGCTATTACGACCCCGAGTTCTCTGACGGCATCATGAAGGCCCTGACCGAATCTCCAGAAAGCGTGGGTATCGGCGCCGAGGTTGACGTTATCGACAACGCACTGGTATTTACCGAAATCTTCCGCAATTCCCCCGCCTATTTCGCAGGGCTGCAGGAAGGCGACATCATCACCGCGGTAAACTACCGAACCATCACAAGCCAGGCCGATTACGAAGAGGCGATTCAGGGACAAAAGCTGGACATCATCAAGATTGCATACATCCGCGACGGAGAATCCCACACCGCCGTGATCCAGCTGGACTCATTTAACGCCCCTACAGTCCATCTGGCATACAAAAGCGGCATCCCTGTCATTACCATCGATGAATTTACCGACATTACCGCAAACGAATACGGAACCTATGGAGAATTCCATGAACGCCTCCAGAAGATTGTAGACAACGGCGACAAATCCCTCATCATCGACTTGCGCGACAATGGTGGCGGCACAATCGAACACTGCGAAAATGCATCGGCAGACCTGCTTTCCAAGGGAGAAAAACTGGCCACATTCGTTGAAGCCACCTGGGATTCCGTTCAAAGCGGAATTCAGAACAAGATTGTTCAAAAATTCGACACCACCACGGATTACGCAGAAGTCGACGGCATCGGCAAGGACCTGTATGTGGTATTCCTGGCCAACGAGAATACCGCCAGCTGCTCTGAAATCATGTTGATGAACATTACCAGCAACAAGGCCTCCCCCATTGTAGGAACCACCACCTACGGCAAGGGCATCGGCCAGGGTTATAGCGAAACCTTCGCAGGAGGAATCTTCGGTATTACCGACGCCCACATCTTTGACAAGAACGGGGAAACATACCACTCCTTCGGAATCGAGCCAGACCACCTCATCTACGACCCCGACAAGCAAATGGCCAAGGCTGTAGAAATTGCCACCCTACGCACAGAAAAAAGAACAGCCGGTTACGGCAAGGTCTCTACAGGAAACTTCGACAAGGAAGCCGCCGGAGAAAGCTGCGAGGCAAAGGTTCTTGACCGCGACTATATCCGCCGCGGCGCAGGAAGCTTCAGATTCAAGAAAGTAGCGAATTAGCACCTGTTACAGGTTTCGCATACGGACCATGACGTCCGTCGTATCATTGGCCTTGACCGCAGGAGCGGCCAGGGTCTTTTCAATTTCTCCACGGATTTCGGCAACCTGTTTTTGCAGGCGGCCCAGGCGTTCCCCTTCCAGTTTGGGAGTCGCAATCATGGTCTTGCTGGTGGGATTGATCCAGGCGCCCTTCTCGTTCTTGAAACCGAAGTGCAGATGGGGGCCGGTGCTACGACCGGTGTTACCCACGCGGCCGATAACCTGACGGGGAGCCACCTTGGCACCGACACCTACACCGCGAACAGACAGGTGCATGTACCAGCTCTGGGAATTGTCGCGATGGCGGATTGCAATCTTGTTACCGCTTAAATCATCATAACCCGAAACCACGACCACACCTTCGGCCACGGCATAAACCGGAGTGCCCGTGGGGTTACCATAGTCAATACCGTGATGGCTCTTGCGCTGGCCTGTAATGGGGTGAATTCGGGAGCCATAGGGGCTTGTTACGTGGAGACGGTCCAAGGGGTAACGCAGACCGTCATAGACCAGGGCTTCGCCCTTTTCGGTATAGTGGGCGTTAAAGGAACTCTTGGGATCCGGATCCTCGTAGCGGAAGGCTTCGTGATGGCCCACAATGCGACCGTCGAATTCGGCATAGACCACCTTGCCGCTAATCCAGATAGAATCCTGATAGAACGTCTCTTCCAGAAGGATACGGAACTTGTCGCCGGCACGGGCCAGAGGGAAGGCCACCTTGCACTGGAGCACGCCACTGACGATACCCACCATGCGGCCAGGAATGCCCACCTTGAACAGGGTGCCGTTCAGGGTACTGCCTTCGGTAAGAGCACCCTCGAAAATAGACATGCGGCGGGTCACCGGCTTTTCGATACGGCTATAGACGTAGCCCGTATCCGTCTTGCTCATCATGTGGATGGTGGCGGGAGAAGTGGCATAGCGGAATCGCTGAACGCTGCCTGTAGAATCCAGGGCGGCAAAGAAGACCTGCCCCACACGCATCTTGGAAAGTTCCACGCTATCCTGCATGCCAAGCACCAGCTTGCCGCGTTCCTTTTCGTTAATATGCATGCGGGAAAGCACCTGGAACAAGCCATCGCCAGCACGGACCGTATCATTTTCTACAACCCAGTTTCCGGGAAGCATCTGGGACTGTTCTATAGCCTGATTCAGGGAATCGATTTTGGCCTGAAGGGCGACACCCTCTGCCTGCAACTGCAGGATCTTTTCCTGTTCGTTACAACCCCAAAGGGTGATGACGCAAATGACTACCGCAAATTTTATAAAGAAACGGAACACAAACACCTCGACTATACAAGCTGCATTGTCAAATCTGCGAACTCTCAAAAAGCATCACATAAAATGCAGCTATTTCAGTTAACAAGCGCAAGATAAAAAAAGACCTCTCCCTTTGTTTGGAGAGGTCCTCAAATCATAAAAGATTTCAGCGCAAATTACTGTGCAGCGGCCGGAGCTTCTGCAGCAGCGGCGGGAGCAGCAGCCGGTGCAGCGGCAGCGGGTGCTTCTGCAGCGGGCTTAGCTTCAGCCTTGGGAGCTGCGGGCTTTGCAGCCTTAGCGGCGGGAGCCTTCTTTTCAGCCTTAGCGGGCTTCACTTCAGCCTTTGCTTCTTCCTTTGCGGGTTCAGCCTTGGGTTCGTCAGCAGAGTGGGTGTCGATCAATTCCATTTCGAACACGAGAGTGCTGTTACCCGGAATCTGCGGGCCACGACCACGGGGACCGTAAGCGATATCGCTGGGGATCCATGCGGTAACCTTTTCGCCAACCTTCATGAGCTTCAGCATTTCGGTCCAACCCGGAATCACTGCGCCAATGGGGAATTCCAGAGGTTCGCCACGATCGACGGAGCTATCGAACTTGGTGCCATCCAGGAGAGTACCGGTATAGTGAACCTTGACGATGTGGCCATCGGCAGGAGTTGCACCAGTACCTTCGGTAATTACCTTGTACTGAAGGCCGCTTTCGGTGGTAACGACACCTTCAGCAGTCTTGTTCTGAGCGAGGAAAGCTTCACCAGCAGCCTTGTTGTTAGCGGCAGCGATGCTATCCTTCATTTCCTTTTCCTTCTGACGGGACTGAGAAAGGTCGGTCAGGGTCTGGAAAATAACGGAATCGTTCATCAGGAAGCTTGCGGAATCTTCGTTATAGCGTTCCTTGAAAGCCTGGATAAACACGTCGATGTCCAGATCGATGGAGTCGCGAGTCACCAGCTGGAAGTGAGCCTGGTTACCAAAGTGAGCACCGAGAGCGTAGCTATACTTATCCTTTTCAGTAACGAGAGCAGTCTTTTTTGCGGGAGCGGAACCCTGGCACAGCTGATCACAACCAGTCATAGCAAGAGCAATTGCACCTGCAGCAAGAAGCATTTTTTTGTTCATTTCATTCCTCTTTTTTTGTTAGACGAGTGGAAAAATAACAAAATGCGGCTTCAAAAGACAATCTGTAACGCATTTTTACCAAAAGATTTTCATATATTGCACTTTATTAAAAAAGTAAGGAATTTATATGTGTGGAATTGTCGCGTATATTGGGCAAAGTGAGGCTTTACCGATTCTAGTTGGCGGTCTAAAGAAGCTAGAATACCGTGGTTACGACAGTTCGGGCGTCGCCCTCATCGACAATGATGAAATCAGCACTGTCCGCGCATCGGGCAAAATTTCGGCATTGGAAGCTAAGCTCAAGGCCACCCCTGTAAGCGGAAGCATCGGTATCGCCCACACACGCTGGGCCACCCACGGCGCCCCCACCGAACAGAACGCCCACCCCCACCAGAGCTTTGACGGCAAGATTTCCATTGTCCATAACGGCATTATCGAAAACTATGCCTCCCTGAAGAAGCGTCTCCAGGCAGACGGCATCCTGTTCAAGTCCGAAACAGACACCGAAGTGGTGACTCACCTGATTGCAAAGTTCTACAAGGGCAACCTGAAGGAAGCGGTTCTCAAGGCTCTCTCCCTCATCGAAGGAACTTTCGGCCTGGCCGTCATCTGCAAGGATGAGCCCAATACTCTGATTGGCGCACGTCGCGGTAGCCCCCTGATTCTCGGTATCGGTCAGAACGAATTCTTCCTGGCCAGTGACGTTTCCGCCATCATCAGCCACACCCAGAAGGTGGTCTATCTGGACGACAACGACGTGGTGGAAATCCATCGTGAAAAGTACAACCTGCTGAACACCCAGAGCCAGCCGGTTCAGCACGAAGTCCAGGATGTGGAATTCGATGCGGACTCCATCGCCAAGGGCGGCTTCGCCCACTTCATGCTGAAGGAAATTTTTGAACAGCCCGAAGTGCTCCGCAACACCATGCGCGGACGCCTCCTGTGCGCCGAAGGCAACGCAAAGCTTGCAGGCCTCGACACCAACATCCGCGAGCTCCGCAACATCAACCGCATTATCATTACCGCCTGCGGTACCAGCTATTATGCCGGCATGGTTGGCGAATACATGATCGAAGATCTGGCAGGCGTTCCTGTTGAAGTGGAATACGCTTCCGAGTTCCGCTACCGCAACCCCATCATTAAGCCGGGCACCCTGGTGCTGGCCATTTCACAGTCCGGTGAAACCGCCGATACCTTGGCCGCATTGAAGGAAGCCCAGCAGAAGGGAGCCACCGCTCTTGCCATCTGTAACGGCGTTGGTTCTACCATCGCCCGTACAAGCGACGGTGGCGTTTATCTGCACGCCGGTCCCGAAATCGGTGTGGCAAGTACCAAGGCATTTACTTCCCAGGTGACCGTTCTTGCCATGATTGCATTGCTGTTGGGCCGTCAGCGTCGCCTCAGCTTTGAAAGCGGTGCAGACATCGTCAAGGCCATGCAGGAATTGCCGGAACAGGTGGAACAGACCCTCAAGCTTTCGGACCAGATTGCAGGCATCGCCCAGAAGTATGTAAAGGCAAACAACTTCCTTTATCTGGGACGCCACTACAACTACCCTGTTGCTATGGAAGGCGCTCTGAAGTTGAAGGAAATCAGCTACATCCATGCCGAAGGCTACCCCGCTGCCGAAATGAAGCACGGCCCCATCGCCCTGATCGACGAAAACATGCCCGTGGTGGTCATCGCCCCCAAGGACGCCCTCTTTGACAAGGTTATCAGTAACGTCCGTGAAATCAAGGCCCGAGGCGGCAAGGTTATCGCCATCACGACCGACGATTGCCACCCGCTGGATGAAATCGCCGACCATCTGATCAAGGTTCCCAAGACCATCAGCATGCTGATGCCGATCCTCACCTGCATTCCCCTGCAGCTCATGGCTTACCACATTGCCGTGCTCCGCGGAAACGACGTGGACCAGCCCCGCAACCTGGCCAAGAGCGTGACTGTGGAATAATCCGCAGGGTCTCAAAAGTTTGCAAAGAAGCCTCCAGGATTTTTCCTGGAGGCTTTTTCATTTGACGTCCAAACTAATCCTTGACACACCGTACCGAATAGAGCACATCCGCATCAAAGAATTCTTCCACGATGGAAATTCCGAAATGGGAATTCCTGAGGACGTAGGTGTAGGAACAGTCGATGATGCCTTCGTCACCTTCACCGCACTCGTCTACAAAGGTATCACTCCAGATAAAGGAATTATCGGCATTGTAGACGACATCGTCCTGTCCCCCAAAGCTACCCGTGACTTTCAGGTTGAATCCATTTGCGGACTGGAGGTTCTTGGGACCAAGCTTCAGAAGGGCATCCAGTTCCCCCTTTACCGGAAGGTGCCAGCCGTCGGGGCAAATTTCACGAGCTTCTTTCCAGCGGTAGAAGCGTCCATAGGTGGCGCAGTCGTCGCCATTAAAGCACTTGCTTCCCGGAGTCTTGAAGTTCAGATTCTCCGCCATCCAAACTTGTTTCCCCAGTTTGACGGTCTTGTATGACGTCCCGTCCCTTTTATCTACAAGGGTGCCCGCAAAGCACAGGGCCGTCAACAACGAAACCCCGGCCATGACGCGGGGCAGAGACTTCAAAATCCGAGATGGTTTCCAGGTCATGGAGCAGCTCCTTTTCTTTGAATAAATCTAGATTCCATCCACCCCATAAAGCAAGACGTTCCATTCTGATTTTTCTACATTTTTCGCTCCATGGAACAGGAATTTTTGGAACAGGAAGATTACGAAGTCCGCATTGGAGCCTTCAACGGCCCCATGGACCTTCTGGTGTACCTTGTCCAGAAGAAGGAAGTTCCCCTGGAACAGATTTCCATTGCGGAAATTGCCGACCAGTTCTTGAAATGGGTGAACGTCTATAGCGAATCCACCAGCATGGACCTTTCCAAGGCAGGCGACTTTTTGTCGATGGCCAGCCGACTGATGGCGCTGAAGGTGCAGGAACTTTTGCCTGCCGAAGAACGCGACCCCGAAATGGAAGCGGAATACAACGAAGACCGCGAAGCCCTCATGAAGGAAATGCTGGAATACCAGCGATTCAAGCAGGTGGCCAGCGGCCTCCAGGAAATGGAAGGCAACAACTTCGGTACTTATTCCCGCGGCCGTCTCGAAAAGACCCAGTCCGACGAAGACACCCTGGCCGACGCCAACATCTGGCAGCTTTTCCGCGCCTATCAGAAGAGTCTGAAGACCAAGATTTCCGAGACTATCCACCACATCGAACTGGATTACGTCACCATTCAGGACCGTCAGCAGGCAATCAACAATTACCTGAGCGTCAATGGTCGCGCCCTGTTCGAAGACCTGCTGGACAACGACTCCCACCCCATCGTGGCAGCCGTTACCTTCATGGCTATGCTGGAGATGATCAAGACCGACGAAATCGTCTTTAGACAGAGCGAACTTTTTGGACCGATCTGGATTTACCGCAAGAAGAACAATGCTGATTATGCCGACGAAATGGCTCGCGAGACCGTGTTCTTCAGCAAGGATCCCGACGTCAAGCCCGGCCTTGTGGAAGCCATCCGTAACCAGGCATTGGCCCGCTCCCAGGAACAGTCTGTGGGAGACTTGGCCGCTGTCATGCGCGAAGCGGTGCAGTGGACCAACAACGGTCGCAGCGTTTCTGACGAAGACTTGACCGCCATGCTGGAAGGCAAGGTGGATATGTCCGACGTGCAGGAAAATCCCTTCGCCGAAATGATGAAGGCAGACGAAGCCGCCGAACAGGCCATGAACGGCATGCCGCAGGAAGGTACAGCACCGGCTGCAGAAGCCGCAGAAAATGCACAGGCCGCGGAAATGGTTAGCGAGCCCGCCGAACCGGCACAAGCCGCCAACGAGTCCATCGAAGAACCGGTCGTTGAACGTCTCGCAGAATTCGCAGACGACGAGCCCACCGAAACTGCCGCAAGCGAAGACCTTGGCGACGAGTTTGAAGATGGCGAGTTTGAAGATGATTTTGAAGACGGCGATGAATTCGAAACCGCAGAAGATGAAGAGGATGACGCCCCCGTCGTCGTAGTCACTTCCGCCGACGATGACGAAGAAGAGCCTGCAGAAGAGCCTGTTGTCGCCGGTGCAGCGGAACAACCCGACGCAACCATCGCAATGACAGAACAGCCTGCCGCAAGCAGCGATCCGTCCCAGATGTCCGACGAGGAATTCGCCGAGTTCATGCGCAAGGCCCAGGAATTCTACAACAACGGCGGTCAGGGCGAAGCCCCGGCAATGCCCATGCCAAAGCCTACCCAGGCCCCTGCCGAACCCGCCGTCAAGCCTGTCGAGGAGCGCCCGGTTTCTGAGACGCCCGCAGCACCTGTCGCACCGGCCCCGGCACCTGCAGACGAAAAAGAAGATGAGGACGAGGGCCCCATCTTCGCTGGCAACGAAATGACCGATGCTGAATATATCGCCTACCTTACCCGCAGTGCCAAGAACTTCGGCAAGAAATAATCCTCAAATTCACGAAATTTGAAAAACTACGAACCAAGCGAACAAATTCTCCGGCATCGGTAAGTAATTATTTAGTTTATACACAATAAAATTCCGTATTTTGGGACAAAATTTCATTTTAAATTTGAGAATTAGAGAATTTCACAATCCTTTTTCATTCCCAAATGCGATTTTTCGACATTCTTCCGCCCAATTCCAATTACTTTATACAAAACAATACGAACCAAACAGCGATATATATGCCATTTGGTTCGTAAGAATCGCATTTTTCAGCATTTTTGACTGAATGCAGCCAACAATCGTCGCGGCAGTATGCCGAGCTAATCGTCGCTACGGCCGCCCAGCAGCCCGGCGCGGTAAGCCCAGTACAGCAACTGCATAATGGAACCGACAGCGGCCGCCACATAGGTAAGGCCTGCGGCAAAGAGCACTCCGCTTACCGTATTGTATTCGCGACCCTGGGCCACGATGTCCATGCGGGCAAGAGCCTTCTTGGCGCGGGCAGAGGCGTCAAATTCAACCGGAACAGTCACCAGCGTAAAGAGGGTGGCGATGGCAAACAGCAGAACGCCAACGATAGCCAGGGAGTACCCTAGGGCGCGACCGGCACCCATCAGGATGATACCGATAATCACAAGCCACGGTCCCAGATTGGAACCGATGTTGGCGGCGGGCACGATGAAGCTGCGGAGCCACAGGGGGAAATACCCCTGTGCATGCTGAATAGCATGGCCCACTTCGTGGGCGGCTACGCCAGCAGCGCTTGCATTCCTGCCGTAAAAAACTTCCTTTGAAAGGTTGAGGGTCTTGTTCAGCGGATTATAATGATCCGAAAGAAAACCTTGATGCACATGTACAGTCACATCGGTAATGCCAGCATCCATAAGGATCGCCTTGGCCACATCGGCACCGGTCAGGCCGCTGGAAATATTCACTTTCTGCCCTGCGTTAAAGCGGGACTTCACCATCCACGAAACAATGCCGGAAAGGGCAAGGGTTACCACCAGGATGGACATATATAGGGGATCAAACATCATATTTTATACCTCTACCCTAAATGTACAAAACGCGGACCCCATAAACACGGCCCGCGTCATTATTTTTTCGTAAGTGGCTACATGTCGCCAGTCTTCAGCGGAGTCTTGTCGCGAATGCGGGTAAGCACCAGCCCCAGCAGCATATAGAACACTGCCTGCAGCGCCAGGGGGTACAGCAAGGCCGAAGCCTCGTAAATGTCGGCACCACGCTGTTGAATGCTAAGCCAGGCCGGTACCGCAAAAGTGGAAGGCAGCAAGGCCGACAGCCCCACCATCCAACTGGGAACAAGGTAACTGGGCCAGCTGAAATTCGCCAGGAACAGAATGGGAATACTCATGTAGAGGAAAATCTGCATACTGGTTTCACGACGGAGGAACACCTGGGAAAGCACCATGCCGAAATTGATGGTGCTAAACAGAAACACCACGGCAAAGGCAATCATAGGTAGGAGTTGACCGCGACGGGGGAAGTCAAACAGATTATAGACCACGAAATGGTAGAACAGGATAAAGCTACAATAGTGCAAGAAGTACGCCAGGGAACGACCAAAATAGCGGTAGGGCAACTTCTCATTTTCTACGGCGGCTACGCGATATTTCTTGCGGAACTTGCGGTGGGCGCGGGCACCACCCAGAACACAGATACCGATCACCAGAGTCTGCTGCAAGATCAACACCAATACACTGGGAACCACATAATTGGAATAGCTACCCGTGTTGTTATACAACGTCTGGATGCTCAGGGGCGTAGGGTCGCGCATGGCCATGGCCTTGGCGGCAGGCACCTTCTTGCCCAAGGCAATACGTTTCACCTTGGTGGTAGCGCCAACAGTCAAGGCACAAGTGGTAAAGGCGGTTCCGATATTTCCGTGGAGCATCACGTAGGCGCCATGGGTGAACACATTCACGTTCACACTGCCGCCGTTGCGCAAGGTCTTTTCCATGTCCTTGGGAATAACCATGAAGCCATAAATCTTCTCGTTGGCCAAGGCCTCTTCCGCCTCACGCATATCAGAGAAGATATAGCGCACGTCGATCTGCTGGGCCGATGCCGACATCTGTGTCAGCTGGCGAGACATAACCGTATGGTCCATATCCACCACGGCCACAGGCACCTTAGACACCGTCTGGTTCATGTAAGGCGTGGGATAATAAAAAGCATACAGGATACCGGCCACCACCAACAGCAAGACAGCGGCAGCATCCGTGTAGAAAAGTTTCCATTCAGCAAAGGCTACCTTGATGAGTCGGGCAAACAATTCAAACATTTATTTAGCCTCCTCCATCTCGTCGCCCATAATGCTTACGGAGCGCAGGTTAAGTTCCCGTTCACGTTCAGCCCTCTTTTTCCAGCGAGTAGACAGCATGAAAACTGCAAGCAGATGCCAGAAGAGAGCCATCCCCAAAAGAATCTCGATGGAATTCCAGGCATGAGCCTTTCCTGCAGCCCCAAGCAACATACAGGACTGCACCTTCAGAATGTGAGTCAGAGGCAGGCAGAAGGCAAAGCAGCGAACGGCAAAGGGCATAGCCATAATGGGGAAAGTCTGGCCTGCAAAGGCAAAGGCAGGGCCCGCAATCACGCCAGCCGCACTGGTAGACATGCGCATGTTTCCGGTAAGGCCAACAAACGCCGCACCGACACCATTACAGGCAAACACCATGGCCACCTGGCCACCGGCAGTCATAATGAACTCGTCCAAGGTCATAGGCGCCATAAAGCGGTGGGTATAGGCATAGACACCGATCATGGCCAAAGACTGGACAACACCCAGCGGAAGCATTGTTGCAAGCCACAAGATGGTGCGGGAATTACCGGCAGCAGCCAAATATTCACGTACGCGATGGTCACGGAAAGTCAAGCTGAACAAGTACACGGCTGCAAGAATACCTGCCAAATGGAAAATGGCCGTCACAAGCCCCATTCCCAGAAAGCCCTGATAGTTTCCGCTGGTATTTCCTACGGACTGTAACTGCACCTTAACCGGGTCGTCCATGGACTTGGTAAAGACGCCTGCCCCCACAGAAGAAACCACCGTACGGATTTCCTTGGTGGCAAAGGAATTGGTCAGGTAATTCTGGCCGCTGGAATAAACGGGAACCACCGGTGTTTCCAGGCGCAGCGCACGACGTTCCATGTCATAGGGCAGCACCACGAAAGCCTGAAGGTCACCCTTTACAATGGCGTGTTCACATTCGCTAAAGTCATGGCATTCCAAGGCCACATCCAACACCGGGTTGGCCTTGAATCCGGCCTCGATCTTATCGGCCAGCTGACTACGGTCCTGCTTGATAATTCCAATGGGAATGTGCTGCAGGATTTCCGCCGAGAACACATCCACCATAAAGACAGAGGTTCCTACAGGCAAAATCAGAAGCACCAGCCACAACACCAGATTGTGGCCGAAGTAAACTTTGCGAACCGCTCTAAAGAAATTCCGAAACACTAGAACCGTCCAGCCGAATTACTGAATCTGATCCACGGGGAAAAGGACACTCATGCCCGGGCGGAGATTTTCAATCTTCTTGGTGGGGCGCATGCGGACTTCGAAAGACTTCAAGTCGAAACCGCCACTTTCCTTGGAGCTGCGCCAGGTGGCATAGTCACCCACAGAAGCGATATAGCTGACTTCCATATCGATATGAGCCGCCAGTGCAGGAATATACATCATGAAGACCTTTCCCTTGGAGACATTCTTCAACATGTCTTCGCGAAGGTGGAATACTGCCCAGGAATCTTCCAGGTCGGTTACGGCCACCACCGGCATACCGGAGCCAACCACTTCGCCTTCTTCCACCAGCTTCACAGAAACTTCACCTGCAATGGGAGCGCGGATCTTGGTTTCTTCCAGGTAGGCATCCACTTCGGCATTGGCGCCCTTAGCCTGAAGCACCAGGGCGTTGGCGGCAGCCTTATCTTCGGAGCGGGCACCGGCAAGAGCCTGGTCATACTGAGCCTTGGCGGCATCGGCGGCAGACTGGGAAGCCTTCATCTGAGTTTCGGCCTCGTCACGTTTCTGCAGCGGGAGAACGCCTTCGTTATAAAGTTTCTGAACGCGGTCGTAAGTGCTCTTTGCCAAGTTGGCGGCATCCTGAGCGCGATCGGCCATGGCCTTCAAGGCGGTAATATCTTCGGAGCGGGCACCATTCTTGGCCTTGGAAGCCTGGGCGCGGGCAGCACCGAGAGCTCCCTGGGCCTGCATCTTCTTGGCCTCGATTTCAGGGCTGCCGATAATGGCCACAATGGCATTCTTTTCGACCATATCCCCTTCGCGGAAGAACAGACGTTCCACACGGCCAGGAACCTTACCGGCCACCAGAACGCGACGGGCTTCCATCTGGCCCTGCAAATAGGCATCGCGAGGTTCGGTAGCGAACTTCTGCAAAGTCGTTACGCCCAGGACAATCAGAGCGATGAGGGCGGCAACAACAAAAACCTTTCCTAAGAACTTGATAGCCTTCATTTGTCATTCTCCATTTCTAAAATCTTCGTGGTAAAACTTACTGTGCAGAGGATTCTGCAGCAGGTTCAGCAGACGGGGGTACAGGTGCAGCGGTTTCTGCAGCAGGTTCTGCAGCCGGGGCTACAGGTGCAGCGGTTTCTGCAGCAGGTTCTGCAGCCGGAACAGAGGGCTCAGCAACCGGAGCCGCAGTCTGAGCGGCGGGCTGAACTACAGGCAATACAGGCTGAGCCGGGGCTGCCACAGGTTCAGAAACCTTGGCCGGTTCAACAGGAGCCTGAACGTTAGCCATCATCTCTCCGGCGTTACCCACTTCACCACTGGCTTCCAGCAAGCCAAGCCATGCAATCACGGCATCGTAATGAGCCTTCAAATCGGCCACCTGCAAACGGGAAAGTGAAAGTTCAGCATCCACCACATCGAGGCCCGTAGCAAGGCCAGCCTCGTAAGCCAAGGTCTGGCTACGATGAGCTTCTTCTGCAAGTTCGCGGGTCTTCTTCAAGCTTTCCAGGCGGCTCTTGGCATGTTCCATTTCACGCCAGCGCTTTTCTACCAGCAGCTTGATATTATCCATGGTCTGTTCTTCCATGCTGGCCAGGGAGCGATCCAGAGCCTTGGCGTTTGCCACCTTGGAACGGGTTTCGCCACCCTTGAACAAATCCCACTGGAGCTTGGCGCCTACAGCCCATTCCGGCTCCAGAATGGTCAAATCCTTGGTATAAAGTTCCTTGTAGGCGAACAAGGCGATCATAGGGTAATAATCACCCTGGGCAGCGCTAACCGCATCCTGTGAGCGCTTACGTTCGGTACGCAGCTGACGGAGACCGGGATGCTTATCCAAAGCCAAAGCCTTGAACTCTTCCATGGAATGGATATTCTCGGGAGCAAGAACCGGAGTTGTTGCAGTCAGGCTGGTATCGGTATGCAAAAGGCTTGCAAGAGCCATGCGGGCCAGAGTCTGATCGCGGTAGGAATCTTCAACAGCATTCTGGGCTTCGGCCAAAGCCACTTCGGCACGGAGGCGTTCTGCCTTGCTAATCTGGCCGCCCTCTTCCAATTTTTTTGACCGCTCCAGATGTTCTTCCAGATTCTTCTTTGTATCCTCTCGCATGATGGTCAATTCTTCGGCCAGACGCAAGGTGAAATACTTCGTAGCCACGTCCATCAGGACCGTATTCTGAGCCATGTCGAAGGCAGCCTTCTTGGCGGTCACATTTTCCTTGGCGGCGTCGTAGGCGGCGGTGCGCTTGAAACCGGTAAACAAGGGCCAAATGGCAGTCAGACGAGCGTTAAAGAAAACGTCGTCCTGAACCTTCATCTCGAAATCCCTGGATTCCTTGATCTGGTCGGAAGTGGCCTTCTGGTAAGTTTCGGCCTGCTGAACGGCGGCGTTGTGAGCATCCCTGCTAGAAACCACGCCACTCCAAATATCTCCAGCCTTTTCATCAATAATGGTCTTAGCTTGAGCCTTGGCCTGAGTCTCCGTCAAACCGGCAGCCATCATCTGTTTGACAGCCCCATCATACAGTTCCCCATATTTCTTTTCGTAGGCGGCACTGTATGTAGAAATATAAGCCTTGGAATAAGCGGCAGTCCCTGCGATATCGGCCAAGGGGCCCTGCAAGGAACTCAAGTCAATGGTAATGGGATCGTTAATCTTGGTAACGCTGGCGGTCAAAGTCAACTGGGGCAAGAAGCGGGAACGAGCCTCGGTCTGACCACTTTCGGCCATTTCCACCTTGGCCTTTTCGGCCTTGATCTGGGAGTTACTGGATTTTGCCATGGCAATGGCATCAGCAAGAGAAATAGGCGTTGCAAAGGCAACGGCGCAAGACGACAATGCAATAAACAAGCTCTTATTCATACCACGTAAAAAATAATAAACTGGACTATGGTAAACCACATAGGTAAGCAAAACTTACGATATTTACGTTTTTACTACACAAAACTTACAGCCTATGTAATAAATAAAAAAGAAACCCAGTGTTTACCGCACTAGGTTTCCGCAAACTTTTAATGAAAAGTTAGATGGAGAACGTTACTTACCCAGGGTCGGTTCCGCTGCAGTCCAAGCAGAGGGGCCATAACCCATGGTGGTCAAATCCTTACGCTGCAAGCTATAACCCATGCCGTCAGCACTGGTAAGACCAGCCCATGCATCGGAATAGAGGGTTGCGTCATGCCAAGTGTAGAAGAACTTCGCATCGACACCAACACCTTCCTTGGAGAAGGGTTCCTTGACAGCGATTGTTTCACCGCGGTTAGAAAGCTTACCGGTATAGGTGAAAATCTGAACGTCTGCAGGAACTCCATAGCTGGTACGAACAAGTTCCGGACCCCAGTTATCGATAGAGATATCTTCCAGATTTTCAGGAATCAACAGGATCCTGCCATGGGCAGGAATGACACTACTGGAAGTGAATTCGAAACCGATACCTTCAATCTTCCAGCCCTTATTCACCGTAGTGCTGAAAAGAGAAATGTCAGCGTCAGTAGCATTTACCAGTTCCATATATTCAAAGGGCAAAGCTCCCTTATCATCGGGATGGTAATGGATTTCATCAATATAGACGGAACCCAGCTTCAGAGCGGCATTCTTTTCACCCGGAGTGGCGCTAGCCAGGGGACCCTGGGCAATGGAACCGTCAGCAACATCGATCGTACCGCTGACACCTTCACTTGCGGGAATCCAGATGCTGGATTCCTGACCGGTAACAGTACCGTCTAAATAAATTTCACCACCAGTCTTTGCAACCACAAGTTCCTTATCAAAATCGTCAACACCATCCAGAACAAGATAACCGCCAGCAGGCACCACGCCAGATTTAATGGTCAAGGTATCGTTGCGACGTTTTACACGAACCCTCCATCCAGTCACATCTACAGGTTCAGAACCAGAATTGTAAAGTTCCATCCAGGAATGATCAGCATCGCTGTCATAAGGCTTGACTTCGTTAATGCGAACCGTATTCACGGCATCGACACAGGCATCGTTGCCTACACCAGGAACGCCATAGTCAACAGCGCTGGCGCACCAGGAAACAGACTGGGCGGCAATGCCACCGGTATAGACCAGGGAACGGCCCTTACCATCGGCCAGGCTGGGCCAAGGAGGTTCGCTGCTGAAGGCGCAGGTAACGTCACCTTCACCACGGACCTTCACATTCACCACGCCACCTTCGTTAACCATCTTGCCGGTCATGTTACCAAAGACACGACCCGTAAAGGTGGGGTAAGTTTCCTTGAACTTGTCAATATCGTTGGTCACCACCACATACTCACCCTTCTTCAAGGGTTCAGCAGGGAAGTCGAAAGACACGTCGCCGCTCAGGTGCAGCAAGAAGTCCTGCATGTTGTCCATGTCCATACCGCCAGCGATATAGACTTCCACCCATTCCAGGTTGGAGCCATCCGGAGCGTTGTACATGATTTCGGAGCAGGCCATTTGAGGTTCATCCTTGTCGCTCAATGCGGAGCTAGACACCAGGACATCGGAACCAGCTGAAGTAGGAGCACTTGCGGAAGATGCAGGCACCAGGACTTCGTTTCCGTTATCGTCTACGGAAGTGATCATCTGAACGCTGGAACTGGATTCCGGTTCAGCGGAAGCACTATCATCGGAACAGGCGCTGAACATGCCCATGGCAGCCACGCAGGAACCGGTCAAAATAAGTTTCTTGATATCCATAGGAGACATCCTCTTTTTATAAAGCCTTAAGGTTTATATTACAAATTTTCTTCTAGGGTCTGGCCCAGCTTGGTCCAATAAGGGGTCTTGAAACGGCGGGGATTTTCATAAAGTCTCTGCCATTCAGCCGCAGCATTTCCAAACTTGGAGAATCCACCCTGTTTAAGGTTCAGGAACCGAATCAAATCGATCATCCAATAAGGAACCTGGGAACAAGGGCACTTCAGTTCCAGAACCGCATCACAGCCCGGCAAGAAGAACCTGGGAATTCCCGTGGTCTGCATATAATGGGGGTCCACCGTATAGTCAAAACCGTTCTCTTCGCGGAAACGCATGCCGGTATCGATGGTCACGCGGGAATATTCCTCGCGAAGGCCGAACCAGGCGCGACGCTTGTACTGGGTCAACAGACGGGGGTGAGCGCCATGCAGTTCTGTCTTATACAGAAAGTCCTTCAGATACTTACGATCCTTGTCGGTCTTGCAGGGCCATTCCTCAGGCTTCATATGCCAAACTTCGCCTGGATTGATTCCCTTGATGGTGGCGCGACTCTTATAGCAGATACTCTTGATTTTGCGCTTTACCTCAAAGTGGAACGTCCCATCCTGAGCAGGGTGTTCACCATAAGTGCGAATACGCATGTTGAAGCGGTCCAGCAACTGTTTCTTCTTCCAACCCAGGAAAGTCCACGTGGGAGAATCCAGGTACAGGTTGGTAATCCAGTAAAATCCACCGGGCGTAATCTTGGAGTAATAGTCTTCTTCGCAATAGGGAGCAATGAAGGCGCCGATCTTGTCGGCCCATTCCACAGGAATGTGGTACTTCAGCTCGAAGCGTTCGAGAAGGCTAAAACCGCGGGCTTCTGCCATATTACTTCAGGCCCTTCTGCAGATGGTTCATGGTTCCTTCCTGGGAAAGCACACCGGCATACATCAGCAATTCAAGATAACGGTTCAGCACTTCGGTTTCAAGCTTGATGGCGCGCATATCGCTTTCGATACCGCTTTCACGGGCACGCAGCAACAGCAGCGGGTCGGAACCGGCATTCTTTGCAAACTGTTCAAAGATAGAGCCGGCATTCACCTGTTCCACAAATTCCTTCTGGACCTTCCACTGGGCAATGAGAGCGTTAATTTCTTCTACAATCTTGGTCACCTTCTGGTTCACGGAACGGACCACATCCATGTAGTCCCCTTCGGCATCCAGTTCAGCCACCTGGTAGCGAAGCTCGCTATCCTTGTTGCTGTCGAAGAACGGCAGACGGACACCCACATTCAAGAAGAACTTGTCTGCAGTCTTGCGGTTGTCATAATCGGGAACAAGAACGCTAGCCGTAGAAGTACAGTTCAACTGAGAGGTACAGCCTGTCTGGCTTGTAAATTCGTCCCTGTAATCTGCATAGGAACCTGTCGAGAATACATCATAGGCATCCAGATCCTTATACTTCTCCATCAGGGATTCCACCTTCATGGAGTAGCCGATACCTACATGGGAAATATAGTCGCGGCCCGAAGCCACATCCTGCCTGGCCTTGGAAGTTTCAGAATTCTTCTTGCCCAGAGCCTTGGCAATCTGCGGGAAGCTTTCGTCTACGGTAATGCCTTCCTGAATTTCCTTTTCCACTTCTTCCATGGTGGGAAGCCAGGAGGAATCCAGTTCCACGCCATCAAAGTCGGGCACCCACAGGCGGAGCTTTGCCTCGGCGTTAATCAGGGAAGTACTGTCGCTAATGAGTTCAGCCCTGAGGGAAGCTTCCTTTTCGAGGGCGGTCATCAGGTCCTGGGGATTAAAGCTTGCAGAACCGGACTTCAGGTGCATCACCTCGATACGGTCGGCATTCACCTGGTACTGTTCCTTGGTCAGCTTGTTCAGGCGGAGGCGCATCAGGTAATGGATGGCGCGTTCATAACGGTCATACATCAGCACGCCACGGTCTTCGGCCAGACGGGCATTCTGATACTGGACCTGGGCGTCCCAGTGGGCACGGTCAGCGGCACCTTCGCCAAAAGCCTTGGGGGTAATGCGAAGTTCAAAGTCGTGCTGGGCAAAGCTGAAACCATCAAGCTTGTAGCGCAGTTCCAGCTTGTCCCAAAGCTTGGTATTCCTTTCACCACCGGTCATCTGGGCGCGCTTCTGGGCAGCCTGGTAACGAGGGTCATTGTCAGCGGACTTGATCAGCTGTTCCCAAGTAAGAGGACCTGCAAAAACGGATGCGGCAAGAGCCAGAGAAATTAACCCAAACTTTTTCATATCAAAAACCTGTTATCCAAAACGTTCTATTTCAAAAACGTACTATTCAGAAATCGTTACCATTTCACCAAGGAGGAAGTGATTGTCTGCCGGAATGGAGATGGTCACTTCGCGACCGTAAATCGGCATTTCGGGCAGTTTCCACATACGGGTGGGGAACGGAACGATACGGCTGGAAAGACCCACAACCTTACCTTCGATAGCCTTGCCGGAACCGCCCAAGGTACGGATCTTTACCTTTTCGCCCAGGTCCATACGCTGGTACATCTTTTCGTGGATGTAGCCGCGGACCAGGGTGGGAGACTTATGAGTCAAGGTCACGATGGGAGTAAAGCTGGAAACCTTTTCGCCGTCGCGAACATTCACGGAACCTACAACCCAGCTTTCCTTGGCGACCTGGATCAGTTCTTCCTGTTCCTTCTGGAGTTCAGCCAGTTCCTTGCGGAGGTTTTCGGCTTCATTCTTACCGGTAGTCTTCTGGAGGCGGCCGCTGCTCTTGAGCAACTTGATCTGTTCGTTGGCGTTGGCCTGGGCCACTGCCAGTTCGTTCTTCAGGCTCTTGATCTGCATGGCCATGGCGTCGTTGCCATCGCTGTCGCCGTTAGAATTCTTGAGGCTCTTCAGCTTAGAGGCGATTTCCTTGTTCTTCTTGTATTCAGTTTCAAGGTTACGGATTTCGGCCTTCAGGGTCAAGCTGCGGGTAGCGAGAGTTGCCTTGACTTCGGCCACCTTCTGGTCGATTTCTGCAGTAGAAAGATTGCTGCGGCCTTCCAGGGCGTCAAGCTCGCGGGTCACTTCGTTAATGCGCAAAGTCAGGTCGGGGCGGTTCAGCTGGACGATGGTGTCGCCGGCATTGATGGCCTGGCCAGGAACCACATGGACCTTCACAATTTCAGTAGCGCTAGGAACACTGATGGTAGTTTCGTCAGCTTCGGCAATACCCTGGAACATGGTAGCCTTGCCCTGGTAAACCATACCCAGGACAATCACCACCAGAATGCTCAGGCACCAGGCGTAGAGCAGCTTGTACTTGTAGACGTGGGCCACACCGGGATTGGTTTTGTGGGTGTTCCAGAAGTTATCGAGAATTTCTTCAATCTTAGACATCTTTTACCCCTTACATTTCCGTGGTGGCGTCTTGCATCATGAAACTAATGTCAGAAATGCCTTCTACAGCAGAAAGTTCCTTCAGGATCTCTGCAGCAGGACGGTTGGCACGGAGACGGACCTGGTAGGCGCAATCCACACGGGCACCGCCATCAACCTCGCGCATGGTAATGAGCACGTAGGTCTTGATGTTCTTGCGCATGATATCTTCGATAGCCTGACGGGGAGCGGATTCATTGGGCATGGCAAAGCGGAGCATGCCGTCAAAGAAGTGCTTGGTACCCAGACCGGTACGGGAAAGGAGGAAAGCTACAGCGCAGAAGGCCAAGGTACCGCCGGCTGCAGCACCCCAGGCGTACACACCGCAACCGATACCGGCGCCCAGGGAAGCGAAAATGAACATGATGTCGCGGGGGTCCTTAAAGCTGGTACGGAAGCGAACCACGGAAAGGGCACCCATCATACCAAGACCACGTCCTACGTTATCACCGATGGCAGACATCACCATGGCGGCCACCACAGAACTCAGGACGATACCCTGAACAAAATTACGGGAATAGGACAGGCCAAGGAAGGTCTTTTCGTAAGTCCAGGCAATAACGGAAGAAAGAATAAAGGCCAGAATAAGAGTGTAGGCCAGAGTAATCAGAGAAGCGTTGGCTGTGCCGGACTGGACAGCTAAAAGGTCTAACATAAAGACTCCGTTGGTTTACTGTATTTTTGCCCCCATAATTTACCTTTTTAAGCCCTAAATTTAAGGGTTTTTGTGTAAATTCGGCTGAACAAAGCAAACCAAACAGCACCTTTGAGGCCATTTTCGGGAATAAATCACCTCAATTTTTCAAACACCGACCGAAATATAATCTAAAAAATCAGTTAAAACGCCCTATTTGCATTTTTTTACGTCCGCCTCGTTCGGATACGAGAGCCTCGATCAAGAAGAGGAGGGCGGCAAGACCCAGGAAAATCTGGTAACGGTCCTGGTAGTTTTCCATACGGTCGCTGGCCTGTTCCTTCTTTTCGAGGGATGCGATTTCGGTCAGCACCTTCTGGAGCTGGAACTCACCGGGACTGGCATAGAAATACAGGCCGCCGGTGACGCTGGCGATTTCCTGGAGGGTTCCGTCTTCAAGGCGGGTAGTCACAATGTTACCCTGGACGTCCTTCTTGTAGGCCACTTCCCCATTGCGGCTGGGCACGGGAATAGGCACGCCTTCGCGGGAACCGATACCGATGGTATAGATGCGGATCCCCATTTCTGCGGCTTCCTTGGCGGCATTCACGGCGGCAGCTTCCAGTTCTTCACCATCGCTCATAAGGATCATGACGGAATACTGGCCACCAGTGCCGGCATTCCTGTACAGCGACATACCCTTGCGGATAGCGTTTTCCAGATTGGTGCCGGGCATGAGCCAGCCGGGATTCAGTTCACGGAGCATCATCTGCACGGTACCGTAATCCAGAGTCAGGGGAACCATGACCTGGGCTTCGCCGGAGAAGGCCACCAGACCGACGCGGTCGCCGGAAAGGCTTTCCAGGAAGGCGGAAATCTCGTGACGGCTGCGGGTCAGACGGTTCGGCTTGATGTCTTCTGCCAACATGGAAAGGGAAATATCCTGAAGCAGCACCAGATCCAGACCGCGACGTTCAATATGTTCCATCTTACGGCCCCACTGGGGTCGAGCCAGAGCCACAAACAAGAAGGCGATGGCCAACAGCAGCAACAGCACCTTGGCAAGTCTACGCCAGGGGGACACCGAGGTGGAAAGCTTCGGCAGCATGGAAAGAGAGACAAAGCGGGCAGCCAGCTTCTTGCGACGGTGATAGGCGTACACAAAGAGCAAGGCAAACAGCGGGAGGGTCAGCAAGCCCCACAAAAACATCGGTTCAGCAAAACGCATGGCAAATAGTTAAGAGTGAATAGTGAACAGTGAATAGTGAAGAGGTCTTTTGACGTGTCATTCTGAACTTGTTTCAAAATCCCATGAATGCACGAGACCCTGAGCGCCCTCAGGGTGACGCCAGGCGCCTCCGGCGTGATTATAGGATCTTGTATCTGAATCCTGCCTCACGGGATCCTCACGAATCTTGTGTTGGCGAGGAGCAGTTCCAGCAAGATCAACAGGGCGCCAACTAACAACCAGGGGTAAAACTTTTCTGCATAGCGGGCATAGGCCACCGTCTCGATTTCTGTCTTTTCCAGTTCATCGATTTCGGAATAGATCTTTTCAAGTTCGTCCTTGTTCTCGGCGCGGTAGAAACGGCCGCCGGTCTTCTGGGCAACAGCCTTCAGAACATCTTCATCGATACCTTCTTCGGGGGTAATATCACGTTCGCCCCAGCTAATATCCCCTGTCCAGGGGTTCTGCTGGAAGGCCAGAATCTTGCCATTGCGCTTACCCACGCCAATGGTATAAACCTTTACGCCCAGGGACTTGGCCACCTCGGCGGCACGAACCGGTGGAATCACGCTGGCGTTATCCTTACCGTCGGTCAAGAGGACCACCACCTTGGACTTGGCCTCGGACTTTTCGAGTCGTGCCAGGGCGTTCATCAATCCATCACCGATAGCGGTACGGCCGGCAATAACGGAATCCTTGGCCAGTTCATCGCTGGCGCCCAGGATTTCAAGAAGGCTCCCGTAATCCAGAGTCAGGGGGCACTGGGTCATGGCGCGGGAACCAAAGGCCGACAGGCCGATACGGTCGCTATGGCGCTTCTTTATAAAGTCTGCGATGACCTCCTGAGCGTACCCCATACGGCTATACTTCCAGTAGGCTCCGGTCTTCAAAATTCGTTCGGCATTCATGACCCCAAGTTTTGCCTGTTCGGCGCGGGTCAACATATCCAAGGTACCCATGGAGCCCGAAACGTCCAAGGTCAGCATGATATCGACGCCATCGGTAGAGGTGTATTCCACTTCCATGGCATTCTGGGGGCGGGCCAGGGCAAAAACAAAACAGCAGAGGGCTGCCAGTCGCAGGGCCGGCACAATGTGGCGGAACTTGACACGACGGCTGGGGACCGCCTTCTTGGCGATGGACAGGGCAGGGAACTTGATGGTACTCTTGCGGCGTCTATTGCGGTAGATATAAGAGGCAATAAGAATAGGAACCAGAAGCAGAAGCCAGAAGGCCTCGGGATTCTGAAAATGCAAGGTACCGATATCCATAAAAAACTCCAAATGACATCAAATATTCGTTTAGCGGTTCATAATATACAAAAAAAGGCCCCCCTACTTACGTAGAGAGACCTTATCTTAAAAATCAGCTCTTAAAAAAGCTTAGAATTTAACCACAGTCCAGCTTACGGGCTTTGCTTCTTCGGGGTTTGCCATGCCAGTCTTGTTCTTGGGCAGCACGTAGAAGGAAACCTTTTCAGCAGAAGTGATAGAAGAAGGCAGGTTAGTCAGAGTTTCAGAGTAGCTGGTGGAAGACGTGTAGGTGAACTGGACGAAATCGTTGGATTCGTCGGTCTTGTAGTAGATTTCGTAGGTATCTACATCACCAGTGGGAGCCTTCCAGGTCAGGTTCAGGTTCATCATGGCCAGGAGTTCAGAATCGCTATAGCCATAGTCTTCTTCGTATTCAGGATCATAGCCGGTGGTATCCACAAAGACCTTCAAGTTGGAGACCTGACCGGGCAGGGCAACGGAACCGATGGTGAATACGTCAGAGTAGACAACCTTGCCACCTTCCTTGCTGTAGGCAACACCGTTAACGGTGTAGGAAGCGTCATCGCTCCAGCTACCGGAAACCGGTTCGATAACCACAGTCTTCTTGTCCTTAGACAGAGACTGGGTGGTAAGAACAGCATAACCGTTACGCTTGACAGTCCAGTTGTTCAGCAGGGAGTCTGCATCCAGAGCGGTAGAGAAGGTCAGTTCGATGTTCTTGTCGGTATCCATCTTGCTGAGATTGCTGCTCAGGAAGTGAGGAGCCTTGGAGTCACGCTTCAGGACCAGCATGTCCATATCCTTGGAAGAACCGGTACGGACACCCACAGCGGAAACGGAATTTTCGGGAATGTAGATCTTTTCGTCGATGGTAGATTGAACAGTTTCGATGCTAAACTCAACCTTTTCGGCCACGTCTTCGAACTTGTAGGAGCCATCCTTGCCAGTCTTCATTTCGATTTCAGACGGGAAGATGGAAGCTTCGGGGTAAGAAAGGATCACGGTCACGTTCTTGGCCGGGTTCAGGTTGCCAGTTTCGGCATCGCGGTAGTAGACGTTACCGGAAACGGTGACGCCAGCCTTGTACATGGGAATGGTCTGCACCACGTCAGGAACGCGGGACACGTCGTTTGCACCGGTTTCTTCGACGCTGACATAGGAACGGACAGTTGCGTAACCGCTCTTGGAAACTTCGAAGATGTAGCCACCGATATCGTTATTGTCAAAAACGACATAACCGCTGGAATCAGTCTTTTCGGTTGCGGCACTGTACTGAGAGCGGACAGAAGCACCAGCGACCGGAGTGTTGGCATCGCCATCCATCACGGACAGGGTAATCTTGCCCTTGCACTTGGCTTCTTCAAAAGAATTGACGACAGTGTTGTCGGAGCAGGCTGCGAGCATAGCAATAGCAGCTGCGGGAACGAGAATCTTTTTCATATTTTCCTCTTTAGGTTAAATCCCCTATTGGACTCGCATACAATATAGCATATTGCGTAAGATTTTTATTGCCTTTTCGTCAATTCCACAAACCTGATTTAAGCCTTATTGAAAAAATCCAGAATTTTTTGCTTATACTCGTGATTTTCGTCATAGGCGGCATGGCCCAGCCCCTCATACATGAAAAATTCGCTGGGGACGTTTTCGGCCTGGAGCTTGGCAAAAATCTTTTCGGAAGCAACAGTCGTGACTACGGAGTCATTACCGGCAGCGATCACATAGACCGGACACTTGATCTTGCCCAAGTCATCGTAAGTATCCACTCCGGCACAGGCGGCAGACATAATGGAAAAACGATGCATTTCTTCGGGAGTCACACCGGAATTCATTTTCAGCAGCACCTTGCGCCAGCGATCCACGAATTCCTTGCTGAAGCAGTTGTCGATGAAGGAATTCACCAGTTCCTCGGCACGGCCTTCAATAGCCATGTCGGTCCAGCCGCCGATACATTCCAGCTGGCGGGGTTCCGCACGGGAAGAGGAAGAACCAAGTACCAGCTTACGGATCAGTTCCGGATGGTTGATGGCCATGTACTGGGCCACCATGCCGCCCTGTGACGAACCAAAAACGTCAGCGTCCTTGATTCCGAGAACCTTGAGGGTTTCGGCCAGGTCTTCGGCCATTTGCGAAATGGGGTACACTTCCGGAGGGTTCTTGATTCGATCAAAAAGGTAGCAGGTATAGTCCTGCTTAAAAATCTTATAGCCAACTTCAACCGACGAAGCCGAGTTCAACACATTCTTGAGGCTAAGACCAGGAATAATGATGAACGTCTTGGGACCATCACCAAACTTAGCATATTCCATTTCAAACTTTTCGGTTTTTACCGATAGGATTTCTGCCATAACGACCTCCGTAAGGAGCACAAATATAGTAAATTCAGAACGTCAAATTTTTATTTTCGGTCCATCATGAAATTTCAGCATTTTACATTCAATCCGTTCGGCGTGAACTGCTTCGTATTGAGCAACGAACAGGGCGATGCCATCCTTATCGATCCCAGCGTTTCAAACACAATGGAACAGCAGACATTGGACAAGTACATCAAGGAGAATAACCTGACGGTGCGAAGGATGCTGAATACCCACCTGCACCTGGACCATGTGCTAGGCAACGCCTTCGTGGAACGCACCTACGGCGTAAAGGCAGAAGCCCACCAGGAAGATGAATTTCTTTTGGATCTGCAGGAAGAACAAAGCGAACTTTATGGGTTACCGTTTGAGGATCCCGCCCCCGCCCTGGGGGACTATATCGCCGAGGGCGATACAGTGGAAGTCCCCGGAGTAAAACTCCATGTCCTTCACGTGGCAGGCCACTCCCCCGGCGGCGTCGCATTCTACTGCGAAAAGGCTTCACTGCAGTTAGCTCCATCAAAAAGCATCGAGGTTCCGCTACTGTTCTCGGGAGACATCCTCTTCGCCGGAAGCCGCGGACGCTCCGACCTTTTCGGAGGCGACGATCACGCCCTGGTAACGGGGATCAAGAACAAACTGTTGACACTGCCCCCGGAAACCATCGTACTCCCCGGCCATGGTCCAAGCACAACCATCGAAGAAGAAAGAAAATCGCAATTCTGAGCGAAGAGCGGGGAACGATGAGCCGTGAGCGACGAGCTAGATAATCGCGCCAACGGTGCCTAAGTTGTTAACTCATATCTCGTAAATGATAATTCTCTCTAGGCGATAGGCTTCAGGCGTTCAGGGTCTCGTGCATTCATGGGATTCTGAAACAAGTTCAGAATGACACGTCAAAAGATCTCTTCACTATTCACTGCTTACTTCTTCTCAACCACTTTCCCCAGGGGGGTCTGCATTTGTCGGCGGAAGTTGGCGTAGATGCTGGGAGAGGTGATGTGGTACAGCGATTCCTTCACCATGGTCTCTACGTTAAAGGCCAGGGAATCGAAAACGTACTTGTAGCTTTCGATGGTATCGTCGAAGCCGATGACATAAGGACGGGGGTAGCCCTTGTCGCTATAGATGTCCAACAAGGTCAAGGCCACCCAATCGTTAGAACACACAAACGAATTGAGGGTCGCCCCATCCAATAGCCGTTCCACCATGGCACGCAAATACGCCTGGGGAGTGACGCCCTCTTCGGCGGCCACATCGGGAATATCAAAGGGACTGGCAAAGCGGTCATCTACCAAAGGCAAAACTTCCAATCCAGAAATTTCCAAACCTTCCATTCGGGCCTTAGACCAGAAGCTGTTATGGAAGGGCGAAATAAAATGCACCCTCTGCAAGCCCTTGGACTTCAGGTGTTGCGCCACGATAACGCCCGCTTCCTTACCAAAGGCCACATTGTAGAACGCCCACTTTTTTCGGTTCTGTGTCGTCTTGGGAACATCATTGGGGGAATACTCCCACCACACCGAAATGGGGCCCGTGAACTTTGCAAAATGATTGAACAGGTTCGAGGGATTGAACACCAGCCAGGTCGACAGGAATGCACCCAGACAGTGAACGTCATCCCTGGGAACAAAGGGGCGTCCATCCGAAGCAAACAGGGTATCGCTGGATTCGTGATAGCCTACGAAATGCACCGCGATTTTCTGTTCCGCTGCAAACTGGGACATCATGCGGAATACTTCGGATTCACGTTCCGCATCGATCCTAAAATGGCCATGTTCATCGGAACGATGGACGAAAATAATGTAGTTGGAAAATCCGACCGGACGTTCTTCGTTAAAATAATACTTGGCCCCCACCTGGCGCAGCACGCCGCGGGCCACCTGGGCGCTTAAAAAATTCTTGACGCTGTAGGGCGAAACCTTGTAGCGGATCGACAGTTCCTTAATAGAAGGCAAACGTTCGAAGGCATTCAGGAATCCCGCTTCCAGGTCTCTGGCGAACTGGGCTTCCACTACGGAATTGGTATCGCTCTTGGGAACCGACATGGCCACGGGCAGATCGCCCCAGAAACAGCCCTTGCCCTGATAAGACTTGATAAAGCCCTCGTCCGAAAGTTCCCTATAGGCCTTGTGGACGGTGGCGGTAGAAAGCCCCAACTGGGCAGCCATCTTACGAACCGACGGCATCTTGTCGCCATCGTTAAAACCGGCAGCGGCAATGGACTTCTTTACGTCTTCAATTAGCATGTCTATTCCCTCTTTCACCCTAAACTATAATAAATTTATACGAGCATGCAGCAGAGCAAGGGAAGAATTTTGTGGATTGACGAGTTCAAGGGATTCGTCCTGTTACTGGTGAGCCTATTCCATGTGGAACAGTCCTTCAAGAATATCGACTTCGGGATGTTGCACCTGAGCGCCATGCGCATGTCCGCCTTCTTCTTTATTTCCGGGGTGCTGTTCAGTACCCGCCGATTCAAGGATTTCAAGAGCTACGCCCTCCACAAGACCGAAGTGCTGCTCCTCCCCTACATCTGGCTTTCGCTGCTGTTCCTGGCCCTAGATCCTGTGGTATGGAACTTTGACTGGTTCCCCCGAGCCCCCAAGATGCAAGTATTGACAATCCGGCCCGAAATCCACACCCTCAAGGATTATGTAGGATGGAACCTGGCCAAGATATTCGTGGCGGGGAAATCCAGCGTCGGGTCGGGACCCATCTGGTTTGTATTTACTTTGTATTCCATCAGCCTGATGTTCTTTGGAGTGCAAAAAACCAGCGTCATTCTGAGCAACGCGAAGAATCCAGTCCTTCAGAAAATAATTGTAGCCGCCGTTGCCGCAAGCAGTTTAATCGCTGGTTGGTTGCTTTTCAAAAACCACATCCGCCTGCCCCTGGGAATCGAACGTGACCTGACCTGCCTTGCCTTCTTCGCCCTGGGCAACCTCTGTAAGGAACCCATCCAGAAGTTAAGCAAGCATTCCCTATTGACTTTCTTTTTAACGATTGCGGCACTAGCCCTCTACATCTATTTTGAAAAGCCAGATCCCTGGTTCAGCATCATGAACAACGACCTGGGAAAAGATTTGCCCCAGTTCATATTGAGTTCCATTTTTGGTATTTTGACGCTGATCGGGGCCTTCCAACTTTTTTCAAAACTGCCGGATGTAAACGTCCTGCGTATCGTCAAGGGAATCCTGCGGAACATCTCCCGGAACGCCCTGATCATCCTGGCGGTTCACTGGTGGGCGCTGCTGGTGTTGCGAATCGTATTCAAGCCTCAGCTGGACAAACCTATTATCGCCTACCTCTCGATCCTGATCGTAACCGCATTCTCAATCGGAGCCATTCCCCTGTTCCGCTGCAAACTCTACAAAGTCATCGGCAAGGAAAAGACAACCGTCAAGGAAAGCCTGAGCATTAAGTGAGAATTCATATCTCGTAACTCATATCTAATCTACAGTGCTCTTAGCCAGGCCATGAATTTTTTGCTGTCGGGGTCACCGATTTTACTTAGGTTTTCTACTTGTTCAAATAAGCATCTGTAAGCGACAAGGCAGTTCTTGCGAGACACGGCGTACTCGGTGCTATTCTTTTTTGAGGTGTTGTTATCCAGGGCCTTACGGCACTGAACATATTGATTATATTCCCGCAGCAAGGTAGCCACCCGTTCATCCATGGCCACTTCCTTCAGCTTTTCCATGGGAATGGCAGACGCGATCCGCACCGCATTTACAATGGTCGCTTTCACTTCTACGACACGATACCCCCACACGGCATCATCAAAGGCTTCTACAAGAGTAGACACCAGTTCCTTGTGTTTGGAGCTATTATAGCGGGCAAGCGATTTTACGCCCAGTCGACATATTTTATATGCATTTACAATATTCCAACGGCATTGAGCAAGATTCAAATTCTTGGGAACCAGGATAACTTTGGACAACGCAGAAACTTGCGCTACATAGTTTTGAACAGCATGGGTAAGCAAGGGATTGGTAATCATCTTTGCGCCCTCACTAATTTCAAGATGTTGCTTCAAAAAAGAAATCATCCCCATGTCACTAAAGTAATTAATCTTTTTATGATTCATGCTCCATAACCTTCATTTACTCAAAATATAGAAAAAGCTTATGCTCAACATTTGCATAAATTAATCATACTTTATATTTACCAAAATCCACCATTTGTATACAAGCGCACAAAAAGTTCCGCTAATTTACTATTACACCGACACATTCCCATGTAAAAGTTCTGCGGACTCACATTTCGTATTATGCATTCCCATGTGTTCATGGCTCAAGGCCACTATTGCACACATACATTCCCATGTAAAAGTTCTACGGACTCACATTTCGTATTATGCATTCCCATGTGTTCATGGCTCAAGGCTACTACTGCACACATACATTCCCATGTAAAAGTTCTACGGACTCACATTTCGTATTATGCATTCCCATGTGTTCATGGCTCAAGGCTACTACTGCACACATGCCTTCCCATGTAAAAGTTCTGCGGACTCACATTTCGTATTATGCATTCCCATGTGTTCATGGCTCAAGGCCACTATTGCACACATACATTCCCATGTGTTCATGGGTCAGGGCAACTACTGCACACATGCCTTCCCATGTGTTCATGGCTCGGAGCCCTATACTATTCAGAGTGTATAATAAACAAATATTTTTTAGTTAGACTTTTAATAAAAACGCTTATTTTTCTTTATATAATCGGATACAGACTTTGCCTTATTCAAGACACTAGAGCCATTCAATAAAGCTTGGTCCGCAAACCCGGACCCCTCATGTGGAGTATTGAAGAACAATACGTTATCGATTTCTCCTTGATATTCCTTACTTTGGATATACTCGCGTGCAGCAAGACCCGCAACACCTTCGGCAATGATTACAAATTTATTGGGAACTTTCTTAGAAGTTGAATTTTTCCTATTCTGGGACCACTGATTCAGGGCCTTACTAAAAACAGAATTTGCCCTCTTAAAAAGCACATCTACCGCTTCGGAAGGGTCCAAGGAACCATCATAAGAATGGCAATAAAAAGCCGTAAAGAACAACAGGAGGGATATTGCTTTGTTCGTTTTTTCTCCGAGAAAAACAACCGCTAAAATTTAGAACTTGCAAATCTTGCGTTTTTGTGTTTTTTTCGGGACATTTTCACGAATGATTCCGAAAGCACCCGTTTTTTCACTTTATCTGCAAAAATTCTATTCTACATTACCTATATTTGTTCACATGAAATCAAAGTTCATTCTTTTTACGGTGTTTGTTTCCTTGCTTTGGGCTTGTTCCGAAGATAGCCCTTCGGAGCCTAAGGATACTTTTGACGCGAGCGTTGTCTGCCCCGCCGACGGGATGAACGCATACGGCGAGCCGAACCGAGGTTCATTCACTGACGAACGTGATGGACAGGTGTACAAGTACACCACAATAGGCAACCAAGTGTGGATGGCTGAGAACTTGAAATTTGACGCACCGTACAGCCTATGCTATGCCAGAGAAGAAAATTTTTGCGAAACGTTCGGCAGGTTCTACACTCTGTACGTAAATGGCGAATATTTTGCCCTCATTGATCAAGTTTTGGCGGACACCATTTGCCCTGCTGGGTGGCATGTGCCTTCGGTGGATGAATGGAATGAATTGGCGAATAATGTTGGGGAAGGTGAAAAGGGAAGTGCCAGATTAATGTCATCCAATGATTTTGGAGAATATTATAACTCTGGTTCTGATGATTGTAGTTTTAACGCCCTGCCTGCAGGATCCTGGATGTTAAACGGAGAACTTTTGGGAAATAGAATTTATGCTATTTATTGGACTTCTACAAGAAGAAGTTATGATACAATGTATGCCTATAATCTTGGAAGTCAGTCAATAGAAATAAATCGCCCCAGAATGACTATTAGGTGTCTAAAGAATTAACATTCTCATGAAAACAAAGTTTATTCTTTTTACCGCTTTTGTTTCCTTGCTTTGCGCGTGTTCCGAAGATAGCCCTTCGGAGCCAAAGGATACTTTTGACGCAAGCGTCGTCTGCCCAGCCGACGGGATGAACGCATACGGCGAGCCGAACCGAGGTACATTCACTGATGAACGTGACGGCCAGGTGTACAAGTACACCACCATCGGCAACCAAGTGTGGATGGCCGAGAACTTGAAATTTGACGCACCGTACAGCCTGTGCTATGCCAGAGAAGAAAATTTTTGCGAAACGTTCGGCAGGTTCTACACTCTGTACGTAAATGGCGATTATTTTGCCCTCATTGATCAAGTTTTGGCGGACACCATTTGCCCTGCTGGGTGGCATGTGCCTTCGGTGGATGAATGGAATGAATTGGCGAATAATGTTGGGGAAGGTAAAAAGGGAAGTGCCAGATTAAAGTCATCCAATGATTTTGGAGAATATTATAACTCTGGTTCTGATGATTGTAGTTTTAACGCCCTGCCTGCAGGATCCTGGATGTTAAACGGAGAGCTTTCTGGAAATAGAATTTATGCTATTTATTGGACTTCTACAAGAAGAAGTTATGATACAATGTATGCCTATAATCTTGGAAGTCAGTCAATAGAAATAAATCGCCCCAGAATGACTATTAGGTGTCTAAAGAATTAACATTCTCATGAAAACAAAGTTCATTCTTTTTACCGCTTTTGTTTCCTTGCTTTGCGCGTGTTCCGAAGATAGCCCTTCGGAGCCTAAGGACACTTTTGACGCAAACGTCGTCTGCCCAGCCGAAGGGACGAACGCATACGGCGAGCCGAACCGAGGTTCATTCACTGATGAACGTGATGGACAGGTGTACAAGTACACCACCATCGGCAACCAAGTGTGGATGGCGGAGAACTTGAAATTTGACGCACCGTACAGTCTATGCTATGCCAGAGAAGAAAATTTTTGCGAAACGTTCGGCAGGTTCTACACTCTGTACGTAAATGGCGAATATTATGCCCTCATTGATCAAGTTTTGGCGGACACCATTTGCCCTGCCGGGTGGCATGTGCCTTCTCTTGATGAATGGAAAATGTTGGTAGAGAACATGGGGGGGGGAAGAAAATGTTGGGCGTAGACTGATGAGTTCCTTTGACTTTTGGGAACGATATGTTCCAGGAACCGACGATTGTGGGTTTAGTTCTAAACCTGCGGGGGAATGGTTGTTAGACGGATCCGTATTTGGCCATTTTTCTTCTTATTGGACATCAACAGCAAAAGATTTTGAAACTACTTTCATGTGTACTTTTAATTCAACAGATTATTTCTCCTTTAATATAAATAGTCCAAAGATGACTATTAGGTGTCTAAAGGATTAACAACTACTTTTTTCTTATGAACAACCCAATTACATTAGCAATTTCAGTAACATTTGCAGCCTTGCTTTGGGCTTGTTCCGAAGATAGCCCTTCGGAGCCAAAGTACGTATTCGACGCGAGCGTCGTCTGCCCAGCCGAAGGGACGAACGCATACGGAGAGCCGAACCGAGGTTCATTCACCGACGAACGTGATGGCCAGGTGTACAAGTACACCACCATCGGCAACCAAGTGTGGATGGCCGAAAACCTTAATTTTGACAATGGTTCTCCCTGCGCCAAGGAATCCTGTTCAGAAAAAGGTCGAGAATACACCCCGATGGACGCGCAAAACGCATGCCCGAATGGCTGGCATTTGCCTACAGAAATAGAGTGGAACCTACTTTTTGATAATGTTGGTGGAATAGATATCGCAGCAGCCCGCCTAAAGGCAACCGAGGGGTGGACACCCTTGAACCCGGGGCAAGCCTCAAATGGGACGGACGATTGCGGCTTCAGCCTTTACCCAATCCCTGCAACCGGGACCTATAGCAATCACATTAAAAGCATTATAGAGAAAGTAAATGACGGCTATATAGCATTAGTGTGGACCGGGAATCCCTTAGATTCAACACTCGGATCACCATCTACATACGGTGTATTATTTGAAACACAAAAAAACTCCGCAGCAATAATTAGATATTACAAAAATGATTATCTGTCCATCCGCTGCGTAAAAGACTAGAATCCAACATACCAATTCAAATCATTCCATCACCCCCTCTGCTTACTAACCACTAACTACTAATCACTTCCTCATGGCTAGAGCGCGCAAGACAATTACCCCGGATCCGTATGCAAAACCGATAGCAAAGGTTCTCTCCCCCGAGCAGAGCCTTCCGGGCAGATTGCGTCAGTTCCAGGCGCCCACCCGCGCCAACTTCGAACTGGTAAGCCAGTATGGCGCCGCCGGCGACCAGCCCAAGGCCATCGAGCAGATTACCGAAGGGTTCAAGCAAGGGGACCAGTTCCAGACGCTCCTTGGCGTAACCGGTTCCGGTAAGACGTTTACCATGGCCAACGTCATCAAGAATGTAGGCAAGCCTACCCTGATCCTGACCCACAACAAGACCTTGGCCGCCCAACTCTACCAGGAATTCAAGGCTTTCTTCCCCAAGAATGCGGTGGAATATTTTGTCAGCTATTACGACTATTTCCAGCCCGAAGCCTACATTCCCCACACCGATACCTTTATCGAAAAAGACGCCAGCATCAACGACGAAATCGACAAGCTGCGTCTGCGTGCAACGGCTAACCTGCTGACCCGTCGCGATGTCATCATCATCGCTTCCGTCAGCTGCATTTACGGTTTGGGAAGCCCCGCGGAATACTTCGACCTGATGGTCCGCGTGAAAAAAGGCGACATCAAGGATCGCGACGACTTGCTTCATGAACTGGTCCGCATCCAGTACACCCGTAACGACTTCAGCCTGGAACGCGGCACCTTCCGCTGCCATGGCGACGTCATCGAAATCCACCCCAGCTACGACGAAGACGGCATGCGCATCGAGCTGTTCGGCGACGAGGTGGATCGTCTGGTGCGCTTCAACATCATTACCGGCGAGGTCATCCAGGAGCTGGAAGAAATGACCATCGCCCCGGCAAAGCACTTCGTCACGAAGGAAGAAGGCCGAGCCGGGATCCTGCAGCGCATGCAGTTGCAATTGACGGACCGCCTTGCGGAACTGGACAAGGAAGGTAAGGTCCTGGAATCCGCCCGACTGAGTAGCAGAACCCGCTACGACATGGAAATGATCCGCGAGACCGGCATGTGCTCCGGCATTGAGAACTATTCCGCCCTTATCGAAAACCGCGGCCCCGGCACCCGCCCCTTTACCCTCATCGACTACTTCGGCGATGACTGGCTTTTGATGGTAGACGAATCCCACGTGAGCATCCCCCAGGTAGGCGGCATGGCCGAAGGCGACAAGAGCCGAAAGACCACTCTGGTAAATTACGGTTTCCGCCTCCCCTGCGCTCTTGATAACCGCCCCATGAACTTCAAGGAGTTCGAATATATGTACCCCAAGCAGGTGCTGTTCGTCAGCGCCACCCCGGGGGAATACGAACTTGAAAAGACTGGTGGCGTAGTGGCCGAGCAGATTAACCGCCCCACCGGCCTATTGGATCCGAAGATCGAGATGTTCCCCATCCAGGGACAGATGGACGTTCTGCTTTACCGTATTGACGAAGTGGTGAAGAAGGGAGACCGCGTACTGGTTACAACGCTGACCAAGAAGATGGCCCAGGACCTTACGGACTATTTTGTGGAAGCGGGCATCAGGGCCAAATATTTACACAGCGACATCAAGACCCTGGAACGTCACGACTTGATCAAGGGGCTGCGAACCGGTGAGTTCGACGTGCTGGTGGGAATCAACCTTCTGCGTGAAGGTCTGGACCTTCCGGAAGTCAGTATGGTGGCTATATTGGACGCCGACAAGGAAGGCTTCCTGAGAAATTACCGCAGCCTGATCCAGACCATGGGCCGCGCCAGCCGTAACGTAAACGGAACCGTATTGCTGTTCGCCGACAACATGACCGACAGTTTGCAGAAGGCCGTCGACGAAACCATCCGCCGCCGCACCCTGCAGGAGGAATTCAACAAGGAACACGGCATTACGCCAAAGTCCGTTTCCCGCAAGCTGGAAGGGGACCTGGTCATCAACGATCCGCTGATGGACCTGTGGCGCGGCGACAAGACTCCCAAGGCAGCCGAGGACCCGGATTTCGACGCAGATTACGGTTTCGCCGACAACGACGAAGATGGGGATGTCCCCCTGTTCAAGGGCGCCCCCATGGGCAAACCCAAAAAATCCTCGAACCTGAAAGCAATGCCACCTCACACCTCAAAGCGAAGCGACCTGTCAATCGAGGAGCTGGAAAAGCAGATGAAGGCCGCCGCGGCCAAGCTGGATTTCGAGGAGGCAGCCCGTCTCCGCGACCTGATCCGCGACCTGGGAAAGTGATTTTACCCCCTGCGGAACCCTTTTTAGTATGCTTTTTTAGCCTGAATTCACAACATTTTCACGTTTTTTTACACCTATTTAATAGGTCCCCTAGTCCGTTTTGGAATATTTTTGTGTATTTTCAATGGGCAAAAAACATTTAGAGAGAGGAATCTATATGACTTTTAATTTCGCAAAGACCCTTATGATGGGTTCCGTGATTACCATGGGCGCTTTCGGCCTCATCGCTTGCGGTGATGATTCCGGTAGCAGCGCACCTGCAGATGAACAGCCGGGCAGCTCCGCCAGCGCCGACGCCACCCAGGATATTTCTATCAGCGCAACCAACCTGGGTTCCAGAACTAGAGGCATCGGTATCAACGCCGAAGTAATTTTTAGCGGCAACTTCGACATCGACCTGAGCGCACAGCAGACCGGCGAAGCCACCGATATCAGCTTCACCGCCATTTCCTATGACGTGGCCTACGGTACCGTGGTTCCGGGCGAAAGCTACAGATCTCTGGGCGACCTGACCGCCCACCAGGAAGTCAGATTCCCCACCAAGATGATCGACTTGGGCTCCGCCAACTCCGCCGGCGTTTCCATTTCTCTTGCAAATCCCGCTCTTGACCCGGTCGGCTGCGGCACTTACACCTTGGTCGTCAAGGTTTCCGCTGTCGATACCGAAGGCAACGACAAGGTTTCCAACCAGTTCATCACCTTCGACCGTCCTGAATCTTTCTGCAAAACCAGCGAACCGGAATCTTCTTCTTCTGAAGACGTAGTCGAAGAAGTTCCCATGACCAACTGCCAGGTTGAACTTTCTACCAACATGGCTCCGGGTCTCGACCTGGCAACCTGCACTGCAGTGGACGCTGCTTCTGCAGCAACCGCCGACGTCATCTTCACCGCAGCAAATGGCGACATCACCATGTCTAGCGGCAACGGCGCTATGTTCGGCAAGCTGGATGCAGACTACTCCGTAGGCTACTGGCCCGAAACTGCAAACAACCGCACCTTGGCTTACAAGAGCGACTTCCCGTATCGTGCAATTGCAAACGCAAGCTTTGCAAACATGATCGAAAGTGCAGAACAGATCTATGTCATCCAGACCGCTGCCGGCGGCTTCTACGCACTGGGCTTCGCAACCGAAAAATCTTACGAGAAGCTGACCAACAACGACTACTCCTTCTCTATCAAGCTCTACATGCCTGCACAGTAATTCCTAGCGAATTTCTCCTTTTAAGGGCTTCCCGTTTAGGCGGGGAGCCTTTTATTGTACCCCACATTTTTCTATTTTTTAACCGTAATTTAACGCGCCCGGAAGGTCCGGGCATAACTGGAGTAAACTATGCTTAAGAAGCTTTCCAACTTCCCTGGTATCAAGGGTCCCGTTGTCACTATCGTGATGGACGGTTATGGTTTCAACCCCAACGAACAGGGCAACGCTATTGCCGCTGCTCGTAAGCCCACTCTGGACGCCTTGTTCGCCAAGTACCCCAACGTTCTTCTGAACGCTCACGGTCGCGCCGTGGGTATGCCCACCAACGAAGACATGGGTAACTCCGAAGTCGGTCATAACGCTATCGGTGCTGGCCAGGTGTACAACCAGGGTGCAGCTCTCGTTCAGGACGCAATCGTTTCTGGCGATATCTTCGGCCGCGACGCCTGGAAGGAAATTTCCGCCAACGTTCGCGAAAAGAACTCCGTGCTCCACTTCATCGGCCTCTTCTCCGACGGTAACGTTCACTCCAACATTTCTCACCTGAAGGCCATGGTGGCCCAGGCTAAGAAGGAAGCCGTGAAGAAGGTTCGTATCCACATCCTCCTGGATGGTCGTGACGTTCCTGAAACTTCCGCTCTGGACTACGTTGAACCCTTCGAACAGTTCCTCTCTGAACTCCGTTCTTCTGAATTCGACGTTTGCATCGCTTCCGGTGGTGGCCGTATGCAGATCACCATGGACCGTTACAATGCCAACTGGAAGATGGTTGAACTCGGCTGGAAGACCCACGTTCTGGGTGAAGGCCGCATGTTCGAATCTGCAAAGCAGGCTATCGAAACTCTCCGTGGCGAAACCAAGGCTATCGACCAGGATCTTCCTCCGTTCGTAATCGCTGCCAACGGCCAGCCCGTGGGCACCATCAACGATGGCGACTCCGTGGTGTTCTTCAACTTCCGTGGCGACCGCGCTATCGAAATCACCCGCGCCTTCGAAGAAGAATCCTTCAATGAATTTGACCGCGTCCGCTTCCCCAAGGTTTGCTACGCCGGCATGCTCCAGTACGATGGCGACCTGAAGCTCCCCAACCGCTTCCTGGTACCTCCTCCGGCAATCAAGGAAACCTCTGGCGAATGGTTCGCAGAAACTGGCGTTAAGCAGTTCGCTTGCTCTGAAACCCAGAAGTACGGCCACGTGACTTACTTCTGGAACGGTAACCGTTCCAGCAAGTTCGACGGTGAAACCTACCTGGAAATCGAATCCGACGTTGTCCCCTTCGAACAGCGCCCCTGGATGAAGGCTGCAGAAGTGACCGACGCCATGATCGAAGCTATCAAGAGCGGCAAGTACCAGACGCTCCGCTGCAACTACCCCAACGGCGACATGGTGGGCCACACTGGTTCCTTCCGTGCTGCTACCATGGCTATCGAAGCTGTGGATATCGGCCTCGCCCGTCTCCTCCCGGTGATCGACGCAGCCGGCGGTGTTGCCCTCATTACCGCTGACCACGGTAACGCCGACGAAATGTACGAAATCGACAAGAAGACCGGCATGCCCAAGGTGAACAAGGATGGTTCCTTCAAGGCTAAGACCAGCCACACCTTGAACAAGGTTCCCTGCATCCTGTACGATAACGTTACCGGCGGCAAGCTCTCTCTCAAGGAAGGCAACTGGGGTCTGTCCAACCTGGCAGCTACCACTGCTAACCTCATGGGCTTCGAAAAGCACGAAGCCTGGGATGATTCGATGCTTATTGTTAAGTAGGAATTATGAGTCATCTACACCGACCAAGGTCGGTGTTAAAAAAGGTCGGGCATTCAGCTCGACCTTTTCTTTTTTATGTTCTTTTTATAGTATGCAGTTCTATTCTGCGAACAAAATAAAAACTAGCGGAATACTTCGCTGGCGATTTCCTTGCCGGGGGCGTTGCTGCCCTTGCCGTGCTTGATTTCGTACTTGATGTCGCCTTCCTGGTTCAGTTTCACCCGGACTTCTACGTCCAGTTTGTAGGCGCCATGGGTGCCCTTGATCTTGAAGCCGCCAGCCACTTCATCGATTTTTACGTAGGCGGTTTGGGGAGCCTCGAATTCCAGGGTCTGCCAGCTGCCGCCGATTTTTTCGGGATTCTCGTCGGCCACCATATTGACGCATTGGACATAGCTGTCGCGGACCAGGGCCAGGTCTTCCTTGAACTCGTGGTATTCGTCCATGTCGCCATCATAGGCGAAGGCGGAAAGGCATCCAAACAGGCTCAGGGCCAGAAAAACAAGGGTATTACGGATTAACTTCTTCATAAAACCCAATGTAGCTAAAAAAACAGCCTGCATTGCCCCGCTTTTTTATATATTTGCGCTACGCTCACACCAGCCCAGGTGGTGGAATGGTAGACACTGGGGACTTAAAATCCCTTGGGGGCAACCTCGTGCGGGTTCAAGTCCCGCCCCGGGCATTAATGAGCTAACTTTTAAAAGGTAGCGAGGTCAACATGATCGACTTTTATCCGAACAGCATTTACTACCCGCGCGAAGCGGTGGAAGAGAAGCTTGCCAAGGGCGAACTTCAGCGCACCGAGAAGCACCTGATTGGCTGGACGGAACGCCACCGTGGCGAAATCTGGGACTGCGCCCGTGACGACGCCGACGAACCTACCGACGAAATCCTTCTGGACAACCTGCGCGCCCTGCTGCTGTGCAAGGGCTCCCTGCAGCCCGCCGCCGAACTGGGCGACATGATCCGCGAAATCAAGAAGGAAGAATGGTATCAGAACGAAAAGGAAAAGGACGGCGGTCACGAAGACACCGAAATGGTGGCTGACGATTGGCGTGCCAAGTACCTGATCAAGTGGCGTGAAGCCCGCATGTTCGAAGCCTTCATCCTGATCGAAAAGAAGGCCGACCAGTTGCTTTCTATTCTGAAGGCAAAGTAATTCCAACGTTTATTTAAAGTTTGACGTATTTGAAAAGGCTGGGCGGAATGCTCAGCCTTTTTGATTCACTTAGCCACGAAGGGGCTCCAGTCCTGTTTCCAGACGAAGGGGGCCCACATTTCAAAGCGACCGCCAGCGCTCTTCCTGTAGCGCCAGAACTGGCTGATATGCTGCTGCACCAGGGCGTTCAAAGCTTCGTCGTTGACGTTGCTGAAGAGGATCTGGGATTCGAATTGACCCAGAGAATCTAGGGAAAGTTTGATGCCCATGAGGATGTCGCCCTCGGAGGACAGGGGCTGCAGACGGCTGGGTTTCTTGCGGGATTTCTTCTTGGCCTTGAAGTGTTCGGCAGCCAGCCAGTGGAGGCCCGCGGCACGGCCCTGGATATACTGGGCGATCTGGTTCAGGTCGCGGTTGGCCGTATTCTCGAGAACGTAGATGTCGTTGATGGAAGGCATGACCATGCGGCCCGTGTAACCGGCCATGGGGCTAACGGGAGCGGGCTCGGCGGGAATGATGGTCACGATGGGAGCAGGAGCCTGCTGGATGCGCAGGAGGGCAACCACCATTACGGCAATGACAAATGCCAGAAAAATCAGGGGAAGGTTACGCATGATCCAGTGCTACTCGATGGCCTTGATGCAAAGTTGCAGGGTCTTCTTGCCGTTGAAGTAGTTCCAGGTGGGTTCGAAAAACACGGAGACCAGTTCACCGCGAGTCAGCAAGTTCTTGTTCTTGCGGAGGCCGAAGGCGATGGCCGGGAACACGCGGCTACCCGCCTGGGAGATATCCATCTGCAGGTGTCCGCCCTTCAGTTCACGCATCCTGTGTACGCGGACGCCGGCGGCACGGAAGGTCGGAGACGGGAAGTTACCGCCGAAGGGTTCCATCATATCGAAGAAGTCCAGCACCGTGATCATAGGACGCAGCATCTGGTTCTGGGCGAAGGGGATTCCCTTGGTGGGCATGTACTGTCCAGCTTCCACTTCAAGTTCGTGGAGAGAAACTTCAATATCGTAGGGGTAGGCTTCTTCCTGCAATTCCTCTTCGCCGGTGTAGCCCTGAACTTCGGCAGAGCGTTCCAGACGGGCGCGGAGTTCATCCACCTTGTCGGCAGGGAGAGAGAAGCCGGCGGCGTTGGCGTGGCCACCCCAACGGTCAAACAAATCCTTGGATTCGAAAAGGGCCTTGTGCCAGTTAAAGCCGGGAACAGCGCGGGCACTGGCGTGGGCCATACCATCACAAACCGACATGACGGCGGAGGGTCTGTGGAATTCCTGGGCCAGCTTGGCAGCCACGATACCGATCACACCCACATGCCACTTTTCACCGGCCACCACAATCACGGTGGGAATACGTTCGCCATAGACAGCGCGAACCTGTTCCATGGCCATCTCGGTGATTTCCGCTTCCTTCTGCTTGCGGCGGGCGTTCCAGTCGCGAAGTTCCGCCAGCAGGGCATTGGCGCTGGCTCTGTTGGGGCTCAGCAAAAGCTTAAGTGCCGGATCCGGACGTTCCATTCGACCGGGGGCATTGAGGATGGGGGCAAACTTGTACATCACGTCGATGCCGCCCACGGCGCTGTGGGGCTTCATCAAGTTGCCATACATTTCCTGAAGGCCGGGCCAGCTACTGCTCTCAAGATTCTTGAGGCCAGCCTTGGTAAAGCATCTATTCTCGGGAGTCATCTGAACCAGGTCGGCCAGAGTTCCAAGAGCCACCAGGTCCAGGAATTTTTCGGGAACGGGACGTCCGAGCCTGGAGTACAGAGCACAGACAAACTTATAGGAAACACCCACGCCGCAAAGTTCAGGGTTCTGGTAGGTATCGCCTTCCTGATGGGGATCCAGAAGAACATCGCAAACCGGGAGGCCATCGCCAGAAGGCTGATGATGGTCGATCACCATGACCGCCATTCCCAGTTCCTTGGCGTGAGCAATTTCGGCGTTGGCGGTAATACCCGTATCGACAGTCACCACATAGCGGGCGCCAGCTTCGTACATCTCGTCTACCGCCGACATAGAAAGGCCGTAGCCATCACCGAAGCGGTTAGGCAGGCGCCAGTCAGACTCCATGCCGATTTCAGCCAGGGCACGAGTCATCAAGGTCACGGCAGTCATACCGTCCAGGTCGTAGTCACCAAAGACGAAAACCTTGCCACCTTTTTCGCGCACATCCAGAAGCCAGTTGACTGCGTCTTCCATCCCCATGATTCCAAAGGGGTCCAGCACATCATCCTTGCTACCGCAGAGCATGCGGTGGGCATCGGCCGCAGAAGTAATTCCGCGGGCCACCAGGAATCGGGCCACCACATGGGGGATCCTGAGGCTGTGCGAGATAGACGTCGCCAGGCGTTCTTCTGTTACGCCAAAAGTCATTTATAGCCCTCGAAAAGTTTAAGGGCCAGATTCTGCAGACACATGGAGGCGGTCACGCGGCGGGACTCGATGCGGGACATGGTCTCCTGGACTGCAACCAGTGAAAGTTCAAGGGCGGTGGCATCTACCCGCGGGAAGTTCTCGATACCCACGTTAGCCGTGGTCTCGGGCAAGCGCAAAGGCGCACCAGCCACCAGGCGGATCAGGTCCGCAATCAGGAAGGAAAGAACTTCGAGGAATCGGTTGGCCTCGTAGGCCTCATCCAGTTCGGCATCCTTCAAAGTCATAAAAAGGTCGGTGTAGTCCTGCAACAGGGACTTGCGGACGAATTCGGCGGCAAGCTTGCACCAAGTCTTGCTCCGCTTGGCATAGTAGAGAGCCTTGCCCGGAGAGCCTACAGCCAGGCCCACCACATCGTCGGGAATTTCAACACCTTCGCTAAAGCTATCCTCATCCTGTTCCTCTTCGGAAACCTCGCCGGCAGAAACCCGGGCACATTCGCTGCGGACCTCGGCATCGGTCAGGGGCAGCAGGTGCAGGGCCAGGCAACGGGAACGGATGGTCTGCAGCATCTTATCGCGGGAAGACGTGGTCAAGATGAAATAGGTATCGGGGGGAACGTCTTCCAAAGTCTTCAGGAAGGCGTTGCTGGCCGCCTCGTTCATGCGGTCCGCCTCGGCAATGATCACCACACGGACTCGGTCACCCTTCATGGCGAATCCACCGGTCATGGAACGGATCAGGTCCACCGAAATAAAGGAGGCAGGGCCAAAAAGGTCTACGCGGTAAGGGTTCTTCTGGATTTCCTCGATGTAGCCCTTCTTAATATCTTCTACAGTCTTGGCGGTACTGCCGGCGGAAACGTCGGCACCGCTCTTGGAGTGGGCTTCCTTGGTATCCAGGGGAATAACCCAGCTATTGGTATCGCCGCTGTCCATCGCCATACGGCAGCCAAAGCAGTGGCCGCAAGGGCGTTCGTCAGGGTTAGAGCACTGCAGAGCCTGAGAAAGCTTCATGGCCAGAGCCTTCTTGCCGATACCGGCAGGACCGTCAATCAGGATTGACTGCGGGAAACGATTCTCACGGAGAGCCGACATCAGTCGGATCCTTGCACGTTCCTGGGAGGCGGGGCCATTTAGAATATATTCAATCATCTACTGCTTTATTTACTGCTTTAACCACTGAAGGGGATCCACGGTCTGAGTCCCTTCGCTAACTTGAAAGTACAATTTAATTCCATTTAAGGAAGCAACGTCGCCCACCTCGCCAATTTCTTCGCAATTTCGGACTTCCTTGCCTTCTTGCACGCGAATAGACTTCATATGACCATACACGGAATAGGTTCCGCCCTGGTGTTCGATAATCACGGAGGGGCCGCGACCGTCAATTTCGGAGACCATGACCACGGTACCGGCAGAAGCAGCCTTCACCATTTCGCCACGCTTGCCACGGATTTCTACACCCAAATTGCGAGTCATGATATGAAGCACCGGATGTTCCTGGAGACCATAATTACTGATGACGTCACCCTTCAAAGGTCTGCACTTAGGTCCCTTTACCGATTCGGCCACCACAACCTTGGGCTTGGACACCGTCTTCGTATCCTTCTTCTCGGGCTTCTTGCCCTTAGACTTGCCCGCCTTTTCCTTTGCCTTGCGTTCGGCTTCGGCCTTCTTGGCCGCCTCGATTTCCTTCTTGCGGCGCTCTTCCAGCTTCTTGATCAAGGCCAGCATGGTCTTCTGGTTCTGCTCAAATTCCTTGAGGGCGCGGCGCTGCATATTCTGGTCCTGCTTCAGGGACTTCAACATCCGTTCCTGACCAGACATCTGGCTCACGAGACCCTTTTCTTCGGCAGCTTTCTTGTCGCGCATTTTCTTCAAGTCAGCCAGATGGTCGGTGGACTGCTGTTTCTTTTCATCACGTTCATAAACCAGCTGCTGCAAGGTTTCCACTTCCTGCTGGTCCTGATTCAAAATTCGATGTACCCAGTACACCTGTCGATCAGGGTTGCCTTCCTGAGTCAGAAGATTATAAAGGACCTTCGCCTCGTTAGCGCGTCCATTTACATACAAAGTTCTAATTCTCTTTTTCATGGCCTCCTTTCGTTCCTCGATCTTCTGGTCAAGGGAATCGATATCGGCCTCCAGCTGAACAATGGCGCTTTCCAGCATATTCTCGCTCTTGGAAAGTTCGCTGATGTAAGTTCGAGTCTGGTTCAAGTTCTGGTCCAGAAGAGAAATCGTGTTCAGCACGCCCTTCTCTTCGGTTTCAAGGAGAGCCAGTTCCTGACGTTTCTTGGCCAGGTCGGACTCCAGTTTCTTAAGTGCGTTTTTCTGTTCGCTGATCTGGGCGTCTGTTTTTTTGGTGACCGCCTTAGGAGCCGCAGACTTTGAGGCGGCCGGCTTACCGGCCGAAGGTTTTGAAGCCGCAGGTTTTGCAGGCGCAGATTTCGCAGCAGGTTTTGCAGGCGCAGCCTTTCCATTGGGAGCGGCAAAGCCTACACCCACCAGAAAGCACAACAGCAAGACCCAAAAACGCATGAAGCCCTATTCCTGTTCGTTACGCTTGACCATCAGGAACCGGCGAACAGTCCTAAAGCTGAAATAACCCGACAGGGCCGTCACCAGCAAGACCACCAGCGCCAAGACAAGACCCAGCCCATCCAGGTAAGTCCAGACAATCGGGAAAGCCTGCGTCACGGAATTGACCAGTGTCATCAAGAGGATCACCGCAAGACCGCTACCCACAAGGCCCTGAATCACGCCCTGCAGCACAAAGGGGAACTCGATAAAGAAATAGCTTCCGCCGGCGTACTTCATGTTCTCTACCAGCAGCTGACGAGAGAACAGCGAAAGGCGAACGGAATTACAGATGATCAGCGACAGCGTCACCAGCAGCAACACGCTAATACAGACGGGCCAGAAAACCAGTTTGAATTTCCAGGCCGCAAATTTTTCAACCCATTCCACAGGCGCCTGGACTTCCTCGAAAAATTCTTCCTGGGCCAGGGCATTCCGCAAAGTCACCAGGTCGGCAGGATTCTGGCTAGCCTCATCCAGGGTCACCCTGAAAAACGGAGGAATGGGGTTCCCTTCCACAAGGTCCAGCATCTCACCCGAGAAATGGTTGCGGAAATCCGCCAGGGCGGAATCGGCACTGATAAAGGAAACGGAATCGATATGCTTGGTATGCTGCAGGCGGGTCTGTATAACTTTTATGGAATCCATCGAAAGGGATTCGGGCAGGAATGCCTCGATTGCATACAGGTTCCGCTCCGTAGACATCAGACGCACAACACCACCCAAAACGGTGATGGAAGCCGAAAGCAATAGGGAACAGAGAAAGATTGTGACCAACGAAGGCAAGATCACCGTACGGTGTTGCCTCATTCCTCTAAAAGATTCTGATATTAAGTAGCCGAGTTGTCCAAGCACGGGTTGAATAATAACTAAATTTTCAAGAGTTCTTTACGGGGCGACAATGGGAAATATCGTAATAAAGATAACAGCACTAGTCTTTGGCATAGCCCTCTGGTTTCTTGTCATTTCACAGAAGGACTTCCAGCTTTCCATGGAAGTTCCCCTGCACTTCGTGAAGCTTCACGAGAACATGGCCATCGCCTCTAAACCGCCCCACACCTTGCACATTACCGTAGAAGGCAAGTCCTGGGATTTGATCCGTCTGCGCCACCAGATGAACAAGGACAAACAGAATTCCGTAGCCATGGTGGTAGACCTGCAGAACGCCGAACTAGGCGGAACCCGAATCCACCTGGACGCCCACAACTTCGTGGCCCCCGGATTCCCCGACATCCGCTTTGTGGAACCCGACAACCAGCTTATCTTTATCGACCTGGAAATCGACACCCGCATCGTCCGTAACGTTCCCATCAAGTCTAACGTAAATTTCAACGCCGCCCAGGGTTACCTGCTGGCCGACGATCCCGCCATCCTCCCCGAAGAGCTTAAGGTTTCCGGCGCCCGTAATGCCCTCACCCGCATTATCGACATTCCCACAGACTCTGTCAACTACGATACCCTCCGTAAGAGCGGCAAGTTCAAAGTCCCCCTGAATTTCGCATCTCTTCCATCCTTCGTAAAGCCCAGCGATTCCACAGTGACTATCGCCGTGAACATCCAGAAGATGGACAGCAAGACTTTCCAGAATATTCCCGTCAGCCTGATTGGTTTCTTCGACAAGAAGATCTACTCCCTGAACCCCGACACCGTATCCGTAGAAATTACCGGCGGCGAACAGGTACTGGATTCCATCTCGTCAAAGGACATCGAACTGATACTGGAATTCAACCGATTTGCAATTGAAGACGCCGACAGCCTGGCCCCCACCGTCAAGCTTACGCTGCCCCCCAGCGTAAACCGCGAAATGTCCATCAAGGCTATCCAGATCAAGCCCGAAAAGGTTCGCCTGAACAAGGTAGAAGTCAAGCCGGCCGTCACCGAGAATCCCGAAGAAACAGTCCAGGAGGCCACACCATGATTTGGCTTGGAATTGAATCCAGCTGCGACGAAACAGCCTGCGCCATCTTGCAGGATGACCCGCTGAAAGTGCTTTCCAACCCGCTGTACAGCCAGATCGACGAACACGCCCTCTATGGCGGCGTGGTTCCCGAAATCGCAGCCCGCGCCCACCTGCAGAAAATTGTTCCCGTCGCCGAAGCCGCCGTCAAGGAAGCAGGCATCAAGATGGAAGACATCGACGCCATCGCCTACACCACAGGCCCGGGCCTTATGGGACCTCTCCTTGTGGGCGCAAGCTTCGCCAAGGGTCTTGCCCGCGACTTGCAGATTCCCGCCTACGGCATCAACCACCTGGAAGGCCACCTGGCTGCCGCCTGGTTGAGCCATCCCGAAATCGAGCCGCCCTTCCTGACACTTACGGTATCCGGCGGCCACACGGAACTGGTGTTGGAAGAACCGGGATTCAAGTACACAAGCATCGGACGCACCCGCGACGACGCTGCCGGCGAAGCCTTCGACAAGTGCGGAAAGCTTCTGGGTCTCAAGTACCCTGCAGGCGCCACCATCAGCAAGCTGGGTGCCAATGGCAACCGCAAGTTCGTCGAATTTCCCCGAGCCCTCCGCTCCCACGACAACTGCGAATTTTCCTTTAGCGGCCTGAAGACCGCCGTGCTGCGCTATACCGAAACTCACGATCCGGAATACATCCAGCAGAACCTGGGCGACATCTGCGCCTCCCTGGAAGACGCCATCGTGGATAGCCTGGTGACCAAGACCATCAACGCCCTCAAGAAGACCAAGATGAAGACTTTGGTCATGGGCGGTGGTGTCAGTGCCAACGCCTGGCTCCGCACCCGACTGCAAGACTATTGCGGCAAACACGGCATCAAGTTCCTAGTTCCCGACCGCAGCCTCAGTACCGACAACGGCGCCATGATCGCCGCTGCAGCCATCCGCCGAGTCCGCCAGAATATGCTGACCTCCATTGACGTAGTCAAGCCCTGGATGCCTCTAGCCCAGTAGCCCTAGATACCTGCGGTTTTACCAAAAAAATCGGATCCTCCTGTTCCAATCCGGAGGATTTTTCGTATCCTGGCAACGTCTTCGTGTATTTTTTCGCACAAACTTTTGCACACCCCTCTTTTCGATTGCGTTTGTAAGTATATTATGAACATGAATTGCCCTGCTTTCAAAATTTCTCTGTTTACAGTGACCCTGGCAAGCCTCCTCTGGGCCCAGGATCTTTCTAAACCTGTAAACGACGTAGATGTGTTCCGCCCCGAAAAGCGCGAAACCCAGGTGCAATTGGTCGACTCCACCAAGAACAACGCCGTGACGCTGAACGTGGACATCTTTGCCGATGGCATGGTAGGCTCCTACTACATCCTGTGGGATGAGGTGGACCTTTCCGAAGACATCAAGAAGATGATGACCACCCGCGATTTCGCCCGCGACGAATTCTTTATGCAGAACATCGACCGCGAACAATTCGAACAGGAACGACTGCTGCAGCTCTTCGAAGACAAGAAGCGTGAATACTTCGCCATCTTCCCCGAAGAGGCCCTGAAGATGCTGGAAGACCAGAAAAAGGATGACCTGGTCGAGGCAGAACTCGATTCCAAGAAAGACGAGCCCAAGGCTCAGTAAGAATGTTTTCTACGGAACCAAATTTTGACCGCTGGAAACTGACCGGCTTCGCCGGCCAGAACGCATACCTTTTGGAGACAGTCGAGAGTACACACTCTCTTATGAAACAGCAGGCAGCCACGGGCAAAATACAGCCTGGCGCCCTCGTTGTCGCCAACCAGCAAACCGCAGGCCGAGGCCGCCACGAACGCACATGGGCCTCCCCCGCCAACGAGAACCTCTATTTCAACATCCTGATTCCGCTAGAGGGAATCGCCCTCTCCAAGGCACCGCAAATCACTCAGGTCGCCGCCCTCACCTTCGCAGAAACTTTCCGCGACATCCAGGACGAATCCGGCACCGCACCGCAGCTGGGACGCGTCACCGTCAAGTGGCCCAACGACATCCTCTGCGGCAAGAGCAAGTTCTGCGGCATCCTGGCAGAAATCGTCTTTGTACCCGGCGAAACCGTAGACGGCAAGCGCCAACCGCCCAGACCCGCCGTCAACATGGGCGTAGGCATCAACGTCAACAGCGATCCCGCAAACTACGCCTTTCTAAACCGCCCCGTCACCACCCTAAAAGAAATCGCAGGCGGCCGCCAGATCAACCGCGAAAAATTACTGCAGGCCCTCGTAGGTAACCTGGAGCGTGCCATAGGCCAGTTCCGCGCCTTCGGACTTTCTCCCTGGATTGAAGCCTGGCGCAAGATGGACCAGTTCATCGGCGCCCGGGGCACCATCGTGGTCAACAACAACTGCACCGACGAAAACCGCGACAGCGGCGCAGGCTCCATCAAAAAATCGGGCCGCATTCTCGACATGCAACCCGACGGAAGTCTACTATTCGAAACCGACGACGGCACCGTAGAAACGGTCTACTCCGCCGACCTTGAAATTTGACTTATTTTCTCTTTGTCTTAAAGAATACGCTACCGACCAGCGCCACTGCCAGCACCACGATCATGGCAGTGAGCCCCATGTCCAGCAAATTCTGGTAAGCCCCGAACTTTCCACTCTCGATCATCAGGATGATAATCAGTGCAAGGACGGCTCCCAGGGAACCCAGACGTTCAAACATCTTGATCTTGTCTTCGTTATCAAACTTCTTCGGACCGTTACCACTAATAAAGGACATTGACATCGCCTCCCATTAAAATCCAGACGAAGAGACCCACCATGACCAACACACTGATGGTGACATTGGCCAAGAAGAAATCACGGTTCATCGCATCCAGATCGTCAGACTTTCTAAACAAGTGAATATAAAATACCGCGGCAGCCATCAGGGCCGTTACAGCCCACCAGGCTACACCCATCTGCCAAATAAAGCCGAAAGCCACACAAAGGGCAAGCATGGCCATATGACTCCAGAAGGCAATCTGCAAGGAACGCTTACGGCCAAATCTTGCCGGCACGGAATGCAATCCCATCTGGCGGTCAATCTCTTCATCCTGTGTGGCGTAGATAATGTCGAAGCCACCCATCCAGAGCATCAGAATCATCAGCAAGAAAATGGGGAACAGCGCGAATTCGCCTCGGATAGCAATCCAGGCACCCAGGGGGCTCATGCCGATGGCAAATCCCAGGAACCAATGGCAAAGCCAGCTAAAGCGTTTCCAGTAGGAATAGGACAACAGCAATAGCCACACAGGCAAGGCCAACAAACCGGCCAGAGGCTGCAACAGCGCCGCAAACAGAACGAACAGAACGCCGTTTACCGCCAAAAAGGCAATCACCGATTTCTTGCTCAAGCGTCCATCGGGCAGGTGGCGCTTGGCCGTGCGAGGATTCTTGGCATCGATATCTGCATCGGCAATGCGGTTAAAACTCATGGCGCTGTTACGGGCCGTTACCATGCAAAGCACAATAAGCACCACGATGCGGGCAGTCTCCTGCCAACTCATATCACGGAAACCATTTGCAGCCACCCACATGGATCCCAGCGCAAAAGGCATGGCGAACAGCGAATGACTCAAACGAACCAAATGACCAAATTCAAGAATCTTATTTAACATCAACTTTCTTCCATGGTTCTACAATTTTCGTTTCTTCTCCCAGGTGTTTCAAAATTTTCGCCACCACCGTATCCACCAGTTCCTCCATCGTCGTAGGCTTGCTGTAGAACTGGGGGCTCGCGGCAATCACAACCGCTCCCGCGCGAGTCAGACGTTCCATATTTTCCAGGTGGATTAAATTATAGGGCATCTCCCGCGGAACCACAATCAGAGGGCGGCGTTCCTTCAGGCATACATCCGCCGAACGGACCAACAAATTGTCAGATGTACCTGCCGCCATTCTCCCCAAAGTTCCCATGGAACAGGGCACCACTACCATGCCTGCATAATCGGCGCTACCGCTGGCACATTCCGCAAAAAAATCATTCACGTCAGGAAGTTCATCGCAGTAATCGTACAGAGATTCCTGCCCCTCGTAGGCCACCACTTCGCGACCCGGGGAAGTCACCAGGGCCGTCACATGATGCCCCAGTTTCTTGAGATGCATTGCAGTGCGGGTCGCATAGATAGCGCCGCTAGCACCCGTCACGCCCAGAATATAACGGCTCACTTGACCGCCCCCGCCGCAGATCCATCCGCAGAAACTTTCTTCAGAAGAACGCGATAGGCAACGCCCCAAAAGCAGGGCTTCACATGGACCAGTTCAAACCCGTTCTTTTCGGCCAGCTTCACAAATTCGTCTACCGGCAAAAAGTGCAGCACGGAATTCACCAGATATTCATAGGCATCATGCTTGCTGAACAGCGCCCCCATTACAGGAATGAACATAGGCGCCAAAACTTTATAGAAGAACTTGTTGAACGCATTCCGCGGAGCGAAAAACTCAAGCACCTGCAGGTAGCCTCCGTGGCTCAGCACGCGGGCAGATTCCTTCAAGCCGGCATCGGCATTAGGCAAGTTTCGCATACCAAAGCCATTCAGCACCACATCGAAGGAAGCATCGCCAAAGGGCATCTTCATGGCATCCAGCTGGACAGGAACCGCGGTCGTATTCTTGCCTTCTGCACCACGGAGCATTCCGTAAGAAAAGTCCCCGAGAATCGCCACGTCCTGCACGCCATTAAACTTTTCGTAGGTCACGGCAAAATCGCCAGTACCGCCGCACAAGTCCAGCAGGCGCTTTCCCGGCTTTACCTTTCTCAGTTCCTTACAGCAGGCCCTGCGCCAACGGATATCCTGAAAACAGCTGAGGGTATGATTCAAAAAATCATAACGCCCCGAAATTTCGTCAAACATCTTGCGAACGTAGCTCTTGTCTTCAGGATTTCTCATACTTCAAATTTAGAAATTAAAAAAGAGTGCGATTCACAAACGTGAGCCGCACTCCTTTCAAATGTAAGCCACGGGATCGCCCGCCGGCAATTACTTGAAGTTAGCCGTAATGGTCATGCCATCGGTAGGTGTAATGATATGGGGATTGTCGGTAGAACCGTCGCTCCAGCCGCTGAACACAGCGCCTCCCGTTGCGACGGCTGTCAATTCCATATTCATACCACCAAAGAACTTGCCCTTATAGGAACCGTTGCCCGGAAGCTTCATGCCTTCCATCAACACAGTACCGCTACCATTTGCAGAAATAGTCAGGGAAATGTCTCCAGAAAGACCAAATTCACTTGTATATTCGCTCCTTACAGTAGCGTCACGTTCAGAAGCCCAGGGGCCAAGCTTTTCGCCATAGGGGTCGAAGGAGTGAGCATAGCTGTTTCTTCTTTCCTTATAGGCTTCAACAGACATATCCCTTTCAACGTCAGATGCATCAAGCATGTTGGCCAGGAACTTAGCCTTTTCCGTCACATTGCTTCCATTCAGGTAGGTACCGAACATCACAGAGGCATGGTTAACGAACAGACGCTTAAAGTCAGCATTCTTGATCAGGCTGTTGTACAGAGAGGCGAAGCAACTATCTGCAGCCGCGCAACCATTCTTGCCACCCTTCTTTACCCAGGAGAACATATTTGTAGACTGGCTGAAACCAGAAACAGACCAATCCCATTCAAAACCATGGTCAAGGTCATAGACCATAAACTTCCAGGGCTGTTCCGGAGACTTCCAGGCGCGAACGTTATTGTCGGGCCAGTCACCATTATGAATGTACATTTCTGCAATCATATAATCGGCAAAGTTTCCAATATCGATGAGAGTCTTGGCCGCTTCATAATTTTCAGGAACGGTCATGTCGTTTCCACCGATAAAGGCCAGCATGGCCAGGTAATCAGTTTCGGTGCCGTTGCTTGCAGTTACAGTCTTATTCAGGTGCTTAATAAAGTTCACGGAGCCGGCATCGATGCCATAGTTTGTTTCTACATAGTTCTTGTTGTAGCGTTCACGCATATCGTGAATGCCATAGTATGTACCATTGTAGAACACCACCACCTGGCGGCTGCGCTGGTAATCAACGCCACTGCCTTCAAGGATGGCACCGCCAGCAGCATCGGCAAAATAGTCAGCCACAAAGCGGTTACCGTTGTTACGGAGGTTAAAGCCCTTGAACTTGCTATTCTTATCCTTACGGGTTTCAAACAAAGGATATTCAAGCCAGCCAGCTTCATATTCTTCACGCATGACAATGGCCACAGACTTCTTTCGTTCCATGCGGCTCCAGCCACCCATCAGAGAAATACCACCATCAATTTCCCAGGCCTTCTTGCTAGACTTGCTTCCTTCGGCGTAGAATTCCACATGAACAGGAAGTTCACCAGAATCATGGGGATAAGATTCATTAGGTGCATACATCTGATCATGCTTCATGTCAGGTTCGCCACCGTTAGTCTTCTTATAGTACTTCGTAAAGAATTCCGGGGCTACGGACACAGACACCACAGGCATCTTCACCTGTTCACCAATAAAGTAAGTATTGGTAACAACCTGTCTGGTCAACAAACCATCCTTAAAGGCGGCACAACGCAAGACTGTATTCTTGTCAATTACGATGGGGCTATTAAATTCCTGGGAACTCTTCGTGGGAATAGAACCATCCTGGGTGCAGCGCACAGAAAGTCCACCGCTAACAGAGGGCGGATTCAATGTCACAGGATCGTTATAGAAACCACCCTGAGCGCCATCAAAAGAGAATGTAGGTGCATAGCCATCGTAGGCAGTAGACTGGTTGTTGGGCTGTTCCGGAGTGGGAACATCAAACATCTTCCAGGCGCCACCGTCCACAATACCCCAGCTTACGTTACCCATCAATGCCGGATAAGTTACCGAGTCACGAATTCCATAGTAAGGGTCAATCAGGTATACGGTACCGCCATCCTTTTCCAACTTCCAGTTGGTATGGACACGATAATGCCTGTCGAGGGTATCAGTTCCAGCCACTTCATTCAGGTTTTTCTTGTCGCAGAATACGGTGGTAAACTGCTTGGGCTTCAACACTACGTTACCAAAGAACCACTTACGGGCATTCTTCCTGTTTTCTACAAGGGTATAACCCTTCAGGTTTGCTTCGGTTCCGCCAGCGTTATAGATTTCAACCCAACCCGGGTCGCCACCTTCTTCGTCAAGCCAGTCCAAGTTCACCGGAGCAATTTCCGTAATCACCAGGGCAGAATTGCCAACCCAGCGAAGAGTCGTGTCAGCCGGATAGTAAGCCGTGTCTAGCTTAATGATCGTATCGCCTTCGGGAGTAACTACACGGATAGAATCAATCCCCACCACGCTGGTATCGCCGCTGGGGCCAATAACAACAGTCGTAGTATCACCATCAGGGGTTACGATTACGGTAGTATTACCTTTCTTATCATCTTCTGCAGAAGCACTATTGTCGGAGCAAGCGATAACTCCATTCAATACCAGACCAAAACAGCAAAATGCTGCAAAACCTTTTAACGATTTTCCCAGAAACACATCGCTACCTTTTAATTCTTTAACAAAAAGCCGAAATAATCCCAAAAATTCGGCCCCTACATTCAACACCTGGCATTAAATTTAGAAGTTTCTTAAAAAAAAAGGAAAAAATGTCGGTAATATCTTATTTACCCTTGACAAGACTCACAGATTGAGTTATATTTGGGCACATCAAAACGGCGCTGTAGCTCAGTTGGTAGAGCAGCGGACTGAAAATCCGCGTGTCGTCAGTTCAACTCTGACCGGTGCCACGAAAAAAGACCTTAGCGAAAGCTGAGGTCTTTTTCATTTTCCCCATATACTAAAAAAAAATTAGACGGACCTGCCAGAGGTCCGCCCATTCAAAAATAATTTATTCAAAGAATCCGTTAACGCCCAGCCCGATTATCTGCGATAGTCAATGGCGTCGACGTCAATAGTTGCATTCTGGGAACGGTAACAAGAATAGATATCGTCCCAATGTTCAAGCAGAGCATCAACAATTTCCGGCTGGAACTGGGAACCCTTCATCTTCGCAAATTCGGTCTTCACCTTTTCTTCAGGCCACGGGGCCTTATAGCAGCGGTAGCATGACAAGGCATCCAGCACATCCGCCACGGCACAAATACGAGCAGCCAGAGGAATACTCTCCCCCTTCAAACCAAGAGGATAGCCCTGTCCGTCCCAACGTTCATGATGGGAGCGAGCCACATCGGCCGCATAGCGCAGCAGCTTTCTCTTAGAATTACAGAGCATCCTGTAGCCGAGATCCACATGAGTCTTCATGACGGCGTATTCTTCATCCGTAAGGCGGCCAGGCTTATTCAGCACAGCGTCAGGCACGGCAATCTTACCCAAGTCATGGAGGGGAGCCGTCAGACGGATTCGTTCAACCTCATCCGGCGGCAGTCCGAGATACTCGGCCAACTTACGGGAAATCTCAGCCACACGCAAAATGTGGTCACCCGTTTCCTGGCTACGGTATTCAGAAGCCTCACCCAAGGTATGAATAATTTCACGCTGGGTCGCTTCCAGTTCCGCAGTCAGCATGGCAGACTCCACAGTCTTCGCGGAATATACAGCAGTCAACCTCAGACGTTCCAGGTCCTGTTCAGAAAATTCATCCACAGTCCCGCCCTGCTTGTTAATCGCCTGGAACACTCCCATCACCTGCCCCGTAGAATCCTTCAGGGGTACAGTCATCACTGACTTGGTATGGTAGTGAGTTTTCTGGTCAGTACGACTATCAAACCTGGAGTCCAGGTAGGCGTCCTTAATGAGCAGAGCTTCGCCGGTAGTTACGGAACAGCCTACAAAGCCAGCAGTCTTGGGAATCCGGAGTTCGCTGACACCATGGGCCACCTTCGTCCAAAGTTCGCCTCTTTCATCATCCACAAGCCAAAGGGAGCAACGGTCAGCCGAAACAATGGAACGGCCAAGATCGGCCATCAATACAAGCAAATTGTCCATCTTACGTTCAGCCGCGATCTTCGGCATGTAAGAGAACAGCAAGTCCAGAATTCTCTGAGATTCTATCGCCTGTTTTGAATCAAACTCCGTCATACGATGTAAAAATAGCTAAAGATTTTCAAATAATCGCAGGAATTGTTGACGGAAACACCCAAATTTTTCTATCCTTTGCCCACCCCTGGAGGAATAGGCTAATTGGTAAGTCAGCGGTCTTGAAAACCGCCGCCGTAAGGCTTGGGGGTTCGAGTCCCTCTTCCTCCGCTCCAAAGAAGACCGTTCGAGAAGACCTCGACGGTCTTTTTTTTGACCCCGAAGCCGGCTGACCGCCCCTATCGGTAATTCCAGTCCATTCGATTATCCGCCACGAAATCAGCCACGGCCGTGATCGGTTCATCGTACAGCAGCGTGCACACCTTAAGGGGCAGCGGGAAATCCACTCCCAGCGCATCCACACAGGCCGAAGTCGTCGACCCGGTCGTGTAGACATCATCCACAATAATAACGGTTCCACCCTCAGGCAGCCGTTCTGGCAAACGGGCCACAAAAGCCCCCATCACGTTACGTTCGCGAGCCTCCCTAGAAAGTTTCGTCTGCGACATCACGAAGGTCCGCCTCTTCAGCCAGCGGCACACCTGGCCTCCGGTCACCAAGGCAAGAGCCGCGGCAATCTGCTCCGCCTGGTTATACCCGCGTTCCCGCATACGAGCCCTGTGAAGAGGCACCGGCACAAAATACAGCGGATGGGGCAAGAGCGCAAACTCCTGTCCCACAGCGCCGTCCCGCACCGCCGCCGAGCGCCGCACAAGATAGGCCGCCATCCCATGAATGCTCTTGTACTTCAGGGCATGCACCAAATTACGGGTCAACGACCGCATCGGGAAAAGACAGTACACCCCCTCCTTCGGGCTGGAATAGGATTTCATCTCCCTAGCCAGTTCATCCACACACTCCGGACAAAGCCAGGGGTCTAGACCCCCCGACGCCTTGCCGCACCCCAGACATTCCGAACCGAAAATAAAACCGCTCACCTGACTTGCAATACTCATATCAACCTCTAAAAAAAGAGAGACCCACACGAGGCCTCTCTTATTAACACGTTTGAAACAAGTCGAGATGACGAAAAACTTTATTTACAAAAAATTTCAGTCAAACTATCGGCGGCTTCCCTGGTAACGCAGGCAAAGCAAAAATCCCACCAGCACCATGCAAGTCAAGGCAAAAGACCCACCATAAGAAAGGAACGGCAGGGGAAGCCCGGTCACAGGCATAAGGCCTATGGTCATGGCGATGTTCACAAGAATATGGAACAGGAAAATCGTAGAAGCTCCCATCACCATCAAAGTCACGAACGGATCCGCCGAACGCTTACAAATAGACGTGGCACGCCACAGGAACAAACAATAAAGAACCAGGACAAAGGCGCAACCCACGAAACCAAATTGTTCCCCAAGAACACTAAAAATAAAATCGGTATGTTCTTCGGGCAGGAACGCCAAATTGGTTTGAGTTCCGTTACCAAAACCCTTACCGGATACGCCTCCGGAACCGATGGCGGTCAAGGACTGCAGCACCTGATAACCATCCCCCAGGGGATCACTCATTGGATCCAGGAAGGTATTCACACGCTTCTGCTGATGAGGCTCCAGCATATTCCACGCCATGGTACTTGCATACCCAGCCAGAATATTTGCAAAAAGGAACAACCCCGTCAAAATCTTGGGCAATTTCCGACGAACCAAGGTAAACACGACCGCACAAATCAGAAGCCCCCACAGAACCTCAAACTGTATAGACTGGGAATGGGAAAACAACACCGACAGCAGCGGACTCACAATCAAGAAAACATCGGCAAAGGAAAGCCCGGCAAAAAAGAAACCGACCATAGTCACCGCAATAAAAACGAGGGCGGTACTCAAGTCCGGCTGCTTCAACACAAGGCCAAAAGGCACAATGAACAAGGCAAAGGGGACCGCAAAAGTCTTCACCTTGTGCAAGCTGACGGGATGTCTAGAAAGCCAATAGGAAATTGTCAGAAGGTAGGCAATCTTCGCAAACTCGGAAGGCTGAAGCTTAAAGACACCAAGGTCAATCCAGCGACCCGCACCCTTCACCACATCGCCAGCAAAAAAGAGAACCACCGCCAGGAGGATCAGCGAAACAACATACAACGGAACCGCCGCACGCTTCAGCCAGTCAATACGGACAAAGACCAACGCTCCCGCCATAATAATTCCGCAGAAGAAATAAACAATCTGCTTAAACCAGAAAGCATCCTTCAGGGGGACTTCTTCAAACACTGTCGCAGAATACACCAAAGTAATGCCGCAACCCATCAGGGCCAGCACCAGCACGATGAAAAGCCAGTCAAACTTAAGGGAATGATCTACAAAACGCTTTGAAATCATGGTTCCTCCTCCACAATTCCTTCATCGAGCTTCTTGTTTTCAAAGTAAGCTTCCAAGACCTTCTTGGCTATAGGTCCAGAAACGGAACCACCGCCGCCTGCAGCTTCCATAATGACAGCCACAGCAATTTCCGGGGCATCCAGAGGGGCAACCGCCGCATACCAGGCATGAGTCTTCTCGCCCTTCTTCCATTCGCCAGAGCCAGTCTTCGCACCCACGCGAACATTAGGAAGAGCGCCTCGCTTACCCGTTCCACCGGGATGGTTCACCACAGAATCCATGGCGTTCATCAAAATGCGATGAGTGTAAGGCTTCATGTTGCCCGGGCGAACAACCTCAGGCTCATAACGGCGCACCACGTTACCCTTGTCATCCCGCAGTTCCTTCATAAAGTGAGGCCTATAGACGCCCTTTCCCGTAGCCAGGGAGCCCACAAAAACAGCCTGCTGAAGCGGAGTCACAATCTGGCCCTGACCGATAGACAAGTTCAAAATCAAGCCGCGAGCCCAACGCCAGCCAGCCCTCTTGTTACGAACGTTGAAGGAAGCCGAATCCGGAAGCCAGCCAGCACGTTCTCCGGGAATATCAATACCCAGCAGCTTTTCACCATAACCAAAACGTCGGCCAAATTCGTTAATACGCTCCATGTCGATTTCCAAACCAGCCTGGTAGAAGAATACGTCACAGGAAAGACGGATGGCATGAACCACATTCAGGCCACCATGAGTTCCCCAGCACTTCTGATAGCGGACGCCATACTGATACCCACCCGTACAGGATTTCGGGTAATACTTGTTCTCTGTCAAAACACCATGTTCAAGCCCCGCCCCAGCCGTCACCAGCTTAAAGACAGAAGCCGGCGGATACGTACCAGAAATGGCACGATTAGTCAAGGGTCGCATAGAGTCCAGAGCCACATGAGCCCAGCCCTTGTTACGTTCGCGACGCTTCAACGAGAAAATGTTCGGGTCCAGTCGCGGAGAACTGACCATGGCAAGAATTTCGCCAGTTCTGGGATCAAGGGCCACCAGGGCCCCCTTGGCGCTATCGGGAATGGCGGCTTCAGCCACCTTCTGCAAACGCAAGTCAATGGTAGAAACCAGGTGCAGTCCAGGTACGGGAGCCAGCTCACCACCACTAGACACAACGCCCACCTCTCGACCAGAAGCGTTCACCTCAACAAGCTTTACACCGTTCTTTCCACGGAATTCCTTATCATACCCCTGTTCAAGCCCTTTCTGACCAATACGGTCACCCTGGGAATAATCGGCGTATTCAGGCAACTTCAGCTGATCTTCAGAAATTTCGTTGGTATACCCCAGCACATGGGAAGCCAGCGTTCCATAGGGGTATTCACGGCGGGATTCAATCAAGGTCACCACGCCAGGCAATTCCGACGCATGCTCCTCAATCACAGAAACCTGTTCCGGCGAGGCGTCTTCCAGCAAACGGATGGGGCGGGTCTTAATCCAGCGGGACCTCATAAACGCCGTATCCAGCGAAAGGGAGTCGAAAAGACGTTCGCCTGACTTGTCTCGAATTCTCAGCAGACGATTCAAGACAGAATCGCGCTGATCCTTCTTGCGGGGCATCTGCACCGCCTGCAACGAAATCTGATACGACGGACGATTTCTAACAAGAACTTCACCGTTGCGGTCGTAAATGTAACCGCGTTCCGCAACCAGTTCCACCTTACGGATACGGTTGTTATCGGAACGCTGCAAATTTTCATCGTAGTGGGTATACTGCAACGAAAACAGTCGGAAAAGCAAAACCGAGAACAGCAATACCACACCAGCCATGTAAATCAATACATGGAGGTTCCTGTTCTGCACAACCTCATTTTCCGAAGCACCATTAAGCATGCTTTTTCTTCTTGCCTACATCCAGGTAGAACAAAATGCTACCAATCAGCATGGTATAAGCGCAACCCGGCAAGGAGAACGTCAAGAACAAATTCGTAACGATTTCCTTCGAGAGTCCGGTAATGGCAAAATAAATACCGTCACAAATCAAGCACGAAAGTCCAAGCACGCCAATCTTTGCAGGCATGTTCAAAGACAGGAATCGTTCTTCCAGCTGTCCAACAACAAAGCCGATAACCGTCATTGAAATGGTATGAGCACCAAGCCATTCAATGGGAGCGTACACATCCTGAGTGAAACCGGCAAGGAATCCCCAGAAACAACCTGCAGCGGGACCGCACTTAATAGCCACAGCCACAATAAAGATGATGACAAAATCCGGACCCACGTCAAAAATGGAAAGCCAGTCCGCCACCGTAATCTGGAAAGCGAACGTAACCACGAAAAGGATCAGGAGACTAAACCACCTAAGGTTCTTCATCGAGCAACTCCTTTATTTCCCAGTCCGGATCTTTTTCCATCACAAAAACTTCTTCCAGAGTAGAGAACTCCTGGAACGGTTCCACATCCATCTGACGCATTACATCCAGGTCAGACTTTCTAACCTGCTTAACCGTCCCCACGGGAATCCCCTTAGGAAAGATACCGCCAAGGCCCGATGTGACCAAAGTATCGCCAACACTGACGCCAGCATGGGCAGGCACCATGGCCGTAAGCACATGGCCATCCATGGATTCCAGGAAGCCCACGACGCGGGTGCGGCGCTCCATTACAGACAACTTAAGGTTCGGATCTACAAGCAACTGAACTCTTGAATGCGTAATCGAAGCCTTGGTTATCTTACCCACAAGTCCATTCATAGAGAACACAGGCATGTTCTCCTTTACGCCATGCTTGCTTCCACGGTTCACCACCAGAGTCGTAAGGAAACGCCCCGGATTATGCCCCACCACGCGGGATGTCACGATCGGGAAGTCCCACTTGTCGTCAAACCGAACCAGCGTATGCAGTCGGGCCAACTCCTGCAGGCCTTCGCGGGCATGGTAGGTCTCCTGACGGAGCCTTGCATTTTCCGATTTCAGCTGGGCATTTTCGTCTGCCAGGGAACGATAGGCGTTCACAGAAGACACAGCCAGCTGAGCCGGATAGAATACAGAACCTAAAGCAGACGAAACGACACTCTGACGCACCGAATTGGGAGCCTGCCTCATCAGCAGCCCCAAAGCGAGAAAAAAGGCAAAGGCGACAACGCCATGCCTTTGAGTGAACAAGTCGATAATAAAGCGAAAAGCCCTAAGCATCGATCAAGATTCTGTTATTAGGTAGAAGAGGCAATCAGGACCGGACGATACTTGTCCAGGTCTTCCAGAATGCGGGCGGCACCCTTGCAAACGCAAATGAGAGCTTCGTCGATCACATTCACAGAAAGGCCAGTTTCCTGACGGATGCGTTCGTCAAAGCCGCGAAGCTGAGAACCGCCACCAGTCATGATAATGCCCTTGTCGTAGATATCAGCAGAAAGTTCCGGCGGAGTAATGCTCAGAGCCTGCTTGACCGCTTCAACGATAGCAGTCACAGGTTCGTTCAGGGCTTCGCGGATTTCAGCACTGTTGATGGTCATGGTGCGAGGCATACCGGCGATAAAGTCGTGACCCTTCACTTCCATGGTCAATTCTTCTTCCAGGGGGCTTGCAGAGCCGATCTGCATCTTGATCTGTTCGGCAGTGCTTTCGCCAACGCAAAGGTTGTACATGGTGCGCAGGTAACGGACAATGGCTTCGTCCATTTCATCGCCGCCAACGCGAACAGAAGCGTTACAGACAGTACCATTCAAGGCGATAACAGCGATATCGGAAGTACCACCGCCAATATCCACGATCATGTTACCCACGGGATCTTCAACAGGAATACCCATACCCACGGCGGCAGCCATAGGTTCGTGAACCAGATGCACTTCCTTGGCACCAGCCTGCTTGGCAGCGTCGATCACGGCACGCTTTTCCACTTCGGTAATGCCGGAAGGAACACCAACCACAACGCGGGGCTTAACCATCCACAGCGGATACTTCTGAACACGCTTGATGAAAGTCTGGAGAAGGCTTTCCACCAGTTCAAAGTCTGCAATCACGCCATCGCGCATGGGGCGTACGGCGCGGCTTTCGCCCGGAGTTCTACCAAGCATCTTCTTTGCTTCGGAACCGATGGCGGAAACACGGTTATTCTTGCTGTCCACCGCAATAACCGTAGGTTCATTAATGACGATGCCCTGGCCAGCTACATGGACCAATGTATTTGCTGTACCCAGGTCAATACCGATATCGCAAGAAAAAAGACCGAACAAAGTTGTGCCCTTCTTATAAAAAAATGAAACTTAACGCAGCAAATATAATTAAGAGAAAAACAGTGCGTGTCAATCGGGAATCGTATCCCTACCGAATTTCAGCACTTTCAGATAGCGATCCCACTTGCGGGTATGTACATCATACCTGTATTTGCGCTTTTCATGCATGGCAATATCCTTGTAGATGAAAAAATCCACTTCGGCATAAGCCGCATAAATGCGGGACTCGGCCCCTTCGAACAAACGAAAATCCTTGACGCGATAGTACGGCTCTTCCATCAAGGCCGACTTATCACCCGACGACCGGATCGTTTCGGCCACCATGAACTTCAGGTCCTCCTGCAAGTACGGAGTTAATTTATTTTCAATACGGTCTGTAGGCTCGGAGCAACCCAGCACCAGGAATAGGAGGGACGTCAAAAAGAAAATCGCTAACTTTTTCATAAAATTAAAAAACGTAAGAAGTTACACCCCTAAAATAGAAAAGCCCCTCAAAAAAAGAAACATCAAACAAACAAAAAAGGACCGCCGCAAGGCAGGTCCTTTGTACCCGAGGACGGGTGGGAGTCCAGAGGGAGGGCTGGCCCTCCCTTTGCATCTCATCAGAAGGAGTAGGTAGCGTCCAGACGAGAGAAGATGCGACCTTCACCCTGGAACGGGTTGCGGAACAGCAGGTCTTCTGCGACAGTAACGTCGATCTTCAGCTTTTCTTCGATGTTGATACCGAAGCCGAAGCCAACATGGTCGTCATTGGAGCCATCAGCAAGAGGATTGGTGGTGAAGAAGGAACCATCGTCCTTGCAAACGCCGTTACCCTTGTGCTTGCCCTTTTCAGCAACTTCGCATTCGGTGTACAGGATAGACTTCTGACCGCCAACGCGGATCACGAACCAATCCCACCAGATGTTACGTTCAATACCGAAGCTGATCTTGCCGCCGATATCAGAACGCTTGTCCCATTCAGGATCGTCTTCGTAGCGAGAGTCATAGACCCAAGCCTTCTTGTCGTTGCTGTAATAGTAGTCATGAGCCTTCAGCTGATTCCAGATGAAGTCAACACCCATCCAGAAGAAACCGCGGTCCATAGCGACGTTAATACCGAGACCGCCCTGAGCGCGCTTGTCATCGATACCCGGAGCCTGAGCAAGTTTCATAGAGACTGCAGGAACCAGTTCGCCGTCAATTGCTTCGAGAGTGAAGAATGCACGAGCCTTAGCCAAGAAGGTAAAGTCACCATTTTCGAAGAAGTCATAGTGACCCGGGCCATACTGAACACGAGCCAAACCGAAAGAAGCTTCGTAAGAAGTACCACCGGAAGTCTGGATATTCAAGCCACCGTCAGCCTGAACGATAGAAGCATGAGCTTCAGTATCCGGCTGATAAGTACCGCTTTCATCCAGATCGCCACCATCCTGGTGAGCGATGTAAATGTGCAAGCCCCATGCATCACCGCTAGAGAAGGTGCCGCCAAGGAAACCGTCAAAGTTGGTCACGGTTTCAGGAACCTTGTAGAAAGCATTGTCGCCTTCCTGCACATAAGCAGGCAGGTACATAGCCAAGTCAGTGTTGATACGGCCAAAAAGACCACCGATCGTGAACTTCGGATCCGGATTGTTGTCATCGCCGAAAGAAACCGCGAAGATGCCACCGAAGGTCGGGTGCTGAGGATCATGATTGCCACCTGCGGTAACGTTCATGTCGGTATAGGCACCGAAGCCACCGATCAAATAGTTGGAATAAAGATTTGCATTAGCAGCATTATCAAAAATGCTCACATCATCCATAATGTAAGTGGTATTCTTACCCATGGATTCTACACGAGCATAAGTTGCAAAGGCGGAACCTACGCCAAAGACACCAACAGCGGCGCCAACAACAGCAGCAGTTCTTAAGTTCATTATAAAACTCCTCTTGAAATTTCTGCAATAAAGTTAGTTTTATTAAACGTAAAACGCAATAAAAATTTAAACAATTGCGTTTTTTTTGCCCCCTTTAAGTCTTTTTCGCCCAATAGCATAAAGGAAAAAAGGCCCAGACCTTGCAGTCTGGACCTTTTTCAATCTCTACTGAAATATCTTCAGAAAAAGAATTATTCAGAGAAGGTGAACGGAATCGTCACAGTGGTGTTACCGGACTTAACCTTGCTGAACTTCCAACGGCTAACAGCGGTCTTGATTTCACCATCAAATTCGCCGAAACCAGTGGTAGAAGAAGCAATGGAGATGCTGATAACTTCGCCGCCCGGAGCGATCGTGAACTTCAAGGTAACCTTACCCTGGAATCCCGGTTTCTTCTTCAGGAACTTGTTATAGATGTGACGGAGACCCGGAGTACGCTGACGGACAACCTTCATGATGTCTGCAGCAGAACGGGAACCACCACCAGCGCCCATATCGATATCACGTTCAGACGGAGTCTTGATAGAGCCCTTAGACTTAGTAGCGATACCACCGCCACCACCGCCAAGGAGGCCTGCAAGACCGTCACCGATACCACCGGAACCGCCTTCAGCGTAACCTTCGTTAAAGCCACCATCAGCCTTACCGCGACGGCCACCGAGAACAGTCTTACCAGTAGTCTGGAGACCTGCAACGTCCTTCAGCACCTTATCGATGTCCTTAGAGAACTTCTGGTTCTTCATAAGGTCGTAGGCACCAGCACTTGCATTCTTGGTCTGAGCAGTGAGGAGCTTGAGCACGCCACGAGTCTGGGGAGCGTTGGGCTGACCCTTACCACGGGGCTTACCACCGCCACCAGCCTTCTTACGAGGCTTCTTGGGTTCTTCCTTCTTCTTCTCTTCCTTCTTCTCTTCCTTCTTTTCTTCGATGGTCATAGAAGCAGTAAGATCAGCAGCTGCGGAGTCATCGAACACGACTTCATCCACAACCTGTTCGTACATGGAAGCCCAAAGGCATATTGCCAAAGCGACAACCAGAGAGATACCTGCGATGGCACCCATCTTCTTATCGGATTCCGGCATCAGGGACGCTACTAACGGATCAATAGCAGGAGCTGCCTTTTTAGTCTTTGCCATATGTTATTCCTCCCCGCCGTTCTTTTCCATCACGGCGAATGCAATATTGGTGTAACCGGCAAAGCCACAAGTAGCCATAACCTTATACATTGCATCGTAAGGGATGTTCTTGTCAATCTGCACAACAATGTGACCGGCTTCGTCGGCAGGCAGACCCTGCTTGAGGGCATGTTCCTGTTCAACAGCGCGGCGTTCCTTCAGCACAGAGTCCACCTGAGCAACCAGGAGGTCTTCCTGCTTCAAGACGTCGTCGGTCGGGATAATCTTAGCGTTATCAACGATCACATAGTTTGCGTCAACCACGACAGTCAGAGAAACTTCCTTCGGCTGCACACGAGAGGTGGAAACCGGAAGAATCAAGTTTTCTGCCTGAGTCAAGAGCTGACCTTCTGCGTCCATGTTCTTAATCATGAACACCAGAATAATGGTCATCATGTCCATCATGGACGTAATTGAGAACGGGACTTCTTCACCGTATTTACGACTTTTTCTAGCCATGATTAACCTCCCAACTTAGCAAGATTGATCTTGCTGAAACCGGCTTCTTTAGCACGGTCCATAAGTTGAATGATCTTGTCAAACTGAGTATCATCGTTAGCAACGATAATAATATTGTCCACGTCATCAAGGTCGATGAACTGAGTATGAATCTGGATAAGGTCCTTAGCAATCAGATCATATGCAGACAGCGGGTAGATCATGTTCTTTGCAGCCACATCCGGTTTCAGCTTACGAGCAGAGTTCGGAGTGAGGGTAGCAAGATCAGCACCTGCGCCCGGCTTCCTCAGAGTAGACGGCGGATTCAGACCAAGAGCGCCTTCACCCGGAGCCATGAGGAAATTGTTGTTACCATCTACGTATGCACTGTCAGCAACGGCTTCTTCAGCGGTACCGCCGTTGGTGTAAACAGCCCACATAACCTTACCGGGATCTTCTTCAGATTCCTTATTGATAGCCCAAAGTTCGATGCTCTCGATTTCATAGAGATACTTCTCTACGTTCATCTCGGATCCATCCTTACACTTAGGACCATGACCGCTTTCGACAGCTGCCTTAACATCATCCGGAGAATGGGTAATCAGCTTAGCATCGGACTTGCAACGGAACGTCCACATTTCCTTGAAGTAGACATTCGGCTGGAAACCACCGCGAGCACCAATAACGAGGTACTTGTCGGTAATAGCCAGAGACAAGTTCAAAGCCTGCTGGTCCGGTTCCGGAGGTGTATCGTTGTCCATCTGCATCATGGAACGTTCCGGCAGATTGACTTCAACGATAGCCAGCTTGGAGAAGGCAGCCATAGACAACAGCATAGGAATCAGAATCGTGAACAAGCCCATGGCCGGCAACAGATCCGGTTCTTCAGGCTTTGCTGGTTTCTTAAGTTGTCTTGACATATTTTAAACTCCAGTTAATTATTAATCCTAGGCGATTAAGCGAGGGAGTTGATAATCTTGAGGCCCTTTTCTTCCATTTCCTGGATAAGGCGTTCGGAGTTCATGTTCAGGAGGCCAACGATGACCAGAAGAGGCACTGCAGAGAGAAGGCCCAGGAGAGTGGTACCCATAGCGATAGCAATACCGTCAGAAAGAGCCTTAGCACGTTCAGAAGCCGGCTTGTTAGCAACAGCGTCGAAGGTGAAGATCAGACCGTAAATGGTACCCATAAGTCCGAGCAAGGTAGAGATGGAAGCCATAACGGAGATGATGGAAACGTAGCGAGTCAGACGGGGAGCTTCGGTCAGGAACACTGCATCGCAAGCAGCAGTCATGGTTTCGCGGCCACCGTTACGGGTAGAAACGATTGCAGCCATAACGCGAGCGATGGGGAGCTTGGTAGCATTGGCGAGGCTCAGAGCCTGATCATACTGCTGAGAAGAGATCAGCTTACCGAAATCAGCGAGGAACTTTGCACGACCCTTAGAGCTCTTGAGCAAGACGTAGACAAAACGTTCGATGGAGAAACCAAGGCCGATCAGGAAGACGACCAAGATGATCCACATGAACTGCCAACCATCGGATTCAGGGCTGAAGGATTGAAGCATTTTAGACATTAGAGTACTCCTTTATTGAGTGTTTTGGTTTATTTTGAAAAATCTTTGTTCATATTTAATTTTTTTTGAGAAATATGGGACAATAATTGGGTAAAACTTAGTTTACTGAGCAAAAAACGCCATTTTTCTCAAATAAAATAGGGGGAACCCTATGAACAAGGTCCCCCGTAAATTTGTTTTTACCGCTAGTAGCCGGCTTCGTCAGCGTCAGCAGCACCTGCAGCAGCACCAGCACCGGTAGTCGTCGGAACCGGAGAAAGCTTCTTCTTCAATTCAGCAAGTTCAGCCATCAGCTTTTCTCTTTCAGCCTTAGCTTCCTTGATGATATCGCGGTAAGTAGCAATCTGTTCTTCCGGAGTCATGACTTCGGACTTGGAAATCTGTTCGATACGAGCCTTGGTCTTGAAGTAGGCAGGATCAGAGAACAGAGTAGACGGGTCAAACTTTTCGATCTTGGTGTTGAGAGCTTCGTCGTTTTCGTCGAGGCTCTTGAGCAATTCGAACAGCTTGGCAGTCCACTGGTTGTCGATACCATAGTGGGCAGAGGCCTTAATACCGGTAGCGCACTGGGGCTTAGCAAGATCCTTAGCACCTTCAGAACGGGTATTCAGTTCTTCACGGTATGCTTCGAGGTCTTCATGCACAGCTTCAACAGCGTCTTCCTTAGCCATACCTTCGTATTCCACGTATTCCTTCACGATGGAGGCGGAGTCCGGGAGCGGAGAGTTAGCAAAGGCATCGGCAACTTCAACGAAGACTGCGCAACCCTGGTAGTACATTTCGATATAGCCTTCTTCAGCTTCGATCACGTCCTGGTTGTAGAAGCCCTGGTCGCGAGCGAGGTCGATGTTCTTCTGGAAGATGGGACGTGCCTGTTCGTAGTAGCTGGGCAGCTGCTGAACAATACCGATACGTTCTGCAAAGCGTTCGTCTTCCTTCTTGCCGTTCAGTTCCTGTTCACGGATCTTAGCAGCCATGGTGACGAAGAGCATACCCATACGGTTGGTAGCACGGAAGGTCCAGCGTTCAGATGCGTAGGTTGCAGACTTGGAGTAGTGACCCATAGCCTTCTGGAGGATGTCCACCAGCTGCTTGATGATCTTAGCCTTTTCCTTATCCTTACCCTTCAGGACGATGGGTTCCATCTTCTTGTATTCATGTTCACCGAGGTAGTAGGCAGCTTCAGCAGGAACACCCGGATCAGCGTTCTTGATCTGAAGACCGAACTTATCGTAGTTCTTCAAAGTTGCATCGTAGTCAGCAATGGCCTTGTCTTCTTCCTTCAGTTCCATGTAAGCACGAGCGGCACCGATGTAAGCAGCAATCAGCTTTTCCTTGTCTTCGGTGTACAGCTTGATGAAGGTGTGGTATTCCTTAGCAGCCAGATCCCACTTCTTTGCGTTAGCATAAGCCATGGGGATAGAGAATGCAGCATCCAGAGCGTAGGAGCTCTTCGGGTAATCACGGACCAGGTCCTTGTTACAACGGATAGCTTCATCAACCATCTTGGCTTCGTCATAGCTCAAGCATGCGCTATAGAGGTAACCCGGAGTACGTTCATCCTTCGGATAACGCTTGTAGGCGATTTCGTAGGTGACAGCAGCGGACTTCTTATCAGCGATGGAGTCATAGACCTGAGCAGCAGAACCGATAGCCATGAATGCCATGGAATCCTGCGGGAAGTTGTTGGTGATGAACAAATAGGTCTGAGCGGCATTACGGTACATCTGATCGTAGTACTTCTTGTCGTTCTTCTTAGTTGCAGCTTCCTTCTTGTAAGCGTCACCAGCACGGACAATGCCCTTAATGGTGAGCGGAGAAGAAGCATACTGCTTGGGCAGCATCATGAAGGTTTCAGAAGCCTTGGTGAACTGCTTTGCGGATTCATATGCAACTGCAGCTTCGAACACAGCCTTATCAGCAATGTCGATGAGCGGGTAGCGCTTCACGAGAGCCAGGTAAGCCTGAGCACCCTTTTCGAACTGACCCTGCTTTACACTCTGTTCAGCCATCTGGAAGAGAACGTAAGCGATAGCCTTTTCGATTTCCTTGGCCATGGAGTCATTTCTGGTTTCCTTGACCTTGGTGTACTGAACAAAGAGCCATTCGAATTCCTTCAGAGCGTCATCCAGCTGGCTGGATTCCAGGAGGGACTGAGCCAACATACGGCTGATGAGCAAGATGTACTGATGGTTGGGGAACTTCTGCTTCAGATCGCGGAGCACCACAACTGCAGTCTTGAACTGCTTTGCATCATAATGAACGATAGATGCGTTGTAAGCGAGTTCTGCGGCTTCCTTGTACTGACCGAACTTAGCCATGTACTTATCCACCTGAGCGAAGTAAGCCTTGGTTTCTTCGGACTTGTAAGCCTTGACAGCGTCATCGCCATACTTGTTCTTCTTGGCAGTTTCGCGAGACTGATCCATCATGAGCACGGCGTTATAGGCTGCTTCTTCCTTCTTCAGGAGAGCTTCAGAACCCATGGGACGACGGCCATAACGGGTAGTATCAGTGTCAACGATCCAGTTGAACATCTTAGCAGCGTTAGCATACTGAGCCATTTCCTGGTAAACGAGGGCCAAGTTGATGTGGACCTTGTATTCATCCCAGGTCGGTTCCTTCTTGTAGCGAGCCAAGAATGCTTCGTAAGCCTTGATAGCTTCTGCATACTGCTTCTTACCGGCTTCCAAGTCACCTTCCTTGGTGAGCTTAGCAGCGCGAGCGTGGTGGTACTGCGGAATGTCGAGCATAGCGCCACGGATTGCAGTTTCAGCGTTCTTCACAGATTCCGGATACTTCTGGTTCTTCTTGTACCAGGAAGAGTTACGGTCATAACGCTTCACGACAGTGTAACGATGCTTCTGAGCTTCTTCAAACTTCTGCTGGATGATCAAGATTTCGATCATAGCGATGTCAGCCAGAGGAGCGTCGATATAGTCGGGGTTGATGCTCATCAAGCGCTTGAAGGACTGGACAGCTTCTTCGTTACGGTCATGGTCCTTATTCTTCATACCGATACGGTAGTAGACGGAATCCTTGAACGGAACCTTCTTGTCCTTCAAGAAAGCTTCAGCTTCCTGGACACCACCACCTTCCAAGTCAGAGAAGGAAGCTGCCATGAAGTCCATAGCTTCTGCGCGCAAGTCAGCAGGGTATTTACCCTTGTCAGCGCCAATGATGTATTCAAAGTACTTGATAGCTGCAGTTTCGTATTCTGCAGTGTTATAGTAAGATTCTGCCAAGTGGTACATGGCAAGTGCGGCTTCCTTACCGGTCAGGTTGTCGAAGCCAGTCACCTTCTTATAAGCATTGATAGCGTCACGGAACTTACGGTTCATGAAGTGGTATTCCGCAATACGGAGCCAAGCCTTCGGAACGAGACCGTTATCCGGGAACTTTTCAACAAGACGCATACGAAGCTTGTAAGCCTTGTCGTCTTCGCCAGAAGCTTCCTGCACTGCAGCAGCCTGGTAAATCACGGTCGGGGTCTTGCTTTCGTTGGGATACTTGTCGATGTATTCCAGGAAGTAACCCAAGGACTTCTGGTGGTCGGCCTTGGGGAGCTGATCGATGTTAGCGCACTTAGCCGGCTTGTTATCGCGGTCTGCGCACCATGCAACATCTTCTTCATACTGGGCATTTTTGTCCAGGAAGAGCTTTTCTTCCAACTGGAACTGGTAATGACCCAACTGCTGGAGAGCAGAAGCGCAACGGGCATTCTGCTTACCCTTACAGTTATTAACCTGTTTTTCCCACTGAGCGATAGCCTGACGCATACCGTCTTCATCAAGGCCACCAGAACGGCAAGCCTGAGCTGCCTGGTTCTTAATAACCTTATAGGAACTTGCACACTGTTCGTAGCCAGAGTTGCCCTTACCAATGGACTTACACTTGGCCATCATCTTTTTTGCTTCGGCGGTCTTTTCCTTACAAGGATCAGATGCTGCAATGGAATTTCCAGCAAGGGAGCAAATAATTGCTGAAACAAGCAAAAGTTTTTTCATCGTTCTCTTATCCACCTATGATATCATCATAGAAAAGGGAAGAACCCGGATTACTCCAGGTCCTCCAGTTCATCAAGTTCCTGCTGAGCTTCCTGAGATACACCAGCACCCTGACCCATCTTGGTCTTAACGGTTGCCAAAGTAAAGCCAGCATCATCAAGAATACGCTTACGGTTGGATTCGAAGCGGTCACTCTGGATTGCTCTCTGGTTGAATGCAGCGTAGTCTTCGATAGCTGCATTAGCCTTATCAAAGCTGGGCTTGAGAGCTTCACGCTTGCTTTCCACACGGGGAGTGGGCAGCTGGCGAGCGAGGTCAAGAGCCTTAACCTGCACAGAGTCGAAATCATCCTGCATAGCTTCGTATGCCTGGCGAGCGCTATCACGGGCAGCCACAGAAACAACCGGCTGTTCAGTGCGCTTTTCAGCCTGTTCGAGAGCCTTGACAGCACCGTTGTAGTCCTTCTTCATGAAGTGGCAGTAACCAATCACGAGGTAGGCTTCAGAAACCAGGAAGGATTCCGGGAGGTTGCTGACGATCCACTGAGCGGGCTTCATAGCTTCATTCGGCTTGTTAACCTTGAGGAAGGACCATGCAATGCCGAGCATAGCTTCGTCGTACACCGGAGAACCGGGCTGGACCTGACCATACATCTGAGCAGCAGCACCGATGTCAGCCTTTTCGCCAGAGAAGAACAAGTGGCCGAGCTTCACACGAGCAGCATCCTGCAGGTCGCGTTCAGACTGGTTGGAAACCGGCTGTTCGGTAATGTCGCGGAAGCAGTTTTCAGCTTCGTCGAACTTGCCGAGACGGCTGTATGCGATACCCATGGTATAGCGAGCATAGAAGTAGTTGGCGTTACCCGGAAGAATTGCAGCGAGCAGGTCGACAGATTCCTGATAGAGACCCTGTTCGAACTTGATCTGGCCTGCAACGTAGTCAGCGTCAGCCTTAACGTCGCTTTCACCGAACTTCTGAGCAATTGCCTGATACTTAGCCATAGCGTCAGTGTACTTGCCTTCCTTATAGTCGATGTTCATCAACTGGAAGTGGTACTTGGCGCGTTGGTCACTCTGCGGATAGCGCTTGATAGCGTCTTCGTACACAGACTTTGCAGCCTTGTGCATACGGAGGTTTTCAAAGGACTTTGCCTTGTAGAAAGCAGCCTGGTCAACAAGGTGGAATGCGGGGTACTTGGTCTGAACCTTACCGAAAGCATAAGCAGCTTCGAGGAACTGACGGTTCAAGTAGAGACGCATTGCTGCACGGTAGTCGTTTTCAGGTTCGATCTTCAAACGGCGATAACGTTCTTCACCAATCTTTTCTTCGCGGGTGTCACCGAAGCGAGAAGTAATCTTCACGGCCCAGATGAAACCACGATTCTTCTTGGCATAGAGGTCATCGTGAGACATTTCCAGATCCAAAGCCAGGTAACGGAAGATGCTAACATCCTTAACGTTAACGGTGGCTCCTGCAACCGGGTAGCCTTCCTTAGTAAAGCGGAGGCGGACACCGAGATGAGAAGACAGGTAATAAGTCAAGGTGAAGCTCATTTCCGGGTTCACACCGTCACCACCTTCGGTATCGGAGTGGAACACGTCGATGAGGGAAATTTCAGCCTTTGCTTCGAGAGAGCGGTTGAGACCGCGGTAGAAGAAGGAAAGGTTCAGGTTGCTGGGGATGTTGTAGGCATCATCGCGATCGCCACCGAAGAAACCCGGAGCGACGAAGCTGCCACCATCTTCTTCCATGCTGATGCCCGGCTGAGCCAGGTTCTGCAGGGCCACACCTACCAAGAGGTAGCCATACTTAGAAGAAGCAAGGGGATTCCAGCTAACACCCACGTCAGCACCGACGGTCAAGTGCTTGACATCGTCGAACTGGTTGATGTAAAGAACGGAAACATCGATACCCAGAGCAACACACTGCATCAGGTTGTAAGCATAGCCGAGCAACCAGGAGTATTCACCATAGGACTTACCGCCATCAATGGAAGCACCGTTTTCGAAGAAAGACAGGCCCAAAGTGTGCTTGTAATCCATGGGGAAGGTCAAGCTGACGTATTCCTGAGAAGCTTCACCACTGATGGAGCTGAAGAAAGCTGCGCTGAATTCCAGCTGTTCAGTTTCTGCAATTCCTGCCGGGTTGACGTACATGGCGGTATTGCCACCGAATTCTGCAAACCAGTCATTCTGCTGATACTTATGCGGAGAATAAGTGGCTTCTGCAAACAGAGAAGTGCTGGCTACTGTGAGTCCGAGGACTGCGGTTTTAATAAAACTAGAACGCATCACTTACTCCTTTACTTAATATCCGTGCGGATGAACTCGATACGACGGTTCTGAGCACGACCTTCCGGTGTCTTGTTGGATGCGACAGGCTTGGTGTCACCCATACCGTCGGTGACCATACGGCTTTCGTTAATACCCTTTTCTACAAGGAAGTTCTTAACGGCGGCAGCGCGATCTGCGGAAAGCTGCTTGTTCTTGTCTTTGTTACCAACGTTATCTGTATGACCGACGATTTCAAACGTTGCTTCGGTGAAGGTTTCCATAATGTCGACAACCTTCATCAGAGAGATGTAGGAATCCGGAGTAATCGTAGCCTTACCAGATTCGAAGTTAACACCTTCAAGGACGAACACCTTCTTAGGCGGCTGGGGAACTTCATCCGGGCAACCATCTTCGTCCTTGTAGCTGTTGAGAGTTTCAGCCTGTTCGGGGCAGAGGTCAACGCCCTTACAGACGTGAGCGAAGTTGGCCAGCATACCCTTAGCTTCTACCCACGGGTCGCAGAGACCGTCGCGGTCGTTATCTGCATCCGGGCAGCCATCGTCGTCCTGGAAGCCGTCGAAGTCTTCAGCTTCTTCGGGGCAGTTGTCGAGGCCGGTGCAGACAGAAGCATACTTGTCGGAGAAGCCTTCTTCGGAAACCCACGGATCGCAGAGGCCATCGCCATCGGTATCCGGATTACGAGTTTCTTCAACGGCTTCTTCTTCCTTCACCAGTTCGGCAGCAGTCAGACCGATGTCCAGCTTGCCCTTACCGCGCTTCAGCATCGGAGAGGTGGACTGGCAGTAGAAGTTCGGCTTGGAGAGCGAAGGATTCATGAACTTCGGATCCAAGGAAACGTTAGTGCGGTTCACCTTGATGAACTGGTTGAACGGATAGTAGTTCTTGTAGATGTTGTTGTATTCCACCTTGGTCTGGCCGGCAGCGGGGTCGGCGAACACACCGTAGTAGTGGTTTTCCATGAAGATGTTGTTGCGGGCAATCACGTTGGTCGGGCCCTTGAGAGCGAGACCGGAGTAGCCGTTACGGAGCACAACGTTCTGTTCGATATAAGCGTCGAGGGACTTAGCACCCCAGGCCAGAATGCCGGACCAGCGGTTGCCGTACACCACGTTATTACGAAGATGCGGGAGGGAAATGAAAGCACCGATACCGGTTGCCTTGTTATCCATCACGTAGCAGTGATGAATGTAGGGGGCTGCGTTTTCGCACAGAATACCTTCGAGGCCGTTCTTCACAGTGAAGTGAGACATTTCGGCGCCAGAAGTACCCATGACGGTCGGACCGCGACGGCCACCATCGATGATGGTAGTGAGCGGGTCCTCGCCCTTAAGCACAACGCCCATCACCAAGGTGATGTTTTCGTTGTAAGTACCGCGTTTGACGAGGATGGTATCCCCGGCATCTGCATTACCGAGTGCGTCTGCAATCTTCTGGTAGTCGCCAGGCACGTTGATATTCTTTGCCATGGCGGTTCCAGTCAAGAGCATAGCCCCGGCCGTGATCAAGACCAGTTTCTTTAGGGTCATACTGCTACGTTTCTCCAATCATAGAACACATAAAATTCATGCATCTATACTACCCCCAATGGGGCAAGTATAAAATTCAAATGGGAATATACCTTCAAAAACGCCATTAGTCAAACGATTTTCGCAAAAATGGGCAAAATTATCGTAAAAATATTGTGATAGTGGTCGCATTTGAAGTTTTCCCAGGTCAATCGTCGGCTTCCGGTTCGTCCTTTTCGCCGTCCTTCTTCGCCCCCTGGATGGAGACGCGAATCTCTTGGCAGGTTTTCTTTATGTCCTGCAACACTTTACGAGCTCTTGTACCAGCGGACTTATTGCCGCGCTGGAACTTCTCGTACTCGCGCTTAAAGTTCTCGACTTCCTGTTCAAGATCGTTCACTAAACTCATAAGCAAACTCCAAAAAAAAGATGCTGTAGGGAAAATAATTAAAGTTTTTTCTAAAAATTCGCCATTTTGTAAAATTAAGTTCACATTAACATAATATTACAATAAAACGAAACCCTTCAACAACTTATAAACCACGTACCAACGTCCACAAATGATCCAGGGCGGCCTGGCCGCGTTCCCCGACGTTTTCGGAGAAGTCATTGACAAACATCCTGATGTGGGCTTCCATGACAGAATCGTCCTCGATCTGAGCCTTTTCGCTGATAAAATCGGTGATGAGCGTATCACGGGAGCGGGCCATTTGCAGACTCTTCCGGATTTCACTTTCAACCAGTTTAACGGTCTCGGGTCCGAGTTCCCTTCGCGCCAGCGCAATTCCCAGGGGGATCGGGGTTCCAGTTTCCTGTTCCCAGAAGGCACCAAGATCCTGCAACAGGAACAGACCGTCCCTTTTCCAGGTAAAACGATGTTCGTGGATGACAACGCCCTGAGGAGCCTCCTTGGAGCGCAAGGAACGATAGACTTGGTCGAATAGGGCGTATCGCAGGTCTGCGGGGATTTTCCGGGTTCGGGAACGCCAGAAACGGAACAGCAAGGCGGCCGTAGTGTCGCAACCGGGCAAGGTTACCGGCAGGGAATCGTCAAAGGACTCCCCCACTGCGGAAAGGAGCAGAGGTCCGCATCCATAGCCGATAGCGCCGCCACAGCCCAGGCAGACATAATCCTTTTCCACCTTGGGGTAAACCTGGGCGCTCACCTTGGCCACGTCCAGTTCGCCACGGCGGACCATTTCGTTCAGGGTCTGGACATCGGCAAAATGGACGTCCCAGTCAAAAGGGGAACCTTCAAGACCCTTTACCAGGGCTTCGTAAATGTAGGTGTCATTGGGGCAGGAAGAAATTCCGAGAGAAAGTCGCATAAGAGATGAGGGGTGAGAGACGAGATACAAGATATGAATTACTAATTAAACAGCTAGCGTTTCCATCCTGCGAACCCCCTTTAGCCGTTTCGCTTCAACCTTTTCGCTTTACGCTAAAATGGTTGCGCGCAGTTTTTCTAGGGCTTCCCTGGATTTCCACTGGCTCTTGTCACGGGATGTGGCAAAGTTGCTAACGGCGCGGATCTGGAAAGCGGGAATCTGGAATTTTTCGCAGACCGCGAAACAGGCGATGCCTTCCATGGACTCTACGTCGCAATCCAGTTTCTGGGAACGCAAAATGGAGGTACATTCCGTACCGGTGCAGCAATTTACGGTTGCGCCTCTGACAGATTTCAGGTTGGAAACAATGTTGCGGATGGATTCCGGAGCCTGTTTGGGAGAAGCGGCGTGACGAGCTTTCGCCCAGGAACTAAAGGAACCGTCCTGTTCCTCGCAGCCGTAATCGCCCTGCAAGTCTTCGTCGACACGGACCACGTCAAGAAGGTTCAGACAACGGTTCGGATATGCGCCACAAATACCGACGTTGACTACTGCAGAAACGGCAATATTAGTTTGTCTACACTCAAGGAGGATACTTGTCAGACCAACAGAAAAATCCAGGGCACCGACGTCAAGTACGCAGGCGTAGGCACCGCCGGGAAATTCATCGATAGGGATCAGCTTATTGACAGCGTCGGGATATTCTGCGGACGCCTTGGGGAAGACCGCCGAAAATTCCATAGCTGTCGCAAAGGCAAACAAGGGTACATTTTCAAAGGCGGGCTTTTCCATAATCACTCCAGTTTTTCTACGGCTTCGGCCAGGGACGCCTGAAGTTCCGACACACGTTCCAGTTTAAGATTCCAGGGACGATCCGTTTCGCAACGGGCTGCGGCGACTGCGGTGGCAAGAACCAGACTGTCTTCGAAAGACATGCCCTGGGTATCTGCGTACAGCCAACCGGCAAAGAAGGAATCACCTGCACCAACGCTGTTCTTGACCTGAATTGTAGGCGGCTGGATCTGGACTCCCTGGAACTTTCCTTCTAAAAGTCTGAAGGCTCGTACCGGAGATTCCTCATCCGTAACCACAAGGTTCTTGATCGGCAGACGTTCCAAAACCGCCGTGGCGGACATCTTCCAGAACTGGGGGCTGGACATGACCAGGGGAATTCCCATTCGTTCGCACAACTTGCAGTATTCCTGCATGTTGATCTTCAGCAGTTCCACGCCCTTGGCAAGCCAGGCATCGATGTCTTCTACGGCATCCACAAAAATTTTTTTGCCGGTAAAATCCAGGGAATTGATCTTATTGACATCAAAGCCCTTGGGGAACGTTCCACAAAGGGCCACACGCTGGGTGGAGTCCCAGTAGTCGTTCAGGTTCTGCAGGAAATCATCATTCTCGGATTCGGTCAGAACGGGAGAGGGTTCAATCAGCTCCGTAGATTCACCAGCACTGACGATGGTGGTACAGATTCGGGTCGGTTCCTTGATCCACACCGGGGCCTGCTGAACACCGCAAGCGGAAAGTTCATCAAAGATGTGCGAACCGTTCTGGTCGCCAAGGAAATGCATCAGAAGAGCCGAACCGCCCAGCAGCTGCAGGACGCGACCACAGTTGATGCCCTTGCCCGAGGCGTATTCCTCTACCTTGGAAATACGATGTACCTCGCCAGGCGTAAACTTGTCCAGGAAGAACAAGCGCTGCCAGGCGGGATTCAAACCGAGGATGAGAATTTCTTGAGCCATACCCAAACCCTTAAAACACCCTTAGAAGTTCACCTTGTAGAACTTACGCTTACCCACCTGGATCACCATCTGGTCACCGCCCTTGATTTCAATCTGGGCCTGGGGGTCAGCAAGTTTTTCACCGCCAATCTTGACGCCACCGTTCTGGACCATGCGGCGGGCTTCACCCTTGGAGGCAAAGGCCTTGACTTCAACGAGGAGGTCGAGAGCGCCGTAGGAACCGGCTGCTACAGAGCATTCTGCAGCGTCGCTAGGAATGGCGTTACCGCTATGAACTTCCTTTTCCTTGGCGGCGGCAGCGACCGCGGCTTCGGCGCCGTAGTACTGGGTGACGATGTCAATAGCCAGGCGATGCTTAGCTTCGTTGGGGTTCATCTTGCCGGAAGCAACGTCTGCCATCATCTGCTTGATTTCTTCCATGGGGATTTCGGTCAAGAGTTCGAACCAGTTTTCAACGATGCTGTCAGCCAGGCTGTAGATCTTGTGGTACATCACGTCCGGGGCTTCGTTGAGGCCCACGTAGTTACCGATGGACTTGGACATCTTGACCTTGCCGTCGGTACCCAGGAGGATGGGCATGAAGAGACCGATCTGGGGTTCCATGCCTTCGAAAATCTGAAGGTCGCGACCGCGAAGTACGTTGAACTTCTGGTCGGTACCGCCAAGTTCCACGTCGGACTTGATAGCCACGGAATCGTAGCCCTGCATCATGGGGTACATGAATTCGTGGAGGCTAATGGGAGTGTTGGCGGTATAGCGGTTGTGGAAGTCTTCGCGTTCAAGCATCTGAGCCACAGTGAACTGGCCCATGAGTTCGGTCACCTTGCTGAAGTCCAGCTTGGAAAACCATTCGCCATTGTAGTGGATTTCCACCTGGTCGCGACGGACAACCTTGAAGAACTGTTCCTGGTATTCCTTTGCGTTTTCCAGAACCTGTTCGTGAGTCAAACGAGGACGGGCCTTGTTACGGCCGCTGGGGTCACCAATCTGTGCGGTGTAGTCACCGACGATAAGAACAACGGTATGGCCCAGGTCCTGGAATTGACGGAGCTTGCGCATCACGACGGTATGGCCGAAATGAACGTCCGGTGCGGTGGGGTCCACGCCCATCTTAATGCGGAGAGGAACGCCAGTCTCGTAAGACTTCTGGAGTTTCTTTTCGAGTTCATCCTGCGGGACGATATCGATAACGCCGCGCATCAAAATATCAAGCTGTTCTTTAACAGGACGGAATTGCATAATTTTCTCAGTGGTTAGTGGTTAGTGATTGGTGGTTAGGAAATGCTAGCCAATCAATCAACTAAAGCCCATGGAAAAGGAGTGTATTTTCATTTTTCGGAGGTAAAGATAGCAATTAGACGAGAGAACTAGGGATTTGAATAGGGGAAATCCTCAGCTGTTAGAGTATTTAAGCCTGATTCATTTGAACAGGCGACGCGATTAGCCTGACACTCTATGCTCTTTTCAAAAAGGTTTCTAACAAATCTAGCGTTTCCGAAACTTCTTTCCTTGTTTTGAATAGTCCAATTTAAATAAGTTTGTAGTTTTTCCAAAAAGTCATCAGACAAACTATACTTAAATTCATCCGCACGCTTCTTGAAGATTTCGATCATTTCTGAAAGGGAATAATCCTCAAAATTGATAAAATGATTGAATCTAGATTCCAAACCTGGATTGGACGAAATAAATGTTTTCATTTCATCTGTGTACCCTGCGACAATGACAACAAGCCTTTCACGGTCATCTTCCATTCTTTTCAACAAGGTATCAATAGCTTCTTTGCCAAAGTCCTGAGAAGAATTTCCTGCAAGTGTGTAAGCTTCGTCAATAAACAGTACTCCATCAAGAGCTTCATCTACAACCTTATTTGTCTTTACCGCAGTCTGTCCAACATACTCCGCCACAAGTTTTGATCGATCTACTTCAACGAGATGTCCCTTCTTGAGAATACCCATTTCTTTATAAATTCCAGCCATAATTCTTGCAACCGTCGTCTTACCAGTTCCAGGATTTCCAGTAAAAACACAGTGATACGATGTCGGAGGTACCGGCATTCCTTGAGCCTTGCGACGTTCTTGAACATTCAAGTAATTATAGAACGTGGATATTTCCTTTTTTACAGAATCAAGTCCAATCAATTTACTCAGGTTTTCTACACTGGACGAAGAACTTTGACTGGAATTAACATTTGAAGAAACATTTTCTAAAGATTTTAAGCCTTCAAATTCTTCAAGCTGTTTAATGAAATTTGATTCAACTTCAGAAACTTCTTTATCCGTATTTGCAATGGCCTTGGCATAATCAAGGAGGGCCGATTTATAATCCTTTGCTAGGGAATCATCCTCAACAAGCAGCATGATTGCTGAGGGAACATTCTTTTCCTTGAATTGTTCTACAGCTGAATTCAGATTTATGAAAGCATCAATAACGCTTTTCTTTATAGTTGGATTTTGAAGATAGGTCTTAATTTCAGACTTACTCCAGCCAAAAGAAGGAATTGCATGGGCAATATAAATGCAGAAAATTCCAAGACTTTCCTTTTTGTCGTAGTCAAATTCGTGACCAAGTGATTTTTGTATATGGAGCATTTCCGTAAGCGTAAACACCATAAGTTTTTCTTCAATGGATTTCGTATCTTCAGTATTTATGTTGACATGAATCTGCTCACGAAACTTTTTATTTAAGGCTAAACGCTCTAGAACAGAATAAAGTCTATGAGCCGCGTCAACGAGATCAAGCTTATTCAAATTGAATTGGCTCGGGACAATTTTTTGGCCATTTTCAAAAACTTTCAAATTCATCTTCTTGAAGGATCGAACTGCACCATTTATAAGCAAAGCAGTTATCAAAAGAGTGAAAATACCTGCAGCTATAGAACCCGCAGACTCCGCTGAAAAGATGAGAGATAGAGACACGATTAAAAAAATTAGAGCAGGGAAAGCATATATTACGAATAAGACCGCACTTGCTGTTTCTTTAGATTTTTCCTTAAAAGACATATCAACTCCATTTTTTCTTTTAAAATACAATGAACCAGTACCAAAGTCAATCGTTTATTGAGGTATTAGCCATTGATTACGAAGAATATTCAATGTTCCAAAAGCGTTTATTCTATCGAGTAAAGGCGTTCAGGTCGATATTCAGCTGTTTTATTTTGTATGTAAGAATGCGAGGCGTTGTGGAGAGGCTGCGGGCGGCTGCGGCCATCTTGCCCTTGGAGCTCTTGAGGGCATCGCAGATGATGTCTCGTTCGTAGGCTTCCACCATCAATTTCAAGTTGCCGGACACCTGGGTGCCGGAAGTTTCTGCAGTCTGCAATGTGGTGGGAAAGTGATGGGGGTAGATAACGTCTTCATCAGTCACGAGGACGGCGCGTTCAATGGCATTTTCCAGTTCACGGACATTGCCGGGCCAAGGGTAGCTCATGAGCATGTTGATGGTAGTGCGAGCCAGACGGCGCACGTTCTTGCCCACGATACGGCAATAATGTTCCACAAAGTGATCCGCCAGAAGAACGATGTCCGTCTTGCGGTTATGCAATGCAGGAACGTAGATGGGCGAAATGTGGAGCTGGTAGTAAAGGTCTTCGCGGAAGGTACCTTCGGCCACCATCTGCTGCAAGTTCTTGGTGGTGGCGGCAATAATACGGACATTCACCTTCTTGGAGAAACGGGCGCCCACACGTTCCATTTCGCCATCCTGCAACAGGCGCAAGAGTTTCACCTGAAGGTTGGGAGATAGTTCCGCCACTTCATCCAAGAACAGCGTACCACCGTCGGCCTGCTCCACACGGCCCGGAGTTTCCGTAAGGACGCCCACCAAGGCGCCACGTTCACTTCCGAAGAGTTCGCGGTCCAGCACAGATTCTGGCATGGAGGCACAATGGACGCGGATGTAAGGATGGGAATTGCGGTCGGAACGGTAATGGATGGCTTCTGCAACGAGACCCTTGCCGGTACCCACCTCCCCCACGATCAAAACCGGAAGAGGGTTCTTGGAAACCTGGTCGATCTGGGCGTAAACACGTTGCATTTCGCTGGAACGGCCGATGATGTTGTCGGGCTGGAAGCGATCCTTTAGCTCCATGGTCAAACGTTCATTTTCCGCCTTCAAAATTTCGTTTTCTTCGCGGGCCTGACGGCGCAACTTCACGGCGCCAGCAAGCATCTGGGCGATGATTTCCAACAAACGAAGTTTTTCGGGAAGCTGGTTTTCCACAGGATTCTGGACGTCGGCACTCAAGGCGCCGATGACTTCATGTTCCATAATCACGGGAACGCAAAGGAAGGCTCGGTTTTCGTCTTTACCGCGGCCGGTACGGTCCAAAAAGTTCGGGTCTTTGCCCACGGAAGGAATAATCACAGGCTTACCCGTCTCCACGACTCGGCCTGTAACGCCTTCACCCACCTTGTAGCGGCCCTTGCGGGCCTGGCGGCTGGAAAGGCCTTCTGCAATTTCAATGGAGATTTCGCCGGTATGGCGATTATACAAAGTAAGGGTGGCATGCTGCACACCCATGGTAGACTCCAACACTTCAAGAATGGGATGAGCCACATTCTCGAAGTCCAGACTCTGGTTCAAAATGGAGCTGATCTTGTAGAGCAGCTCCAGTTCTTGAATCTTACTTTGTTGTAGTTTTTCCATCTAGTAGTTTTCGCTGGATCCTTCGCTTCGCTCAGGATGACATCACTGTCTACTTCCTACTAACCACTGTCTACTTACTTCAGGGCTTCCTGGACCAGGGCGCTAACGCGCTTGCCATCGAAACGGCCCTTCACCTTGGGCTGAAGTTCCTTCATGATCTTGCCCATATCCTTGGGAGAGGAAGCACCAGTTGCAGCCTTGATTTCGGCGATGAGAGCCTTCACTTCTTCTTCGGACAGTTCAGCAGGCATATACTTCTTGTAGATAGCGATGACGGCTTCTTCAGCGGGAATCTTATCCATGAAGCCACCCTTCTTGAGGATTTCAATGGCTTCCTGCTTCTGCTTCACGCTCTTTGCCAGGGCATCGACGCACATTTCGTCGGTAATGCTTTCGGTAATCTGGGCGGGAGTAGCGCCGGCCTTCATGGCTTCATTCTTGATATCAGAATGAAGAGTGCGAAGAACGCTGAGAGTTTCGGAATCATGAGCCTTCATAGAGGCCTTGATATCATCAAGAATGCGAGTCAACAATTCACTTGCCATATTTTTCCCTTTGACTATAAACACCTAATGAGCCACCAACCACAGGTTAGCGACTCACAAAGTAGAAAGTTTCGCTTTTTAGGAACGCCCGGCTACGCGTAAGCTAGACATTCTCCGGCGTGACACTATCTGGACTGTACCCTAGACAGGGCGACCAGACTAGTAGAGACGCTTGCGGTTCTGGTCAGCGATTTCCTTCAGGCGCTTGCGACGAGCAGCAGTTTCGATGCGCTTCTTTTCTTCAGAAGGCTTTTCGAAGCGCTGACGCTTCTTGACATCGGAAATGATGCCGTTCTTTTCGCAAGACTTGGTGAAACGCTTGAGAGCGCGTTCGAAAGGTTCGTTGGACTTAACAATAACGCCGATCACGATAATCCTTTGGTTAAGTTTAAAATTCAAAATTGGATAGCCAAATATATTTATTCCCAATAGTTCCGTCAAGGGTAATAAAAAAAAGACCCTTTTTATTTTTTTATAACTTGCGGAATATCAAAGACTTATGTATATTTTAACCGAAAATCATATAGCTTATTTTTTTGATACATTCAATAAAATTCGGAGATTTTGATGAAATCCCTTTCCGTTTTTTCTGCGAAAATCGCAACGATAATTTCTCTTGCCGCGGCATGTTCGATGTTCGTTGCCTGCAACGAAGAGGAAGACCTCGTTCCCCAGATGGAACCCGCCAAGCCCGCCGCCCAGGCAGCACCCGCTCCCAAAGCAGCAACTCCTGCCCCGGCTCCCAAGCCCGCCCCCGTCGAAGAAGCTAAGAGCGCAGACGAACCGGTCCTGGTTCCCATCCAGTCCCTTTCCAACGACAACAAGGATGATGCTCCCGCAGCAGTTGCCGCCCCCGAAGGCAGCAACCAGCCCGGCAGCAAGGGCGACTTCGTAATTCAGGTCAGCATCCAGTCTTCCAAGAAGGCCGCTGACGGTATCGTAAAGAAACTGGCAGAACAGAATATCAAGGCCTACATCGCCGAAGTCGAAAATCCGGGCGAGCTGGAAGGCACATACTACCGCATCCGCGTCGGTTTCTTTGAAACCAGCAACGACGCCCAGGAATACGGTAAGCAAGTCCTGAAGGCATTGAATTTTGCATGGTGGGTCGACAAACGTAAGAACGACGAAGTCGGCAATCCCGCAGGCGATTACTCCAGTGATATGGAAGAAGACGACGAAGAAGAAGAGGAAGAAACTCCGGCTCCGGCACCCAAGCCCGCACCGGCTCCTGCTCCGGCTCCCGCTCCGGCTCCCGCTCCCGAAGCACCGGCCGCAGACGGTTTCGACGACTGGGACTAATTCAAAAAAGTCAGCTTTACAAGAAAGGCCCCGTTCTTCTGAACGGGACCTTTCTTTTATGTAGACAAGCAACAGCCTTAGTCAGCCATATTTTGCAACATACCGCACATTTCGTTGAAATCAGCTTCAGCTTCCACCAATCCTTCCGAAGCTAAGCCCATGTATTCGCTGTGTTCATCCACGGTCACCTGCGTGCCAGAGCAAGCCACCTTGTAGCTTCCATCCGACCAGTAGGATGCTTCTTCCTTAAAATTGGCGCATGCTTTGTCCGCCTCAGCCTGTGTGGCGTATCCATAAACAGAGTGGTATGTAACCACATCGTCACTTACCTGCGTGGCAACAGATGTATAGGACTCACCCATATAGGCCGCATCAACCTTAACGGTTGTGGATGTCGAAGACACCCTGCAATATGTTCCATTGCCTGCGCTAGAACCACTGTCTCCGCAAGCGGTCAGGAAAAAGCGGAACATGCCAACAAGGCAAGAGCTTGAGCCTTTAAATTCATATGTCCTCCAAATTAAATATGAGCGTTTTCAAATATACGTTTTTCAATTCCTATTTAATATCCGCCATCCCCAAAATCTATATTTGGTCCATGCCTACAAGAAAGCCTAAGATTTTCGTCGTTCATCTCGGTTGTTCCAAAAACCAGGTGGACGCAGAACGCCTCGTTGGAGAAATGCTGAACGTCGGTTTTGAAACCACGGAAACAGCCTCCAAGGCCGATTACATCCTGGTAAACACCTGCGGATTTATCGAAGCCGCCAAGGAAGAATCCATCAACGCCATCCTCGCCCAGGTAAAGGGCAAGAAAGCGAAGCAAAAGCTGATCGTGACGGGATGTCTCAGCAAGCGCTACGGCGAAGAGCTGGAAAAGGAAATCCCCGAAGTCGATTTCTGGGCAGGCACCTATCAGCCCGGCGAACTTCTGGCAAAGATGGGCATCGACCAGCCGGCAGGCTGCAATCCTGCCAAGCTTCCCCGCCTGAACCTGGGCGGACTCCCCCACCACGCCTACCTGAAGATTGCGGAAGGCTGCAACCGCCGCTGCGCCTACTGCGCCATTCCCAATATCCGCGGGCTGCAGAAATCCACCTCCGTTGCGGAACTGGTGAAGGAAGCCAAGGAACTGGAAGCCCAGGGCATCAAGGAACTGACCCTTATCGCCCAGGACACTACCTTCTTCGGTCGCGAAAAGAAGAAGGAAGGCGAAACCCTCACGGACCTGTTGAAGGCGCTGCTCGCCGAGACGAACATTCCCTGGATCCGTATGCTGTACTGGTACCCCGCCTTCATCGACGATGAACTGCTGGACCTGATGGCCAAGGAACCCCGCCTGGTCAAGTACATCGACATGCCTATCCAGCATAGCAGCGACCCCGTTCTGAAGAACATGCTGCGCAAGTACACCCGTCAGGAACTCCGTGACATCCTCCGCAAGATCCGCACCAAGCTCCCCGACGTCACCTTGCGAACCACCGTGCTGGTAGGCTTCCCCGGCGAAACCCACGAAGACTTCGAAGACCTGATGGACCTGCTCCAGGAAATCAAGTTCGAGCACTTGGGCGGATTCGTGTTCAGCCCCGAAGAAGGCACTCCGGTCATGACCATGAAGAAACTCGCCCCCGTGGACGAAAGCGACGCCCGCGCCCGCCTGGACGCCATCACCGACTTCCAGGAAGAACTGGCAGCACAGCGCGCCGAAGAAATGATCGGCAAGACCGTGACCGTCATCCTGGACGAAGAAGCCGAAGAAAGCGAATACCACTTCTACGGCCGCACCGAAGGCAACTCCCTGGACACCGACGACATCGTGAAGGTCCTGGAAGGCGACGGTGAAGTTGGAACGTTCCGCCAGGCATTGGTTGTCGATGCGGAACCCCACGAACTGATCGTAAAGTTGCTAGACTAGATTATTTTGGGGTGGTCCGCCGACCCCAAGCGCAAACAATAAAAAGAACATAAAAAAAGGCCCCCGCTGGGGGTCTTTTGCGTTTTATGCTCTCAACGCGATTCATCAAAACTTCGTTTTGATAGCTCCTGCGCGGCTCGGCAATGAACGAACAAGTTCGTTCGCTGCACTCGCCTTATGCAGGAGTCGAACTAGTTCTCGTCGCCTAGTAAAATAAAACACCAAAGACCCAATGGGTCTTTGGCGTTTTTATGCTCTCGACGCGACTCGAACGCGTGACCTTCTCCTTCGGAGGGAGACACTCTAATCCAACTGAGCTACGAAAGCGAAAGCCTCTAGAACCGTTGAACGTTCTTCAAGGCAATTCGCAATATAGTAAAAAAGAAAACCGCCCATCTTGATTGGGGCGGCATTCTTTAAAACTTGTTCCAAAAGTTAGCTGTTATCGACCAGCAGCGCTAGAACGGGCACGAGCCTTTTCACGTTCACGACGACGCTTTTCGGTGTCATCCGGGAAGAGTTCCGGCAGGGCATAACCGATGGCGATACCGAAGACAATACCAGTCTTGTTCATACCGTCCTGGTTAACCACCTTGGAATCCCACTGACCATTCTGCCACATGCCAAGCACTTCACGCTTGCCCCAGCTGGGGTTGTCGGTGGATTCATCCCACTGGGCAGGCTTCTTTGCCAGCTTGGGAGCATAGTACATACCGATAGAGAACTGCAGGTAGTACCATTCATTGGTCATATAGGCAATAAGAACGTCAAACTGGTAACCTTCCACAGAAATCAAGGCACGAACGTTATTATCCGGTTTGATGTCATGGTCGAAGTAAACAGTACCATAAGAAGCAGAAATACCCAGATGGAGAGGATTCTTCGGGAAGAGGTAGTAGTTAATACCGGCCTTCCAACCAGAGCCACCTTCCAATTCAAATTCTTCGAAGTCGGTGTCGGTACCCTTAGGCAGGAAACCGAAAGAACCGAATACGGCCAGATGGAACGGCAGGACGTATTCCGCACCGATACCGAAGCTCATACCCATACCGGTTTCACCCATGAAGGCATAGCGAGAACCCATACCCATCTGCAGAATGAGACGGTTACGGAGCCAGTCACGACGACGTTCGGAGTTTGCGTATTCATCCTGACGCTGTTCTTCTTCGAACTTCTTGCGTTCCAGCTGTTCCTTGCGCTGAGCGACAGTCAGATCGCCGCTGGCAAATTCTTCATCTTCCCCTTCTTCGTCATCGTCGTCCATGGCAGCAGCACGGGCAGCCTTGCCCTTAGATGCCTTCGGCGGAGCAGAGACAAAGCCATCATCGTCTTCGTCATCGTCAGAAGCAACAGACGGAGCGGAGACGTAATCGTCGTCATCATCATCCTGAGCCCAAGATACAGACGCAAAAGCGGACAAACCGAGAGTCAAACAGGTAGTCAACAAAAGTTTTTTTAACATCAAAAGCCTCTGATTATATAATCGCCTTTGGAATATAACTTATTAAATCCGCCAAATGCAAAAGCCTTTATGTAAAAGTTGATTAAAAATGCCGATTTTTATAAAAACAGCGGGTTTGTGCGACCCAAGGTCCCGCTATTCCACTTTTAACAACTTGGCTTTTATGGAGCCGAGGGCAATTTCGCACTCCATAAGGACCGGAATACGACGTTCATCATCGGTCAGCCATATAAAAATGCGACCCTTCGACACAAAAATGCCGTCTCCATCCAACACGGGTTCCACTTTTATAGTGTTTACCGTGCCAATTTTGGTCTTTAGGGTTTCGCGTCCATGGACAAGGACCTTCAGTTCGTAGCGTTTCTTGCCGCTCACTGCCGAAAAGCGAGAAGTATCCCCTACCGTCAACGGCAGAGTTCGGACCAGGTAAAAGGCAGACATGATGCTGTGCTCGATACCCTGGATGGCCACGACGGTATCGGCGGAGCGCTTGACCTTGCGAACCTTTCCGTCGGTAAAGACCGTGTCGGAAAGCCATGCCTTTTCGCCCTTGCGGTCGAACCGGATTACGGACTTGTTATGGTAGCTACCCTCGTTCAAGGTCTTGCGGAAAACTTCCGTCATGAGACCCTTGTTACGAACGCGGGTGTAGATGGTGTCAGACACCGGATAGATTTTCTTGAGGGACCCCTCGTCATGAGCCAAGGTGTAGAATTCAGTCTTGCCGTCCTTGGAAGGTTTGACCTCCAGCACGGCCTTGCCTGCAGTAATGATACCCCAGCCCAGACTAAAAGTCAGACGTTCACCCTTCATCCAGGGAGCCTTGACCTCGGGAAGGTTCGGCTCACCGGCAAAGGATGAAGTAGAAAGCAGGCCTAGAAACGCAAATGCAAAAAACAACTTAGACACAAAGCCAAATTTGCACTTGATTTTTTCCACGATCCTAACCACTTCCTACCGTCTACTTCCTACTACCTACTAGCCTTCGATGTCGCCCAGACCCTTGCGGTATTCCACAAGCTTTGCCTTGACGGCAGGGTCAGTGAGAGCGACGATGTGGGCGGCCAGGTAGCCGGCGTTCTTGCCGTTACCGATACCAACAGTTGCAACAGGAATGCCACCGGGCATCTGGACGATGGAATGGAGAGCGTCCACACCGTTCAGGGGACCACCAGCGCAGGGCAGACCGATCACCGGAAGGATGGTGTGAGCGGCCAACACGCCCGGAAGAGCTGCGGCGAGACCGGCAACACCGATGATGACCTGGAGGCCACGGCCTTCAGCTTCCTTGGCGTACTTTGCAGTAGCGTTGGGAGTGCGGTGTGCAGAGTAAATGTTGAATTCCCACTTGATGCCGAAGCTGTCCAGCACAGCGGTGATCTTGTCTACAACTTCCTGGTCGCTCTTGCTACCAGCGACGATACCAACCTTAGCGTTTTCTACTAGCATCTTGCCAAACCCTTCTTACCAATGTCCTTACGATAGAACTTACCTTCGAATTCAACCTTTTCGCAAGCGGCGTATGCAACGTCCAGAGCTTCGCGAAGAGTTGCACCGTGACCTACGACGCCGAACACGCGACCACCGTTGGTGACCAGCTTGCCGTCGGCCATCTTGGTACCGGCGTGGAGAACCTGTGCGCCGTTCTTTTCGGCTTCTTCGATACCGGTAACCACCTTGCCCTTTTCGTAGGAACCAGGATAGCCAGCGCTTGCGAGAACCACGATTGCAGCGGAACCCTTGGGAGCCTTGGGAGCGCCAAGCTTGGCCAGTTCGCCCTTTTCGGCAGCGTCAAAGAGAGCCAGCACGTCGCCATCGTAAAGCGGCAGAACAATCTGGCATTCCGGGTCACCCAGACGGCAGTTGTATTCCACAACCTTGGGGCCCTTGGAGGTCACCATGATACCCACATAGAGCACGCCAGTGTAAGGCTTGCCTTCGGCAGCCATACCCTTGAGGGTGGGTTCGATAATAGTCTTCTTCACTTCGTCCAGCAGGGCGTCGGTAACGACCGGAGCCGGAGAGTAAGCACCCATTCCACCAGTGTTGGGGCCCTTGTCGTCGTCGAAGACACGCTTGTGGTCCTGGGCGGAAGAGAGAATCACGTAGTCCTTGCCATCACAGACTACGAAGATGGAGGCTTCTTCGCCGTCCATGAATTCTTCGATCACGACAGTCTTGCCGGATTCGCCGAACACGGCCTTTTCGCCAAGCATTTCTTCAACAGCATCGTCAGCTTCCTTGTCGGTCATGCAGACGATGGCGCCCTTACCAGCAGCAAGGCCGGAAGCCTTCACCACGATGGGAGCGGGATGTTCTGCCAGGAACTTCTTTGCGGAAGCCAGGTCAGTGAAAGTTTCGAATGCTGCGGTGGGGACATTGTACTTCTTCATGATGTCCTTGGAGAAAGCCTTGGAGCCTTCCAGAGCAGCAGCACCGGCGGTGGGGCCGAATGCACGGAGACCGCGAGCGCGGAATTCGTCAACCACACCGGCGACCAGAGGAATTTCCGGTCCGATGATGGCGAGATCAATATTGTTTGCCACAGCCAGGTCTGCAATAGCCTTGGGGTCGGCCACATCTACGGGGATGCACTTGCCGAGATTTGCCATGCCAGGGTTGCCCGGTGCGCAGATGAGAGTGTCGCACATGGGTGACTTCTTAACAGCGAGGGCGATGGCGTGTTCACGACCGCCGCTACCGACTACGAGAATGTTCATAATGACCTCTTAAGGCGTGAGACGAGAGACGAAAGACGAGAGATGTTCCCGAAAACGTCACTAGTCCGTGGAATAATTTACGGAAACAAAAGTAGAAAAAAGCTGTCAGGAAATGTGGAAGGGGACTCGCAAAGGCTACAATGCTTTTACCTGTTCCTCGGTGAGATTCTGGTACTTAATGACCTTTTCCAAAGGAATATTGTCACGAAGCATCTCGCGAGCAGCCTGCAACTTCTCAGACAAAGCCTTTTGGCGTTCTTCCTTGCGGCCAATATCTTCGCCGTCGGCTTTACCCTGCAGGTACGAGCCTTCTTTTTCGTATGCGAGATCAGTCATGCCGTCGGCCTCCAGAAGAAAAACATCATTAGTGTACGAGGAAAAAGATACATCATTTGCAAACTCCCTGTCAAGGAGACCTTCAGCTTTTTCCTCCGTGATTTCCTTATCCTCCAGAATTTCACGGAAGAGACGAAGCATGTCGGCTCGGCGGCTCCGTTCACGCTGTTCCAGCGGAGTACGGTCCTCAATAGCAAAGAACTTTTCCAATTCCACCAGGTTAACATCTAGTTTATCATAGTAAAACTTTTTGTTGCGAACCAATTCCAAAGTGTGGTAGTAATGGTCTCGGTCCAGGACGAACTGATCCTCGGTTAGGATACTCAGAATGTAGATGTGCGGCAGGTCGTAGGACTTGGATTTCTTCACGGTTCTACTGATTACACGGGATGTGTAGTAGATGAGACGATCAACAAACAACTGGTTATAGTTTTGCTGAACTTCAATGAGTACAGGTTCCCCCGCCTGGGTAGTACCATAGATGTCAAAGATTGCAGTCTTCTCGTTCAGTACGCCAGGGTTTTCTTGCACGCCTAGGGAAAACTTCGAAATGGCCTTGTCACCCTCCAAGCCAAGCATTGCGTTGAGGAACATTACGGTTCGCAGCGGTTTGGCTTCGTTCGCCAATAAAATCTTGATCATTCCATCACTGAACGGATAGACATTCTTGAAGATCTTGCGATAATGGGCCAGACGGTCGGGATTCTTTTTGATATCCTTCGCCATGGCGATAAATTCCTTGCGATTCATTTTCACTCCATAAAAAAAGACCGCCGCTGCGTCCGGGCGCAAGCCCTAGGCAGTAAAGCGATCTAACAAACTATGTTACGTGATAGAATTTAGAAAGAGGCTACGAGAAAAACAAGGGACCAGGTTTCCACTGACGCATTTTGCAAACAACTGTTGACACGAGTGTCGTGACCATGGCAAGTTTACTTGCCATTGGGCACCTGTCCTCGCTTGACGGGGATGACCGAGGTCAAGGTTGTTCTATAAACAACTGTTGACACGAAAACGTGGCCCTTGACTTATTGCACCAGATGGATGTATATTTGCGCAATTAAATTGCGCATTAATCTGCGCCTCGGTCATATCCAAGCAATCTTGGCTGCGACTCTCGGCTTGCGATTAATTTAGGGTCATTGGCTTATAGAGAATTTCAAGGAGGCATTCAGAATGGATTTCGTTCGTCCAAACTACAAGACTGTCGGCGACGCCATTTTTGAAGACGGAGAAAAGCGCCAGGCCGAAGAAACCGTCCGCAGGATGCTTGCCGAAAATGAGCCCATGGAAAAGATTATCGCCTACACAAGTCTTTCCAGGGAGCAGATCGAAGCGCTCAAGAAATAATTTGTACGGGTTTAAAGGGAAAGGCTTCTGTCTACTTGACAGAAGCCTTTTTTACAACAAAAAAATGCTAGCACTTATCTTTTCAATAGGACTTTCCACATACGTTTCCCAGCCATAACGATATACGTTCCAGGGCGATTCACTTTTATCCGAGCAGTTCCATTTGAATAAGACTTCGAAAGCAATTTTCCATTCACATCAAATACAGTAACAAAACCATCAAATTCGTCCACAAAGATTTCATTTTTAAAAGTGTATATAGACACAACGGGAATCTTTTTCAATTGGAAATCAAGCCCATCTGTAGCTGAACTGGAATCGGGATCAACTTCGTCACTCGGACTCGATTCAGGATTTTCGCTTGAGCTGGATTCAGGAGCATCACCTGGATATGAGGGAATAACTGGAGCTCCAGAAATATTTATTTCACCGGTCAAATTCGGATAGGAATCTACGCCAATGTTTTGTCCCCACATCGATCCATCAATTTCATCACTGTCATATTCACGCAAGGCTTTCGCAATTGAACCATCAGCGAACTCTAGCTGAGTCGCAGCTGAGCCAACTGATTCTACACTATCAAGAGACAAATAATAAGAATGTTCAACTTTGCACAAGGAATCGCTATTGCAATTTATTAGGTTAGAATTACCATTACTTAAAACCATCCCGTTAAAAGAATTGACAATACGAACGAAGCTCCCCGAATTAATTTTTCCAACCAAGCCTCCAACACTTACATCATCCCCACTTCTTACGGAACCGATATTAAAGACATTCCGCACAAGCAAGTGACCATTCTGTTTTACAAGACCGACTAAGCCACCGGCCAGCCCAGCTGAAATAATAGAGCTGTTGAATACACCTTCCAGCAAAACGTTTCCTTCAACAGTTCCTGCAATCGCACCAGCCTGACCAGAGCTTTTTAGATATGATTGTACAATGCCAACGTTCTTGACAACAGCTCCATCACCCTCGACATCTCCTTTCAAATTTGCAAACAGTCCTACCCCTACAACATAACTTGACGCATAAAAGAGTCCGTTTATTGTATGTCCCTGACCGTCAAAGGTTCCTCTAAAGTTTTGAATTGGAGTCCATACAACCAAATCATCATCACTAAACTTCAACGTTCCATCTGGTTTAAGAAAGTCCTTATTAACAGTGATATCAGCTACTTGTTTGGCGCAGGCTCTTTCCTGTTTACTCATTCCATTTGCGCCATTAACAATAGCAGCAAAACTGTACAGGTCATCGACTGTTTTTATGACATAACATTCATCCTCTGTTTCCGGCTCCCTGATTGAAATCCACTTTGCATAAAATTCCATATCACCCTTAGTTTCAGCATTTATAGGATGGACTACAGAACCATCAAATGATTTATTATTATACCATCCAACGAATATCTTATTTTGTACGGATGGGTTCTTGATATATTCAGGAACACCTTCAACGTAATTCATGACTTCGTCTGTAATACTATCGTCATTATAGTGAAACGCTGCTTTTGAAACTTTAAATAATTCAGCATCGAAATTAACGTTTAAAACAGGATATAAATCTACGCCTACATTTTGTCCCCATACGGATCCATCGACATCCGTACTTGAATAGTTATGCAAGGCCGAAGCCACAGAGCCATCCTTGAACTGTTCTAACTTGACCGAGGTTTCTCCATAGCCAGACGAACTAGGAGCATAAGAGTGAACAACAATAACACTACTATCCTTTTTATTCTTAACGTACCCAACAAAGCCTTGTTTCGTATTGAAGGAATTTATGAACTTGACCTGTTCGTTTCCATACGAACCACCTAGCATACCTCCTACACATTGATAGCCAGCAACGTTTCCTGCGAAGTACGAATTGCTAATAGTAAGGGCATGTCCATTTTCGTAGCCAACAAGGCCTCCCGTAAACGTCCCTCCTTTTATTGTACTTGTACTGTAAGAATTTTTGACATAAACATAGCCTGTCGCCTTGCCTATCAAAGTCCCCGCATCATCGTGCGAATTGATATAGGAATCTACAAGGCCAACATTTTCTATAATGCCAGGATTTTCGCTTGAGCCAGATACATAACCAAAAAGACCAATCTGATCCTTCTTGGAATCATTGTAATAAAGTCCAGATATATAATGTCCTTGGCCATCGAATGTACCGCTAAACGGGCCTATCGGAGTCCAGGTTTTAAAAGTTGATGAACCTGCACTATTCAAATTTCCTTTTTCATCAAGAACATTTTTATTGACAACAATATTTGCAGTCAGCCTGCCACAAGCAGTTCGTTCCTGAGTAAATCCATCATTTCCATTGACAATTGCAGCAAAAACATAAAGATCTTCACCTGACGAAATTTCATAACAACCGTCTTTCTTTTCAAGTGTCTTTAACCACTTCGCAAAGAACTCTTTTGAGCCAGCATCACTCGCCAAAATTTTCGTTACAGCATTCCCCGAAAAGTCACTATCGGAATACCATCCTCCAAAAAGATAATTCTGCCGTAAAGGGACCTGTAATGTAGTGCCAACACCTTTCAAATACTGTTGGACATATTCAGCAGTGTCGCCATCAAAGGTATGCAGTTTGACATCATAAAGAGTTACTTCTCCCGAATACCCTTTTACAAACCCACTCAGAATCGGATACGGATCTGTACCAACGTTTTGACCCCAAACCTCACCTTTAAAGCCATAGTGAAGCATAACTGCTAATTCGCCATTAGAGAAGGACGCATCCGTTCTCTCAAATTCACCCGAATTCGTCCCTTTATTGAACGAATTATTCGTTGTCAAGTTTGCGGTAGCATCTACATATCCAACCAAACCTGACAACAGTGCGTTATACAGTTTTACTGTATTAAAAGAATTTTCAATCGTGAGATCAGTTTCTTTACCAACAATTCCGACAATTCCCCCAACATAACTTCCCGATGGATCAATTTGCGCGATGTTGTAACAATTTCTCACCAGGTTCTTACCCGTATGAATATAGCCGGCAACACCACCAATGTACATAGCCGGATAAATACTATTGGGTCGTTCATATCCTTTAACAACGCCCTCGTTGTACGAATTAAGGAACGTTCCATTCATGCTGGAAAGTCCAACAAGTCCACCTACCCCCGTAGAGCCAACCACAGTACCCTTGTGAAAAACATTTTCCAAAGTGAGATTTCTCGCAAGAGCAACAATTCCTCCTACATACAGATCTCCATAGAAATAAGAATCAACAATTCCGACATTCCTCACAATCGAGTAATCTTTTTCGGACGTTCCCGTAACAGTCAGGATAAATCCCGCAGAAGCAAAGGTTTCCGTATTTTTGTAGTAAAGTCCTGATATCGTATGATTTTGCCCGTCAAAAACTCCCGTAAAATTGGCAATAGGAGTCCAGGGAATAAAATCACTTCCATCCCCATTCAGGGAGTCACCTTCTAAAACATTGTTGTTGACTACAATATCCGCAACAAGCTTCGCGCAAACCGACTCCTTCGATTGCCCCCCAGCATCCATCTCATTCATGATTTTTGCGAAACCATACAATTCTTCTGCAGAAGAAATTTGGTAGCAATTGTCAATTTTCATAGGAACCTGCGGGGTTCCTGAGTATGCAGCAAGAACTGATTCACTTAAAAGGAGGCATAATCCAACGAGAGATACGAATTTCATACGTAAACCATCCTATGGCTAAACTGATTTCTTCCACCATCGCAGTGAATTGACTCAGCTAAATCTGATACGGGACTCAGGATGATGCCATGCGTCACTTCAAGAACAGGCTCAGCTTTCCAAAGTCAAGGATTGTGATGAACACAAAGAATGAAATGAAGAAGGCAGCGGCCACGTTCTGAATAATAGTCTGAGTCTTTGTGGAAAGGGGCTTTCCGCGGAGCTTTTCGATGCCGAGGAACATGAGGAGGCCGCCATCGGTAATGGCCAGCGGAAGCAAGTTCATAACGCCAAGGTTGATGCTGATGAGTGCCAGGAGCATAAGGAATTCCTGGAAGCCGCTCATCCATACGTTACCCATGACCGCCACGATGGAAACGGGGCCGGAGAATGCGTCCATCTTGACTTGACCCTTGAAGAGGCGGCCAAAATAACGGAAGATGCTGGTGGTCATTTTCCAGCTGGTAGCGCAAGTCTTTTCAAGAGCCTCGATGGGACCGCGACGAACAAACTTTGTTTCGCGGAAGAGGACATAGCCCATCTGCACACCCACCATATAGCGCTTGTATTCTTCGTTATAGACCGGAGTCATGGGGAGAGTAAGAGTGTCGCCATTGCGTGTAACGGTTACGCGGACTTCTTCGCCCTTGGAACCATCAATCTGACGGACCACATCTTCGTAGCGGCCAATATGCTTGCCGTTAATTTCAAGAACGGTATCGTTCTGAAGAATTCCAGCCTTTTCTGCAGCGGAACCTGCCACCGGCGGCAAACGGACAATCACGCGATTCTGAGGGTAAATGCCAATATCGCCGATACCCATCTTGGTTTCGGAATCGGTGGAGTCCTGTGCGGGAATTACCAGTTCTTCGGGCACCACAACAATGGTCTGCACAGAACCCTCGCGATGGACTTCCAATTCCACATTGGCGCCAAGGCTTACGCCGATCTGTTCGCGGAAATCATCCCAGCCCTGAGTGGGCTTACCGTTAATGGCGGTGATGGTGTCGCCGGGAATAATGCCTGAAACTTCGGCGGGAGAATTCTTACCTACAAAGCCAATAATCAATTCCTTGTTAGCGGGTTCCTGAACGCCCACCATGTAAAGAATCATCAAAAGGACAAATGCAAACACAATGTTGATGAAAGGTCCGGCAAAGGCGATGGCTGCGCGGGCGCCAACGGACTTAGCCATAAAATCACGTTCATCCAGAGCTTCGCCTTCCTGGATCTTGTCGGGATTTTCACCGGCCATGGCCACATAGCCACCAAAGGGAATGGCGGAAATACAGTATTCGGTTTCGCCAACCTTGTACTTCAGAAGTTTCTTGCCAAAGCCAACACTAAAGGTGTTCACCTTGACGTTATTCCACTTTGCCACCAGGAAATGACCCAGCTCATGGATAGTCACCAAAAAACTCAGGCCAATCAGGCCCAAAACAAACATCAAAACATTATCAAGGACATTTTCCATCGTTTTTCAATATAGCAAAAGGCGAGAGCAACGACGAGTAACACTATGGGCTTTATAGCAGAAAGGCGAGCCGCAAGGCTCGCCCATCCGCAGTTTTTTATTTACCGGCCAAGGGCCGGTTTTCAAAAGGTTAGAACTACTTTATCTGCATACCCTTCAAATCAAAACGTTTTCCATTGCGTTCAATGAAGACCTGCTGATCCACAAATCGCATACGGAGAGCGCCTTCTGAAGAGGAGTGCCTTGTCACAGAGGGTTTAATTGATGTAGCTTCGCCCTTGGCCACACCACCCACAGCAAAGCTAGGAGCATGGCCAGCATTAAGGGCTTCGATTGCACCAGCCAAATAAGCCAGCGGAGCATTCCAGTTAATGGCCACTTCGTTAGAAGCGTAGCTGCAGTTGTGGTCGATATAGGAAGTTGCAGGAACGCCAGTGCGGTAGTCCTTACATTCCCAACTTTCAGAACCGATGTCTTCACCGCCGGGCTGAGGACCACCCACCAACATACCGGGCACAGGGTCAGTCACCTTGTCAGCGGTACTGGGACGATGATGAGGCTTCTTCGGGGACTTGGTTCCAAAACCTGTCATAAAGGACATGTCCAGAGGATTCTTGCCCAACAGATAATCCAGGACCTTGCGGGCAGCCTTGTAGTACTTATCTTCACCAGTCAGGTAATAGGCATGCAACAGCCAGATACCCTGATTAGCGGCCACTGCGTTGGATCCCCAGACAAAATCATCTTTGGCCATAACAACACCAAAGCCTGTTTCGGAACGTTTCACAAATTCATCGGCGGTCTTGATCAAAATGTTCTTGCTACCATCATCGGTACCGTATGTGGCAGCACCATAGGCGGCAAGACCAGAGACATCGCCCCAGTTGGGAACATTGGCTTTAGAAACATTCTGCTTGTAGGAAGCATCCCCTGTGGCAATGAACAGTTCGGTACCTGCGAACAGCTTTTCATCGTCGAGCCACTGGTCACCATATTCCCCAGTAGAAACGCCCTGGGGATTGGAATAGGTTACATTGGGATTCTGGGCACCCCATGCGTAAGCCTTCTTGGCGGCTTCAAGACACTGGGCAGCAAAAGTTGCATCGTAGGCCTTGTAGACTCGGGAAGCGGTTGCCATGACGCCTGCAAAATCAAAGGTGGCAGCAGTACCCTTACCGATAACATAAAGAGTAAGTTTGTCTGCAGCGGGCATGTCATCGCCAGGGAAACCAAGGGAGGTCAACTTATGGAATACGCCACCATCGGTATCCTGCATGGTGAGCATCCAATCCAGATTGTACTTGATTTCTGCCAACAGATCAGGCAGAGTACCTTCGGCAGGAATGTTCCACTTGAGGGTCCTGAAGTAATCCGGATAGTGTTCAAACAGAGAAAGGAGTGTATAAGTAGTGATGCCGGAGTTCACGATATAACGACCATAGTCGCCAGCATCGTACCAGCCCTTACCGGAAGAAATGGAGCCCGAACCTGCGGAATTGTGAAGCTGGTAAGTGCCTGCGTTATGGCCAGCGGCACGAGCCCACTGACCAGCATAGGTCTGTTCCAACGCCATGGAGGCACGCTGATAGTAGAACCACTTCAAGGCGGCCTTAGTTACATCTTCAAATGTATTGTCGGCAATCTTAAGATCATTGCGGAGAACCTGGCCGCCCACTCGGATAGAGTAAACACCAGGAGTCTTCAAATCGGAGAAATCCACCAGAGACACATTCTGGTTGCTGGGAACCCACAGGGCGGAGGCAGACGGGGTGGCTGTCATGACGATACTGCCCGCAGCATCCACGATTTCGACAGGGCCGCTAACATCCTGAACGGTGAATTCCTTGGCATCATTTGAACGATAACCAATCTGGTTGATGTAGGCATTGGCACCAAAAGCTGTAGAAGCCAGAGTCAATGCAGAAATGGCCAACGGCGCAAACTGTTTGAGACCGAATTTTGAAAACATACACATCTCCTTACACTTATTCAAAATCAATATAGGAGTTTTTTTAGAACAAAGCTAAAAAACATCATTAATTCTGTTTACAAGTGTAACAGCTGTTTCCAAAATGTGTTCCACATCAAAAAAGGGCCCGCAAAGCGAACCCTTTTTCAACAATCTGCCAGAATTTACTTAATCAAGTCAAGAGTCAGGCGGCGAGCTTCTGCGTCGGCTTCCAGAACCTGTTCCAGAGTCAGATGACCGGTAAGGTTGGGAGCGCCGTTGATGATAGTTTCCACATGGCGAGGAATATCGGTGAACTTCAGCTTGCCATCCAGGAAGCGATCCACCAGAACTTCGTTGGCGGCGTTCATCATGGCGGGAACTACACCGCCGCGGCGGCCAGCTTCGAAGGCGAGAGCCAGGCAGCGGAACTTGTTGAAGTCCGGTTCGAAGAAGGTGAGCTGACCCAAGGTCGGCAGGTCGAGGCGCTTGGTTTCCAGGGGCAGGCGTTCCGGCCAAGTGAGGGCCACCTGAATAGGAATGCGCATGTCGGGAGCACCCAGCTGAGCCATCAGGGAACCGTCGCGGAACTGCACCAGGGAATGCACCATAGACTGGGGGTGAACCACAACCTTGATCTGTTCATAAGGAATGTGGAATAGGAAGTGGGCTTCCAGAACTTCAAGGCCCTTGTTCATCATGGAAGCGGAGTCGATGGTGATCTTGCGGCCCATGCTCCACACCGGATGATTCAAAGCATCGGCAACAGTGATGTTTTCAAAACGTTCGATATCCCAGGTACGGAAAGGGCCACCGGAAGCGGTGATTTCCAGGCATTCCACTTCCTTGTTGGGGCGGTCGGCCAGGCACTGGAAAATAGCGCTGTGTTCAGAATCGATGGGAGTGATGAACGCCTTGGGATTTTCAGCAAGCTTGTCCCAGATGACGGGGCCGGCCATGACCATGGTTTCCTTGTTGGCGAGAGCCACATGCTTGCCGTGTTCGATGGCGGTAATGGTGGGAAGGCAGCCAACGGCACCCATCAGGGCGTTAATGATGATGTCGGCCTTGGGGTCGGCAGCCAGTTCGCAGAGGCCTTCCATACCGGAGAGCACCGGCATATTGAGCATGGCACTCAGTTCCTTGGCGGCTTCGGGCTTGAACATGCAAACACGTTCCACCTTGAACTTGCGAACAATTTCAGCAACTTTTTCAACGCTGGAATTTGCAGCCACGGCATAGACCTTGAACAGGTCGGAATGCTGAAGGCAAACATCTACAGTAGAAGTTCCGATAGAACCGGTAGCACCGAGAAGAACGACATTTTTCATAATGATAGTGATTAGTGGTTAGTGGTTAGTGGTTAGTGATTAGTGGTTGGTGGTTAGTGGTTAGTGGTTGGTGGTTAGTGGTTAGTGGTTGGTGGTTAGTGGTTAGTGATCCCTGTTTACTAGCCACTGTTTACTAACCACTTCTTAATATCCCTTGGGATTATTCTTCTGGAAGTTCCAGGAATCGCGGCACATATCCTCGATACCGTACTTCGCTTCCCAACCCAATTCAGCCTTGGCCTTTGCAGGGTTGCAGTAACAGGTAGCGATGTCGCCGGCACGGCGAGGCTTGATACTATACGGGACCTTCAATCCGTTTGCTTTTTCGAATGCGTGAACCACATCCAATACAGAATAGCCATGACCTGTACCCAGGTTGTAGATGGCAAGGCCACACTTACGTTCAATGGCCTGCAAGGCGCACACATGGCCCGCAGCCAAATCGCAAACGTGAATATAGTCGCGGACACCAGTTCCGTCGGGGGTATCGTAATCGTTGCCGAACACGCCCAGTTCCTGACGTAAGCCCACGGCGGTCTGCGTAATATAAGGCATCAAATTGTTGGGAATTCCGTTGGGGTTCTCGCCAATGAGACCGCTCTGGTGAGCGCCAATGGGATTGAAATAACGGAGGAGCACTACGTTCCACTCAGGGTCGGCCTTCTGCAAATCCATCAGTACTTCTTCAAGCATGGACTTGGTCTTGCCATAGGGATTGGTGCACTGACCCTTGGGGCATTCTTCAGTAATGGGGATGATGGCCGGATCGCCATACACCGTTGCAGAAGAAGAAAAAATAAAGTTCTTGCAGTTATGCTTGCGCATGACGTCCAACAGAACGAAGGTGGCGTTCATGTTGTTCTCGTAATACTCCAGAGGCTTGGCAACAGATTCGCCCACCGCCTTGAGACCCGCAAAATGAATGCAGGCATCAAAGGAATACTTTTCAAAAACTTCGTTCATGGCGGCTGCATCACGGGCGTCAGCCTTTACAAAGGGAACCGGCTTTCCAATAATCTGAGCCACCCGGCGAAGGGATTCCTCGCTGGAGTTCACCAGATTATCGACCACAACCACGGAGTGGCCAGCCTTATCAAGTTCAATGATGGTGTGGCTGCCAATATAACCTGCGCCACCTGTAAGAAGAATATTCATCTAAGACCTTATGTTTTTCCACAAATAATGTAGATAATTCACACCACCGAGAGTAAACCGCCCATGTCTAAAGACTAGAAATACAAGGAGGCCACAAGCCCTTTCTGGTCATCATAAAATAGGGGCGCAACGGTAACCCGCATCCCTTTTTCGGGTGCGCCGTTTTTTTCACGATAGAACGCATTTCCGATGTACCACCCGATAGAGGCTCCCATCAGAACACCGGCCACCGCATCGGAAAACCAGTGCGCCTCCCCCTTGGCACCAAGGACCATGCTGGTCGCCACATAGCCCGCAAAGAGGCCACAGCCCGCAACCACGAAGGGATTGTCACGATGATAGCTGGCGATGCTCATGGCAAGGGCTGCGTTGGTCATGGAGTGCCCCGAAGGCCAGCCATAAAAAACACCTCGCTTAAAAAAGCCCCACTTAAAATCCCGGGAAAGGCTTCCGCTATTGCTATCCGCCACCGGGTGGGCACGCCCCGAAATTGCCTTCAGGATATTGTTGTACAAAAACGCCACCGCCGTAGCCTGGGCCGCCACCGCACCGGTATTGTTCAAGGTTTTATTGTCGCTAAAGAAGTACATATAGCCAGGAACAAGAAACGGGAAAAACGTTCCCGCCATCATTCCCGGCATAAAGGCGATACCGAAGGCCAGCTCATTCTGACGAGCGGCAAACCGGGCCACCTTCAAATCCACATCATTGGTAGAAAGCAGGTAGGTTGCGCCACCGCCAACTAGGTGAAAAGCGAGAGGCCAGCCAAAGGCACTCCACAGCATGTTTTGACCCAGGTGATCGAAAGGCGACAAAGTAACGGAGGCTGAATTACTTTTATGGTCCGTTGACTGACGAACCACCGTTGTATCCGAAACCGGTTCCTGCCCGTGAGCAAGAACAGTAAAAAGAAAAATCAAAATTATGGAAAGAATTCGATTCATTTTTAACAGTAAATTTAGAATAAAATAAAAAAGCCATATCCATTACAAAACGGACACAGCTGCATTTTTCAAGGAAAAATGTCCTTTTACCTTATCCACTTTTCCACGTCTTTTTCGGCCTTGGACTTTTCGTTCTGGGCAACGTGACCATAAATGGCGAGACCCATAGTAACATTGGCGCCGGTCAACTTCTTAAGTCGGGCTACACCGCTGAGGCCGCTACCTTCGTGAGTGACAAAAGGATGAATAGTTTTACCCTTCAGATTGTACTTTTCGAAGAAGGTTACCATGGGCATAGGCATTTCGCCCCACCACACGGGATATCCGACATAGATTTCGTCGTATTCTTCCGGATTGACACTAACCGGTTTAATTTCGGGACGGGCGTCGTTTGCCAATTCCTTCTTGGCCACAGCGATACAGTCGTCGTATTCTTTCGGATATTCCTTGACGGGTTCCACCTTCAAAAGCGTTGCACCTGTTTTTGCGGCAATGATTTCGGCAACGATTTCGGTATTGCCCTTCTTGATATAGCCCACGCTATAGTTTTCGTCGGCACGGGAATAATAGATGACCAGTTTCTTGGATTCAGCAGCCATGGCAGCCCCCATAAGGATTGTTAAAAGGATGAGGATGATCTTTTTCATTGAAACCTCTTTTTGTTATAATATATCATCTAGAGTTGACTCTAGGTCAAGACCTTGTTTAAATAAATTTCTTTTTTTATAAAGTCAGTTATTTGAAAATGCTATTTTTATAATGAACGTGGTGCCAAATGGCCCTCGGCAAAACTTTTTCGCCATAGGTAAGACAATGATGAACGAAACCCTGAAAACTCTGGAAACTCGCCGCAGCTGCCGCAAGTTCAAGCCCGACATGATTACCGACGAGGAATTGGAAGCCGTGCTTCGCGCAGGAACCTTCGCCCCCTCCGGAAAAAATCAGCAGTCTTCCATCATCATCGCCGTAACCAACAAGGAAGTCCGCGACCAGATTGCCGAAGAGAACCGCAAGATCGGCGGTTGGGACGAAGGTTTCGACCCCTTCTACGGCGCACCTGTAATCCTGATTGTCATTGCAGACAAGGATGCCAACAACGGCTCCGGAACCTATATCAACGACGGCAGTCTTGTCATGGGAAACCTGATGAATGCCGCCGCAAGCCTTGGCCTCGGCAGCGTCTGGATCCACCGCGCCAAACAGGAATTCGAAAGCGAATTCGGAAAGTCTATTCTAGAAAAGCTGGGCATCAAGGGCAACTACGAAGGCATCGGCCACGTGGCCCTAGGTTACCGTCAGACACCTGTTCCCCAGGCTTTGGCCCGCAAAGAAAACTACATCTATTACATCAAGTAGCGAAAACTTAAATGGCCGCGTCAAGGATTCCCTGACACGGCCTAATTACTCTTTAATAGTTTGCGTTTCCTGTCCGCGAAACCCAATATCTACAAGGCAAGCCCCTTTATACGCCGCTTGTCTTTTTTCATATCCGCCAACAGACAGTCCTGGAAGTAATCCACGCTTTCGGAACTTCCCGCATATTTCTTGACGCCAATAGCGACAGTCAACTTATACGGTTCACCGCTATTGCGATTGAACTTTTCCACATTCATCCTGATTTTTTCTACGCAGTTGGCAATACTGTTATCGTGATGCGTATCGACCATGATAATGAACTCGTCACCTGAGTAGCGCAGGATTGAACCCCACTGCCCCGTAGACTCACGGAGGATATCGGCCGCATTGCACAAGGCACGGTCACCGACCTTATGGCCTAACTCGTCATTGATTTTTGAAAAATCGCAAAGGCTGACCATGATCCCGCTGGACTGACGCTTTTTGTTATTGTACAGGTACAGCACATAGTCAAGGAAGGGGCGATTGAAAAGACCGGTCAGATAATCCCTGAAAACGCGTTCGTTCTGCAGGCTACAGAACGCGCCCGCAATAGCGACGGCAAAACTAGGCGCCATCAACGACACACCGTAGAAGATACTCTGCAGCACGATGGCCACAACAGTCGGAATCGCGTAAAACCAAATGGGGAAAAATCGGATTAGGCCATCCTGCCTGTAATTCTTATAGTAGAGCGTAAGGGATGTAACCACGATGCTGTAGTTGAAAAAGATATAAATCCAGTAGCCGAAACAGCGAACGTAGCGGTTATGTTCGTTAACGCTAAAGAGTAACGGCACAAAAAGATTCGTCAACAGCATCAGGGGCAAGACGACCATGGAAATCCGCAGGATACATTTCAGGAAGCCATTCAACTCCATACGGAAATGTTCCTTTAGGAAGGACATCCAGCTGTATGCACAGAGGAAGTTGGAGGCATAGACCCACGAGTTCGTGATATACACTAACTGCTTAGCATAGACGCAGGAACAACCATCGGCGGCATAAGCAAAAAGGTCAGAAAGGCAACTGAAAAAGCAGAATAGCAGCATCGCAATGAGCAGCTTGCTTTCCTTGGTTTTTAGACGCAATCTCCAGACATTACCCACAATCATCACGACGACAAGAATCATACCGACAACGTCGGTACCTAGTGCCATCCTGATGTCAATAGGTGTATCCACAAATCCTCCTTTATACCTAACAATAATAAAAAAAGGAGGTTTGCACCTCCAATTTTTTAAGCAAGATTCTTCATGAAATCAAGCAACAGCCAGAGCATCGGCGCTGCCAGGAAGAAGGAATCGCAGCGATCCAGGACTCCGCCATGCCCCACAAACAAGTTGCCGGAATCCTTGGTACCGCTCCAGCGCTTGAGAGCACTCATGAGAAGATCGCCAGCCTGACCAGCCACGGTCACCATGACGCCAAGAATAATGGCCTTGCACCAATCCATGTTTACATTGAAGGCGCCAAGGGCGGAACTGCAGTTTGCCCAGTAGGCCACCCATGCAATGGTTGCAACAGAACCCGCAATGGAACCTTCCCAGGTTTTCTTGGGGCTGATGCTGGGAGCAAAGAGATGACGACCGAAGGGGCCCTTGCCTGCAGCAAACTTTCCAAAGAAGTAAGCGACAGTATCGCAGAGCCACACGCTGGTCATGACCAGGATAAATCCATAGCAATGTTCAAAGCCCTGGCCATTGCCCATCATCAAGACATTCATACCACCCCAGAGGCCCACATACAGAGGTGCGGCCAGCTGCATTACCAGCCAGGGGAAGAGGTTTTCAATTTCAACCTTGGCGTAAGCCACACCGATGTAGACGGCAAAGATGACCATGGCGGTCATGCCCACCACATAGGGCACGGCAGAAAGACCAAAGTACCCACCCTTGGAAAGGGCCCAGGCAAGAGTCAACGCAAGGCTAGAAGCAAAGGAGAGATAACGTACGTTAGGCCCCTTGTACATCTTGGTGGCCATGCCAGCCCATTCCCAGGCGCCAACACCGGCCAGGAAGCACATCAGGCCGACACGGGAAAAATCGTTAAACCACAAAAGGAAAAATACCAGCGGGATTGCAATCACCGCGGTAATCAGACGTTGAGCCAAATTACTCATGAAGAACCTTCCCAAAGCGGCGTTCGCGAGTATTGAAGAACTCGACCGCTTGCATAAATTCATCCTTGGTGAAGTCGGGCCAGAGCGTATCGGTAACGTAGAATTCGCTATAAGCGGCCTGCCAGAGGAGATAATTGGAAAGTCTGAATTCGCCACCGGTACGGATAATCAGATCCGGGTCGGGAGCGCCTTTCAGATACAGATTTTTTGCAAACAGGGTTTCGTCGATATCATCCACGGACAGGGAGCCTGCGGCAACCTGGGCGGCAATGGACTTTACGGCACCGACGATTTCCTGACGACCGCCATAGGAGATAGCCAGGTTCAACTGCATGCCGGTATTGTTTGCAGTAATATCAATTGCAGATTGCAAGCTCGCGCGAGGCTTCTCAGGAATACGGTCCATGTTTCCAATGACCGTAAGCTTCACGTTCTTTTCCATCAGGTCGGGGATTTCTTTAACGACCATCTCAATGAGAAGGTTCATCAGATAATCCACTTCCTTGGAGGGGCGACCCCAGTTTTCGGAACTGAAGACATACAAAGTCATGTGTTCCAGTTTGAGGTTCACACCCATTTCAACGGCATCGATAGTAGACTCGGTCCCCTTGCGATGACCGAAGAAACGTTCCATGCCGCGGCTCTTGGCCCAGCGGCCATTGCCGTCCATAATGATGGCTACATGTCTAAGCTGATTTGCCACGCGTTACCTTACAAAGGACAATTACACCTTGAGGATGTCTGCTTCCTTGGCAGCAAGGAGAGCGTCAATCTTTGCGATAGCCTTGTCAGTAGCCTTCTGGATTTCGTCCTGCTGCTTCTTGGCTTCGTCTTCGGGCATTTCCTTGTCCTTCTTGATGGCATCGTTTGCATCGCGGCGGATGTTGCGGATAGCAACGCGACCATCTTCAGCGTGCTTGCGAGCGACCTTAGCCAGTTCCTGACGACGTTCGGTAGTGAGGATCGGGAGGCTAACGCGAATGGAGTTGCCATCCTTCATGGGAGTCAGACCGATGTTTGCTGCGTAGATAGCCTTTTCGATCAGGTCCACCAGTGCCTTTTCCCACGGAGCAACCAGAAGCATACGGGGTTCCGGAACGGAAACCTTAGCCACCTGGGAGATAGGAGTGGGAGTGCCATAATAGTCGATACGAATGTCGTTCAGGATAGCGGGAGAAGCCTGTCCAGCGCGGATCTTGGTGAATTCACGTTCAGTAGCTTCAATAGCCTTGTCCATCTTAACTTGATAATCTGCCATAATAAAACCTTTTAGAATAAAGATATGAAATGCAGTTAGTGGTTAGTAAACAGTGGTTAGTAAACAGTGGTTAGTAAACAGTGGTTCAGGAGGTTTCATCTTTCCTCAAAACTAACCACTAAACACTAACCACTTCTTACTCCATTAACAATGAACCAGTGTACCTAAATTACCTTCAACGGCGGCCTGAGTCAAGCAGCCCTTTTCCATCTTGAACACGAAAATGGGCATGTTGTGTTCCATGCACAGGGCCACAGCGGCGGTATCCATCACCTTAAGACCGCGGGCGATAACTTCCTGGTAGGTAATGTCATCGAAGCGGGTTGCAGTAGGATCCTTCATGGGGTCGGCGGAGTAGATGCCGTCCACCTTGGTCACCTTCATGATCACGTCGCATTCGCTTTCAATGGCGCGAAGAGCGGCGCAGCTGTCGGTAGTGAAGAAGGGATTGCCGGTTCCTGCGGAGAAGATCACCACGGAACCAGCATTCAAAAGTTTGATAGCCTTACGGCGATCAAAAAATTCGCAGATGGGTTCCATACGGATGGCGCTCATGACCACACTGTCGATGCCCTGCTTATCAAGGGCGTCCTGCATAGCCAGTCCATTCATCACGGTACCCAGCATGCCCATGGCATCGCCCTGGGCACGGTTCATGCCACCGGCTGATGCGGACACGCCGCGGATCATATTGCCGCCACCGATCACGAGAGCGACCTGAACACCCTGCTTAACGACAGAAGCAATTTCGCTTGCCATTTCTGTCAAAATTCCGTTGTCGATGCCATGGCCCTTTTCGCCTGCGAGGGCTTCGCCACTAAGCTTCAACAAAACTCGCTTAAACTTTGCCATAATAAGCTCCAATTACTTAATCATGGCTAATGTAGTAAAAAGAAGGGTATAAAAAATAGCCGCCCCCAAAGGGACGGCCATTTTCTATTTCGCAAGATCCCTCGACTACGCTCGGGATGACAAAAAGCGAATTAGTTACCGCGTTCGAAGCGGATGAAGTTTACGACCTTCAGGGAAGAGAGGCCAAGCTGCTTTGCAACGACTTCCTGGAGGTAGTCCTTGACATTGAGCTTCTTGGGGTTCTTTTCAGACATGAAGAATTCCTGGTCTTCGAGAACGATTTCCTTGAGGACCTTAGCAACGCGGCCTTCAAGCTGACGTTCAACGAATTCCGGCTTGGTAGCCTTACCAGTTGCCTGAGCCTGAGCTTCGATCTGGGCGCGAGCGATTTCGCGTTCCTTTTCGATAGTTTCAGCAGGAACTGCAGCGTCGTTCAATGCAACCGGAGCGAAAGCAGCGGCCTGCATAGCGATGTCCTTAGCAGCAGCCTTGAGAGCGGCTTCGTCGGCAGAGCCTTCATAAGCGAGTTCGGTAATAACGCCGATCTTGCCCTTCATGTGGCTGTAAACACCGAAGACGGAGTTTGCAGACTTCTTGATTTCTGCGAACTTGCGGAAGTCGATGTTTTCCTGGATCTTAACGAGAACGTCCTGGAGGATGTCGTTCACCTTCTTGCCATCGACGACAGCGTTCTTCAGGTCTTCCACAGAGGAGATAGCCTGAGTTTCGACAGCCTTGACAGCGAGGTTAGCGAGAGCAACGAAGTCGTCGTTGTTAGAAACCGGTTCGGTTTCGCAAGACAGTTCGAATGCAGCAGCCTTGTCAGCAGTTTCGATGAGGTAGATGCGGCCTTCCTTGGCAGCCTTGTCTGCGCGCTTTGCAGCAACAGCAGCACCCTGCTTACGGAGGAGTTCAACAGCCTTGTCCAGATCGCCGTCAGTTTCGGTGAGGGCCTTCTTGCACTGCATCATGCCCACGCCAGTCTTCTGGCGGAGTTCGTTAACGAGAGAGGCGGTAATAGTTGCCATGATTACTTGTCCTCACCGTTGTCAAACTTCTTAGCTTCTTCCTTGTCCTTCTTATCGACAGAACGCTTTGCAACGTTAGCAGCGATGTAGTCAACGATGAGCTTGATGGACTTCACTGCGTCGTCGTTTGCCGGAATCGGGAAGTCGACGAGAGTCGGGTCAACGTTGGTATCGCAAATGCCGATGATAGGAATGTGAAGACGGCGAGCTTCTGCAACGGCGATCTTTTCGTGAGCGAGGTCGGTCACGACCATGAGGCCAGGAAGGTTCACCATTTCGCGGATGCCACCGAAGACGTCCAGGAGCTTAGCGCGTTCGCGGGTCTTGTCCAGAACTTCCTTCTTGGAAAGAACCTGGAAAGTACCATCCTGTTCCATGGTGTCGATCTTGTCGATCTTCTTGATGGACTTACGAACGGTCTGGAAGTTGGTCAGCATACCACCGAGCCAGCGGTTGGTAACGGAGAACTGGTTGCAGGAACCAGCAGCATCCAGCACGCACTGACGAGCAGTCGGCTTGGTACCAACGAAGAGCACGGTCTTGCCAGATTCAGAAATCTTCTTAGCAGCTGCAGCAGCGGCTTCGAGGAGGTCGCGGGTCTTGGACAGGTTGAGAACGTAGATGCCGTTCTTTTCAGCCAAGATGTAGGGCTTCATCTTCGGATTCCAACGCTGAGTCTGGTGGCCAAAGTGGGAACCTGCAGCGAGCAGGTCTTCAACAGAAGGCAGATTTGCCATAGTAGTATTCCTTTTTTCGGTTATTTCTACCCGGTCGGTAATTAAGCCGCAAAGTACCTTGGTACCACCGAAGCGGCTCTTACGAGACCAGTGATTGTTTATTTCCCCAGGCGTAATTGCCCGAGTGGGCGTAAAGATAGCAAAAAGAGGGGAAAGATTAAAGGTTAGAGGTTAAAGAGGAAAGGCTAAAAGGGTAGAAAATAGGGGCGATTTTCATTTTCCCATGAGAAAAAAAAGAAAGCCCCCGCCGAGCGGGAGCTTCCTGAAATTGCCTTTGCAATTTCCAAGCAAAATCGTAACGATTAGCGCTTGGAGAACTGGAAGTGCTTACGAGCCTTCTTGCGGCCGAACTTCTTACGTTCAACAGCACGAGAGTCGCGAGTCATGAGGCCTTCCTTCTTGAGGGCAGGCTTGCATTCTGCGTCGTTAGCAACCAGTGCGCGGGAGATGCCGAGACGGACAGCGCCCATCTGGCCAGCGATGCCACCGCCACGAGCGGTAACTTCGACGTCCCATTCTTCAGCGTTGCCGAGGATGGCGAACGGAAGATTTGCAATCATGTTCTGCACTTCAGAATGGAAGTAATCCTTAAAATCACGACCATTGATGGTGCGCTTGCCGGTACCCGGCTTCAAAATCACAGCGGCGATAGCGTTCTTGCGACGGCCAGTGCCGCGGTAGATCTTCTTATTCTTTGCGGTAGCGATAGAGGTATCCTCCGTTCTAAAATTACAAGTCTACGACTTCGGGATTCTGTGCAGCGTGCGGATGTTCGGCGCCAGCATAGATTTTGAGTTTCTTGATCATCTTGTGACCGAGAGCGCTGTGCGGCAGCATGCCCCAAATGGCAGCTTCCAGCGGAGCGGTCGGGTGCTTAGCCTGGAGATCGGCAAAGTTGATCCAACGTTCACCAGCGATGTGACCGGTGTGGTGGAAGTATTCCTTCTTCAGGTTCTTGTTGCCAGTAACTGCAACCTTTTCAGCGTTGATCACAACCACGAAGTCGCCAGTGTCGACGTTCGGGGAGAAGATGGCCTTATGCTTACCCATGAGGAGGCGAGCAACTTCGCTTGCTACGCGGCCCATCGGCTTTTCGGCGGCGTCCACAAGCTTCCACTTGCGTTCGACGTTCTTCGGGTTTACCGTAATGGTCTTCATGTAAATCCTTTGTGTTTTTCGTTAATGTTCCGAAACAGCTCCGTCCCGGACAATGCGAGGCAAAATTTAGAAGAAAATCGAGACTGTTTCAAGGTAAAAAAGTTGCATTTTTTGAAAAAAGTCCGTAGTTTAAAGGATTTTTGCTCTATCAATTATATCAATCCTTATAATTAATATATAAAATTTGATGATTTTTATAGCGATCTGTTTGTATAAAGTGATGAATCCACTTCTGCAAGCTCAGAGATCTTAAAAAAAGGAACCCCATGACATACGCCACGGGGCCCTTTGTTTGGTGTTTTGGATTAGGATTCTTGAGGACCGAAGTCCCAAACTTTACTGAGCGATGGTGAAGGAAGTCATCTGCTTGGTATCCTTGTTGCGGATATAGTAGACACCCTTTGCAAACTTGACATCGCTTTCCTTGACGGTATTGATTGCCTGGTCAAAGCTGTAGGCATTGAGACGGCCCATGAAGGAACCCTGCATATCGAATACGTCGAACTTCTGGAGGGTTTCAAATTCCATCTTGAGGTTCTGCACGAAGCTTTCCTTGTCGCCAACTTCAGGAGTCTTAGAATCACTAGAGGCAGGAGCTTCTACAGCAGAGGAAGAAATCGGTTCCGGGTCAGTTGCGTCGGCGCCAGCAACGAAGGTCATATAGTCAAAGTCTACGTAGCCTTCAACGATGGTGAAGCGAACGATCTGCTTGCCAGCCTTCTTGAAATTCACATTGACAGCATTCTTTGCAAAGCTATTGTAGTCATCTTCATTGGCACCTGCAGCGACCTTGATGGTTTCGGTAAGGTCAGAGAAAGTACCATCGGAATTCTTGACAGAAAGCTTGTAGCTGCCGCCGTTACCAGAAGAAGCTGCAACGAACAGGGAATATGTACCAACTTCGACAACGTCCACGGTGTATTCCAGCCATTCGTCAGTTGCGCCCCAACCGATTACGTAGCCAGAGCCAGAAGTCTTGATATCAACGGAAGCATCCTTACGATAATTCGACTTGCAGTCGGAAGCCAGTGCAGGATTGTTTTCTGCGCAGGCGTTGTTGCCGCTGTCGGTATCGTAGTAGGAATCATTGCCTGCGCCAATACCCGGTTCATCAAAGTTTTCAGCTTCGATCTTGCCAGGAATGGTTGCAGCCTTGCCGCCAAACGGAGTCTGCGGTTCCGGTTCTGCCACAAGACCTGTTGCAAGGCCAGTGGTGTTCACGCCCTTGTTGGACTTCAAGTAGTTTCTCATCCAGGTCATGGCCTTACGATCCTGGCCGTTCTTGATCAAGCCGGAACAACCGCTTGCCTGACCGTTACAGTCGAGCCATGTACGACCATAGATGTAACCCCAGATGGTGATGCCTGCGACATTGGGATCTTCCATCCAGTATGCAAACTGTTCCTTATAGCACTGTTCCTGGATGTTGTCATCGGTAGAAGGAACGTCGTATTCAGAAATGAGAATCGGGAAGTTGTTTGTCTTGCTATGGATTTTTTCCATAGTGGACTTAAAGGTGTTGTAGTTGAGGCAGTTGCCACCACCACCGGTGCCGTTGTAGCCACCACCAGTGCTCATCAAGTCATGAGCCTGAAGGCCGTATGCGTCAACAGGTGCGCCATTCTTACGGATGGTATTGATCAGGTCAATGCCCTGGTCCACATTCCACTGGATGGTGTTATAGTCGTTATAGATCAGGATTGCCTTGGGCCAGCGTTCGCGAGCCATCTTGAAAGCGGTAGTCAAGAACTGGTAATCGCCGTTGTTGTCGCCACCCAGAGCCTGAATAATCTTGGTCTTGGTATAGTTGGAATGGTACTGGCCGTTACCGGTACGGATAGCTTCGTTGGCAACATCGATCATTTCGATATCGGGGTAATGAGCCTTGACAGCATCGAACCATGCGGTAATAGCTTTCTTGGTATCGTCAACACTCAGGGATTCGAGCCAACTGGGATACTGGGACCCCCAGAGAAGAGCGTGGAACTTGAAGTGGCCACCGTTATTCTTTGCCCAATCGTAGGCGGCGTCGCAGCCAGCCCAGTTATACTTACCACGTTGGCCTTCGATAGAACCCCACTTACAGCCGTTTTCGGCTGTGGCCTGGTTCCAGAGCTTGGTAAATTCATCGTTGGGACCGGGAGCGGTGTTAGACTGGGTAATGTTACCCACGAACTTTGCAGCGCCATCGGCAATACCCGGGCCTGCATAGGAGATCGATGCAGCGGTAAGACCGGCGGCAACGAGAGAGAAAATTTTATTCATAATCCACATCCTATATTGTCAGAGGTTAATCCCCCCGATGTCCATAAAACTATATCGTCCAGGATGGAACATTCCACCCCGAAAATCAAATGCCATGGACATTTTATCCATGGCGAAATTCGCTCAAAAACGCCGTTTTTCGTGTAAAAAGGGGGCTAAAGCGTGTAAAAAGCCAACAAAAAAAACGGCCCCTTGTCAACAAGGGGTCGCCTTAATAGGATTGTGAACAGAGGGTAGGACCAGCTACCTGGTAATACGAACCGTCCGGGAAACGTTAGACTTTACTGCACGAACGTGGAAAATGCCGTTCGCCTTGATAGTCTTGCTGTTCTTTACGATAGACACGGCCTCACCGATGGAGTAGGCGCTGAGGCGGCCAACGAAAACGCCCTGCATGTCGAATACATCGTAATCGGCACGGACCTTTTTCATCGCCGGTCTAGCAAGCACGGCATCGACGCCATCCGCCTTGAAATTGAAGTAGTCGATGTTCACGTAGTCGCCGGTAATTTCCAGCTTGAACACATGCTTGCCTGCAGAAACCTTGCCGATTTTCACAGCGACGTCAACGTAGTTACTCCAGTCGCCCTCGCCGGTCTGTTCCATCTTCACTTCATCACCGACTTTCTTGTCGTCGATGTAGAGCTGGAAAGCGGAGGTGGCGTTACCGGAAGAAGCGTTTACAACCACTTCATAGTCGCCTTCAGCAAAGTCCAGGGTGTATTCCAGGTATTCACCGGCCTGGGTCATGCCAAGAACAACGCCGGTACCTTCGTCGTAAAGGTCTACAGAGGGGGCGTCATTGCTACGGTAGGTGGACTTGCCTGCGTTTTCGGAAGACTTGTCTGAGTAGGAAGCGTTGCTTGCGCCAGTCTCCGGATCCTTGCCCTTGCCGGAAATGTCGAAGTCTTCCACTTCCACCTTGCCAGGCACGGTCATGGCAACTTCATGGAACGGCTGCTGGGCCACGGGGTCCACAGGCACTCCGCCACCCATTCCGGTGGTGTTCTGGCCCTTGTCCAGATTTGCGGCAAAGTATTCCTTGAGCCACTTCATGGATGCACGATCCGATCCGTCGGAATTCATGATACCAGTATTCTGACGCCAGGTAGAACCATTGATGTAACCCCAGATGGTAATGCCGGCAATCCATTCGGTTTCCCACAGGAAAGGAATCTGGTTTGCAATAATGTTTTTCTGTTTGTTATCATCAGCCTCACCGATGTCATATTCGGTGATGAACAGAGGAATCTTAACACCATTGTAAACTTCGGTCAGGACATTCTTGAAGCTTTCTGCATCGGGGAAGTCGCCGGCATCGTGAGCCTGCTGACCATAGGCATCTACAGGAGCACCATTCTTAAGAATGGTCTGCACCAGTTCAATACCTTCATCCTTCTGCCAATGCAAGGTGTTGTAGTCATTGTAAATCAGAACAGCCTTGGGCCAACGTTCACGGGCCATCTTGAAGGCCGTTGTAATGAAGTTATACTGATGCTTGCCATTGACAACATCATCACCACCAAGAGCTTCGATAATATAGGAGCCACCGCAAGCAGCATCGTCGGTGCTGACGCCTTCGGCGCCCGTAGCAGGGAGCTTATAGCCGGAATGATAATTGTTACCAGACCAAATAGCTTCGTTCACCACATCGATATATTCCAGGTCCGGGAACTTGGCAGCAACAGCATCGAACCATTCAGTGATGTACTGCTTGGTCTTTTCTACGGTGATGCTGGAGTTCTTGGCCTTGCAAAGGAAGCTGGGATACTGGGAACCCCAAACCAGGGCATGGAACTTGAAGAAACGTTCACCCGGTTTTTCCTTGGCCCAATTATAGGCTCCTTCACACTTGTCGTAGTTATCCCATGCAAACTGACTTTTCCCTTGTGCGTCAAGAGAATGGATAGAGCCCCACTTACAGCCGTTTTCAGCCGTAATCTGATTCCAGTAGGTACCCATGTCACTGCGAATATCGCCTTTAGTGGTGATATTGCCAAGAAACTTGGCACCGCCATCGGCAAGGGCTGCATGGGAAATGGTAGCTGCCGCAAGGCCAGCAATTGCAATAGTGATGTACTTTTTCATAAACCAAATCCTTTTCTTTTTTCTATTAAACTACCTAGTTCTGACGTAAAAACACATTCAAAAAAAATAGGCAGCGTGGACGAATAGTCCACATTTAAGCGAAAAAAAACATTTCGGGAACTTTTACACCAAAAACCTGTTGTTAAAACATACAACGAATTCACCCGATTCCCCCATAATGTTGTTGCTTTTTACTATTCCACATCGTATTATTGTATACTGGGAGAGAAAGTTCCTTTTTTTGGGGAGATCTCCCTTATCAAGGAGTAGCTATGCATATCCACAAGATGGATTTAGGCAGTGTAGCCCGAAAGGGCGCACTGGGTTTGTTTTTTAGCTCTCTGGCAAGCATGGCCTTTGCCTGGAGCATTGACGGTTACGTCGTCAACGAAAGCGAAGCACGTCTGCCGGGGGTATCAATATCCTCCTTTAACGTGGCAGGGGTGTCCGCAGTCACCAACGCGGAAGGGGAATTCAGACTTTCCAGCGACGGGCAGACGGGAATTGCGGACTTCGGCCTCAAGGAGGCCAAGCTTGCCGTGCGTTATCAGGGTTCTGTACTGAATATCTCAAACAAAAGTGGCACAAATTTCAAGGTTTCCCTAATGGACGCCCTGGGAAAGATGGCCTTCCAGCAGGAATTTAACGCCCCGAACGCCCAAATAGACCTGCAGAAGTTCTCCAACCAGAAAATGATGATCCTAAAGGTTTCCTCCAATGGAACCAGCAGCAATTATGTGCTGAACAAGGATGGCGCAAGGCAGGTTCTGAAAAAGGACGGCGAAACCTTGCCTACCCTTACCTTTACCTTGGACGGATACGGCCTGACTTATCACGAAATGACATCGGATGAAGAAACCGGCGTGAAGATCGTACTGAAAAAGGCGGACCCCATCCCCACCTCCAGCGCCGGGGTTGTCCCGCCTGCTTCCAGCTCCAGCAATGTTACCCCGGTCGTATCGTCAAGCAGCGCCGCTGTAGACGTGAAGCCCTCCAAGGTGCTCGCCCCGGGAAATTACGACAGGACGATCGGTTCACGCAAATACATTATTCACGTTCCCAGCACTTACAAGGGCGACAAGCCGGTTCCCTTGATTGTGGACTACCACCCCATTGGCGGAAACGCTGACCAGTGGGCAGGAAGCAAGACTTATGAAAGCGAAACCCAGGCAGACCAGGTAATCATCATCTACCCCGACGGTGAAGCAAGCGCCGGCGGATTCATGGGACATGCCTGGAACGTCGGCCCCTGCTGCAACGATGCAGACGATGTCACCTTCAGCCGCAAGTTTATTGAGGAAGCCAAGAAGGAAGTCTATATCGACTCCAAGCGCATTTACGCCGTGGGCTTCTCCATGGGCGGCGGCATGTCCAACTATGCAGCCTGCAAGATGGCCGATATTTACGCCGCAGTGGCCCCCGCCTCCATGGACCTTTCCGAAGAAGTCGTCAAGAACGGCATGAACGGAGGTTGCAAGCCTAGCCGTCCCATTCCCGTGCTGAACTTCCGCGGAACAAGAGACAATGTCGTAAGCTACAATGGCGGCTACTCCAGCGTAGTACCGGGCAAGCCCATCACCTTCCTTGGCGCCGAAAACAACTTTAAGGAATGGGCCTCCATGAACCAGTGCACCGGTTCCCCAAAGGGCTCCACTCCCGAAAACGGCTGCCAGATGTACGAGAACTGCGCCAGTGGCGTAAAGGTGGGACTCTGTATAGACAAGCTAGGAGGAACCTGCACTGGCAACGGTCACGAAGCAGGCTGCGCCCGCATCGGCTGGGCCTTCCTGAAGCAATTCACCATGCCGTAACTAGAGCATCGGCCGTAACCAGCCCTAGTCGGCCTTAGGTACGGCGCGAAGCGCAATAAAAGGTGCATTTAAAAATTCCCAGGTCCTTGACCTGGGAATTTTCTTTTCGACATTATTTTTCCTGCTTTTCCAACCGATTACGGAATTGGCGTTTAAAAGGCGGAAAGGCGAAGGACTTTCTGGCGGGACCCGCAGCGGACAATGGCGACATAATTTCCCTGTGCCAGGGCCTCGCTCACACCGAATTCCACCAGGTTGGAGGAACCGCCAATGCCGCGGGAGATTCCCACCTGACGGCCATCCACATCCAGGAGGCGCACGGTGTAGCTTTCGCCAGCAGGGGCCTTTACCATGAGAGCAATAGAGGCGTTGGACATAGGCACGCGGGACACTTCCAGGGAGTTGAAGCGCTGGGAGGCAACGGTGCCGATAGCGGTGGGATCGCCTTCCAGGGAGAACTTATCCACGTTCATGAGGAAGCCTTCGCCGTTGTAGGTAAAGCGCAAAGTCTGTTCGCCGGCAGGGAGTTCGATAGAAGTGGATTCTTCGTACCAATCATTCCACCCGCTAGTCTTTGCAGGATCAACGGTAATAACACCCAGCTTCTTGCCAGCCTCGTCGGTCACCGTAATGGTGCTTTCGTCTTCGGAACCGGAAGCCACGCGGACCTTCAAAGTGTAGGTTCCAGCAACAGGGGCCTTGACGAAGTATTCGGACCAGTCGCCGTCTTCGATCCAGCCGATATTGGGTTCGCCGGATTCATCGGGTTCAATAACCACACCGTCCATAGCCACGTAATCTTCCGCTTCGATGGTCGCGGGAATGGCCACGGCTTCGAAAGGTTCGTTGGTCAGTTTCAAGTTACCGTCGAATTCGTACTTGCCGCCCGCCATGGTGGTGGTGCTGGCGATATTGCCGTTATATTCGATGGTCAGATTATCCTTGTTGGTGGAGCTAAGGCCAAGATAAGTCAACTTGCCGTTATTCCAGGCCAGGGAATCCACAGTGATTCCGCCGCGGGCCTTGAGACCTGCGATGCTGCCGCTAGACCACTTGGAAGGAAGTGCGGGCAGAACGCGGATCTTGCCGCCCTGACTCTGGATGAACATTTCGTTAATGCCGGAAACGGCACCGAAGTTACCATCAATCTGGAAAGGCGGATGTGCGTCAAAAAGGTTATTGTAGGTACGGTCCGGTGTAAGGAGGTTGCGGACCAGCTTGTAGGCATGATCGCCATCCTGCAAACGAGCCCACAAGTTAATCTTCCAGGCCAGAGACCAGCCGGTGGCATTGTCGCCGCGCTGGGTCAAAGTAGTCTTTGCAGCTTCCGCTTCTTCCTTGGTGCCGTCTACAGAAATCTGGGCACTGGGGAAAAGGCCGTAAAGGTGAGAAACATGGCGGTGATCGCTCTTAGGATCATCCCAATCTTCAAACCATTCCATAAGCTGGCCATACTTACCGATCTGATTAGGCGGAAGCTTCTTCACGGCCGCTTCAAAATCGGCGCGAAGATCTGCGTCAACGCCCAAAATCTTGGAAGCTTCGATGGCATTGTTGAAGGCATCGCGGGCGATCTGAATATCCATGGTAGGGCCAAAGCAGACATTGTAACCACCGTGTGTATTTTCGGGAGAATCGCTAGGTGCGGTTACCAGATACTTATGGCCACTCTTCGGTTCTTCAACCATAGTGGTGAGGTAGAATTCTGCGGCGCCCTTCATAGTTTCGTAGGCGTCCTTCAGGAACTGCTTATCACCGGTATAGAGGTAATGTTCCCACAGGTGGGTGCTAAGCCAGCCTGCGCCAGAAGGCCATACGCCCCAGGAGCCATCTACGGGACCGGTACGGTTCCAGAGGTCAGTATTATGATGGACAACCCAGCCGCGGTCCGTTCCCCAGATTTCCTTGGCGCTCTTGGAGCCCTGAGTGACGAGAGCCTTGATTTTGTCGAACAGAGGTATACCGCATTCCTGAAGGTTGGCGGATTCAACCATCCAGTAGTTCATTTCAAGGTTGATGTTGGTGGTGTACTTAGAACCCCACATAGGAGAAGTATCCTTGTTCCAGATGCCCTGAAGGTTTGCGGGCTGGCCGCCCTTACGGGAGCTGGAAATCATGAGGTAACGACCAAACTGGTAGTAAAGTTCCACAAAGGAAGGGTCATCGGTAGTGTTGAAAGCCTTGACGCGGCTGGTAGTAATATCACCTGCGTTAGAAGCGGCAGCGCCCAAGTTCAGACGCACACGATTGTACAATTCCTGATAGTCCTTAAGATGAGCGGAACGCAGCTGATCGTAGGTCTTGGCGCTAGCAGCCTTGATGGTGGCCTCGGCGCGGGCAGCGGGGTCTGCGGTCACATTATCGAAAGAAACGAAATTCGTACCCGTATTCAAAATGATGGTTGCGGAATTTGCACCGGAAACGTTGACGGTTCCATTGCCTGCAGAAACGGTACCGCCATCAGTCTGCACCACAAAGCGGGTCTGGAACTTGATGGAGTTGACGGTCGCATCCATGGTGAGGGTGTTGGAGCCCACATTCTTCACACTATTATTTTTGTGAGGCGTAGTTAGACCTGCACTAAAACCAACCCTACCCTTTTCGCTTGCGGTCAGGCGGACCACAATCACATTGTCGGGATAGCTGGCAAAATATTCACGGGTGTACTTTACGCCGCCTGCCGTATAGGTAGTCTTTGCCGTTGCGGTCTCAAGATCCAGTTCACGACGATAGTCAGAAGCGGTGTGGCCAGTATTGATCACCAAGTCACCAACAGGCTGGAATGCAGCAATGTCATAGGTGGCAAAACTGCCAGTTACATCTTCAGCAGTCTTGTAGTCGCCAGAGAAAAGGGCGTTACGGATCTGACCCAGTTTGCTTGCAGAGCCACTCTTATTGTTGCTACCGGGACCGCTATTCCATACGGTACCTTCATTCAGTCCGATGATATCCTTGCCGGCTCCGCCATAGACCATGCCGCCCATGTAGCCGTTACCAATGGGGAGCGCATCGGTGAACACATCGCCGGCATCACGGTTGTACCAAAGAACGTGAGAGGTTTCGGGCGCAGCATTTGCAGATGCCACGAACATCGGTGAGGAAAGAGCGGCAAGACTCAAACCCAAACCAAACAACAAATTTTTAGAAAACATATGGACCTCTTTCCCTTTAATTTTTCTCTGTAAAAATATTCCTGTATGACGCATTTTACCCACGTCATTTACAAAGTCTCATGGATAGATTGTCAAAGCCCATTAACAACAAAAAGCACTTCGAAATTTCTCTCGAAGTGCTATGGGTGTGGCGTATACAGATTCCGCTAATTTTATTTCATAATCTTGATCAACTGCTTTACGTTACCATCCGCACTGCGAATAATGTAGGCTCCGGGTTGCATGCCGCGAACCTGCAATTCCTCACGGACCTGGTTCAAGTCAGCCGCATTCACCTTCGTCAACATTCGGCCCTTGGCACTGAACACGTAGAAGTCCTGGGATTCTGCCACGTCCAACTTCAGCGGGTTGCGAATGGGCAGGCCTTCTTCAGTCGTATCAAAGCGGATCCAGTCAATGTTTGCGTAGGCGCCAGTAATTTCAACCTTGATCACATGCTTACCTGCGGATACCTTGCCAATCTTTCCATCGATAGTTCCGTAAGTATCCCAGTCATTGCCCTTGGGGACCTTGACCGTATCCGTTACAGCCTTACCGTCAACGTACAGCTTGAAGCCACTTCCTTCAAGGCCGCTAGCCACGTTAGCACGGAACAGATAATCATCTGCAGTCTTCACGTCTACGGTAAATTCCAGCCATTCGCCAGGCTGAGTATAGCCCACGGCATAACCAGTGCAGTTCGAGCCCTTCGCATCGCAACCGACACCAACAATATCCACTCCATCTTCGCGATAGAGGCCGCCTTCGTTTTCCATATCCACATCATGGAAGCTCAGGTCTTCACCACCCTTGTCGTAATTTTCCATCTGGATGGTGCAGGGGAAGACATGTTCAACGAATGCTTCCTGCTGAACCTCTCCGTACTCGATAGTCGGATACTTGGCGTTAATCACCTTGCTGGTTTCTAAGTTGGGGAAACCAACATTTGCCAACACGGTAGGATCTTCCATAAGACCGCGAACCGGAGAAATGCGGAACTTATGCTTGTAGGTATTCTTGGCACCAATCATGTAGGAACTGAGCGGCTTTGCGCCCCAGCTATTTGTGCCACCGAGGCCCATCTGCTGAAGGTCAACGCGGAGAGTGATTTCCTTATCGCGCTTAAGATCCCAGGGCAGCTTTACATCGGTCAGCTGTTCCGGAGTGTAATGCAAAGCATTGAATTCCATGCGGGGAGAACCCACAACCATAAGGCCCTTGCCCTGAGCGTTGGTGAGCATCATCCATTTTACATCGCTACGCTGACCGGTTTCGCCCACTTCCATGTAAGGCACAAAGAAATCGTCTACATTTGCAGAATAGATGCCGGCATAACTACCTTCACGACGGCCAACATAGTTTTCGCTGGGGCCGCGACCATACCACTGGACCTTTTCAAATCCACCCGGAATGGTGAAGAGGGTACCTACGTTAGGAATATCGGGCTGGGCGGCATCGGGAGTAAGGGTGTAGTCCACCAGGATATCGCCGCTACCGTAAATGGTGTAGCTCAAGGTCATGGTAGAATAGCCGGCGGAAATTCCCAGGTTAAAGTCAACGCGAGTTTCATTTTCGTCGACCTTGGTCACCTTGGAGCTGTTCACCTTGCGGGAGCTACCGGCCTTGCGCCAGACACCGCTAACCTTTTCCATATTGTAGCCCTTATCGTTATCGGTAGGTGCACGCCAGAAGTTAGGCACACCACCTTGCTGAATCAATTCCAGGCCATTCAACTTGTAATTTTCAATGGTTGCATTATCCATATTGATGGTAACGGAAAAATCGCTGCCATCAATGGTTGTCTTGCCAGAACCTTCGGAAACTTTCTGCTTGGGCAGGCTAGAGTAATCCACCTGGGGAATATCACCCTGACCCAGCTGAACGGCAAACTGTTCATGAGCAATGCTGAAACCCGCATCAGCCCAGTCTTCCTTATTCTTCAACTGGAAATCAATATCCAGCATATATTCGGAACCGGCCTTCAATTCAGGCTTCTTGAAATTGATGGTCACTTCCTTCTTGGCCAAGGGAGCCACATCCAAGTCAGAGCCAGAAAGTTTACCGGTAGCGATTTCCTTGCCGTCTTCCTTCAAGGTCCAGACAGCGTTGGCGTAATCCTTCAGGTTCACGAAGTCAAAGCGGTTCTCGATTTCTACAAGTCCCTTTTCCAGAGTCTTGGCGTGAACCACTACGTTACGGTACTGGTGCTTGACTTCCCACATTTCGGGCTGCAGACTACGATCCGGGAAAACCAGGCCGTTGGCGCAGAAGTTGTCATCGTTAGGTTCATCACCCCAGAGACCGCCAAAGTTAAAGTACTTGGTTCCGTTGCGACGGAGGCCCTGGTCGATAAAGTCCCAGATGAATCCGCCGAATACGCGGGGATTATCATAGAAGGCCTTCACGTATTCCTTCAGTTCGCCTACGGAGTTACCCATGGCATGTTCGTATTCGCAAAGCATCCAGGGCTTGTTATTGTTATTGTAGGTGGCTGCAGTCCAGTCACTGCAATACATACAGCTATTCACGTCGGCGTGGTCGTTGTCGCCTTCGTAATGAACCGGACGAGAAGCGTCAGCCTGATGGGCATATTCCTGCATGGTGCCGAAAACGTTACCCCAGCCGGCTTCGTTACCCAGGGACCAGATCAAGATAGAAGGATGGTTCTTGTCGCGCTGGATCATGGAGCTGATACGTTCCACGGAAGCGGCACGCCAGTTGTCATCGCTCTTGGGAACCTTATCGTTGGCACCATGAGTTTCCAGGTTAGTTTCGTCAATGACGTAGATGCCGTACTTGTCGCAAAGATCGTACATACGGGGGTCATTGGGATAATGAGACATACGGAGAGCATTGATATTGAACTGTTTCATCAGGAAGACATCCCTTTCCATCAGTTCATAGCTCATGGTATGACCATAATCCGGATCGATTTCGTGACGGTCCACACCGCGCAAGATCACCGGAGAATTATTCACATAGAAACGGGTAATGCCGTTGCCATCCTTCTTAAGTTCCACCTTGCGGAAACCGATGCGGTTACTTTCCACCTGCACGGTCTTGCCAGAGCCATCCTTAAGGGTCAACACAAAGGTATACAGGTTGGGAGTTTCAGAAGCCCACTTTTTGACAGAAGTAATGGTCTTGCTGAAGGAAACCTTTTCTTCTTTACCGGCGGCAACAGAAACAGTAGCCTTGTCGGTAGCCACAGCGGTACCGGCGGCATTATACACGCCCATTTCCAAAGTGTAGGAACCGGATGCAGAACCGCTAGTATTTCTTACCCAGACGCTTGCATCCAAGGTACCATCGCTGTAATTGCTAGCCAGGGACGCATTGACCTGGAAATCCTGAATGTGAGTCTTGGGAGTAGCATAGATATAGACATCGCGATGAATACCGGCCAGACGGATAAAGTCCTGGTCTTCCATCCAGGAGCCATCACACCAGCGGAACACCTGCACAGAAATATTGTTGGTACCGCTACGAAGTTTGTCTGTAATATCAAATTCGTGATCGGTGAAGGAGTTTTCGCTATAGCCCACGTACTTACCGTTCACCCAGACATAGTAGGCGGATTCCACGCCTTCGAAATGGAGACGGATACGCTTGCCGTCCCAAGCCTTGGGCACGGTAAAGTCACGACGGTAATGTCCAACGGGATTGAACTTGGTGGGAGCTTCGGGAGGGCTGATCCAGTCGTTCTTGCTCCAGGGATAAATTACATTACTGTAAATGGGATGATCGTAACCATACATCTGCCAGTTACCAGGAACCGGGATATCGTCCCACTTGGAAACATCGTAGGTATCGCCGTAGAATTCGTTGTTACGCTGAGCAGGTGCATTCACATGAAAGAACTTCCACGTGCCAGACAAGGTCTGATACCATTCAGAAGCACGACGGTCCATTTTCAGAGCTTCTTCCAAAGTGCTGTAAGGCATGGAAGTCACATGGGGTGTAAGAGTATTTACTCCGAACACCGTGGGCTTGCCATTCCATTCATTGTTAGGCTGAGCCATAACCGCTGCGGCAGAAGCCAATGCAGCACACAAAACCAATCCTTTTTTCATAAGGTCCTCGCTTTATTACCAACCAATAAAAAAATACCCCTTTTAAAGAGGTAGCGAAATATCTGTTGTGAAAATCTCATTGACAGATTGTCCAAAAGCGTCCATTATGGACAAAAAAAAGTCCCAGTCCGAAGACTGAGACTTTCCCCAAAACTCCCTTTCGGAGTATCAAAAGATTTTTACTTCACCTGAACTTTCTGCATGGCATTAACGCCTACGCCACGAAGCAGGTATACACCGCGAACAAATCCTGCAGACTTCATTTCCTGCGAAATGGAAACAGCCTCGGTTGCAGACAATTCCACATTGCCAATCAGTTTGCCGTTCATGCTAAACACTTCATAAGAAGCCGGCTGAATTTTGACGAACTGAACACGAGATCCAATAGAGACTTCCTCATCATTAGATTCATTACCTATGGGAGAGCTGTCTTCAGCATCCTTGCCAGATTCAAAGTTGAAGTAGTCCACATCGAACCAGTCGCCGGTAGCGGTAAAGCGAAGAATATGCTTACCCGCAGTCAGCTTCACATTGGCCTTTGCCTTGGCGTATTCGCTGTAACTTCCTTCTTCCTTGGCGGCGGGAACTTCTACGTCAGAGGTAATATCTTCACCGTCAATAGAAAGCTTGAAGGTAGAGCCACCTGCAGATGCCACCGCAGCATACATGGTGTAATCACCATCCTTGGCCACATCCACGGTGTATTCCAGCCATTCGCCTTCCTGGATAAAGCCGATAGCGATACGGCCATCCTTCTTCTTGTAAATATCAACGCCAGTGCCATCACGGTAGTCGGAACATTCAGAAAGATCGTCTCCGGAGCAAGCATGGTTTTCAGCATCCTTGTCCATGTAGGAACTGTTACCGCGACCCACACCCGGCTTGTCGAAATTCTCGGCCTGGATCTTACCGGGAATTGCGAATGCAGCACCCAGATACGGTTCCTGAGGAACAGCGGTTGCAGAAGTTTCAAAGTACCAGTAGTCAAACTTGAAGTTGCCCGACTTAAATACGAAATACAAGTCTCCAATGCCTTCGGCACCGGTCACTTTAAAGGAGTTTTCCTGCCAATCGGTGCTTGCAGGAACCTCGATGGTAGACATCAGCGGACCAGTTGCAGAACCGGAGTGAAGTTCAATCACACCAGAGCCGCCCTTGGTGCAGACCACAATATCATCGGCACCCATGCTCATGTCCACAGAACGGACCTTAGTCCAGGAACCCGCATTCATATTGGTAAGGTAAACAGTCTTACCTTCGGTTTCAACATTCTTGATAATGGTATAACCACCGCTCTTATCTAGATTGATGCCTTCCATCCAAGCCTTGGTTTCGGCCTGTACCTTTTCGTACGGGTCCAGATTCTTGATAGGAGTCTTGACGCCTTCATCCGTCATGTGAATGGTAGGAATGGTACCATCAGCACCCCAGGTGAATTCCTCCACTGCAGAAGTACGGGAATAGCCACCTGCACCAGGAACACGGCGCTGATTATGATAGAAGAAGAAGCTACGGCCCTGGAAATCCACAATGCCGGAATGAACTGTAAATGCGGCACCCGATTCGCCGCTAGGCATAATAGTGCCCTTATACTGCCAGCCGCTAGTGGGCTTGTCACTCCAGGAATAGTCAATAGATTCAGGAACACCGCTTGCAGCGTAAATCATGTAATACTTGTTGCCGCGCTTATGGATCCACGGACCTTCGGTATACTTGCCGTTAAAGCTAGACATGTCGGTAAGTTTCACGTCGGTGGCACATTCGATCATGTTTTCCTTAAGAGGGCAATAATAAAGCTTGGAGTTACCCCAGTACAGATAAGCCTGGCCATCGTCATCAATCCATACAGTCGGATCAATGTAGTCCCAGTTGGGGCCAGCCAAGTGCTTACCATTCAAGGCATCCTTAAAGGGACCTTCCTTGGTGTCGGAAACAGCCACGTTAATGGCGCGGCCACCACGGGTTGATTCCACTGTAACGTAGTAGTAATACTTGTACTTGCCGCTGGCATCCTTACGACGGATTACCTGGGCAGCCCAGTCGCCATTCTTCTTGGCGCTGCCGTTAAAATCACCAGCTTCCAGAATCAGCGTACCCATATCGGTCCAGTTCACCATATCGGTGGTGCAGGAAACACGCCAGCCGTGCATGGTAAAGAAGGAACCACCTTCGTCGTTACCGGAATAGGAGCAAAGGGTATCGCCAAACACAACCGGAGCCGGGTCCGGGGAATAGTACGTCTGGATAATCGGATTATCAGCCATGGCAGAGGGCACGAGACCCAAGCCAAACAGGCCGAATGCGGCCGGAGCAATCCACTTCTTGAAACTCTTTTTCATACAATACCATACCCTTTTATGATTTTTTATAAAAATATCTTTAGGAACCGCTAACCGACCAACAAAAAGAAGAAATCCCATTGACAAGTTGTCAATGGGATAACAATGTTTCATTCCTTAAAAAACTACTTCACTTTCATGCGGAAGGCGGATCCGTTGGGAGCCTTCACCATGTAGATGCCGGCATCATGGATCATGGCACGGGCGGCATTCTGAGCTTCGCGGGCGGAATTTGCATTCACGTAGCCCATGAGGCGGCCCTGAGCGGTATACACCTTGTAGGCACCAACGCTGTTCAAATCCAAGCTGATTCCGTAATTCACCGACTTGATACCCATGGCGTTCAGTTCTTCTTCGGTCAGAGCGAACTTGATCCAGTCCAGGTTGCCGTATGTACCGGTAATGGCCACACGGAGCACATGTTCACCCTTAGTCAGTTTCGCCGTCTTACCATCGATGGTATCGTAGGTCACCCAGTCTTCGCCCTGGGGGATCGCAATGGTATCGGTAATGGCCTTGCCATCCATGAACAGGCGGAAACTTGCCACATCCAGGCCGCTAGCCACATTGGCACGGAACAGGTATTCGCCATCCTCAGCCACGTTCACGGTGTATTCCAGCCATTCGCCAGGATTGGTGTAACCAATGGCATAGCCCTTGCAATCTTCGGTATTCAAGGTGTCGGAGCAGCCATAGCCCACAACGTCTACGCCATCTTCGCGGTATACGTTACCTTCGTTGATGAAATCCTTGTCGCTGAAGGAAACGCTCTGACCGCCTTCATCGTAGTTTTCGAGCTGGATTACGCCCGGGATAGCTGCGGCCACGCCACCGAAAGGAGCCTGGGGCACCGTATTGGAGAAATCGGGCAGCGGAATTTCCGTGATTTCCTTGATGTACTTGAAATCCTTTTCGATACCGGCATTGTCTGCAGTATTCTGGTTCCAGTAATCACCAGTCTGGTTAATTGTATTGGTTCCTGCCTGGTTCTGGCCTACACCACCCTGGGCATTCTTGAACACGTTTTCCTTGATGGTAAAGCCGCTGGTGCCTTCATCCAGGTAGATGGGCACATTCCAGTAGTCAGCCCACTTGGAAGTGGTGTTATCGTGAATATAATTGTACTGGATTTCACCACCAACACCCTGGTTAGACAAAGTGTAAATCGGACCTGCGTCGCAAAGCAGACGAGCAATATGGTGAATCTCGTTCCAGTTAATATGGTTATTGGTCATGGCCGTTTCTTTCTTGGTCCAGCCGAAACCAACGGAAATGCCGGAGTAGTTCGTATAGGAAATTTCGTTATGGACAATTTCCACAAAGCGGGGGTAACCAGCGCCAATACCAACAGCACCCTGATGTTCCGTAGTTACGTTATTGACCAAGTTGTTCTTGATGGTATCGCGGGTGCTGATTTCTTCCTTATCGGTAGGATTGTAGGCTTCGTGAATTTCGGTGAGGGAGTCCTGGGCAAACTTACCGATCATGATACCAGCAGCGCCAATATCGAAGAAGGCGTTGCCCTGGATCATATCGTCATTGGTACCGCTAACAAAATCAAGTGCCGTTGCGGCAATCTGGGAGAAAACGTTTCCCTGGACCTTGAAATGATGGGCATTTTCTACGCGGAATGCGGCATCCGGACGCCACAGCAGGAACTTATTGCTGTTCAAATTTTCCCAGTTTCCGCGACCCGGGTCAGCCAAGACATCGATATTGAAGTTTGCGGCCTGCAGATCCAGGAAGCCTTCATCGCTGGGGCGCAGGTAATTGGAATGGCCGAAGTACAGGCCTTCGAATGCCATGTAGCCCACCTTGTTCTTGGTATCCTTACCCAGAACGTTAAACAGGGTATTGACACGGGGAGCCACAACAACTGCAGAGCCCATATTTTCGCCTTCGCGGGCCTTGTAGTAAAGCACATGTTCCTTTTCGTCCAGGAACCATTCACCCGGGGCGTCAATAAAATCGTAGGAGTTTTCGAGATAGAAAGCCTGCTGCTTGGGCGGATTGCTGGCAAAGGCGGTACCCAGCATAGGGTAGGCGCGGTGGAAGAGGCGGGTACGTTCCGGATCCTTGGGAATCAACTTGGAAGTACCACCGTTATTCTGAATCTTTTCCAGACGGAGGATATTTTCGGACCAGGCAATCATCAAGTGGATTTCCACATTGTCCGCATCCTTGATCATCTTTACATCGTCGGTAGAAACATCAAAAGCGCGGCCAGCGGAGTCCACCTTGGTCAGGCGCCTAAAATCATGGTCCATGTCGTTGACCATGTTGGGGTAGCAAGCGCGAACGGCCTTCTTGTTGTTCACATACAGCTGGCGGAAACGGCCATCTACGTTTTCGGCCTTCCAGATGTTATTCTTTTCGTCATGGATAGTCCAGCCGGTAATGGGCATACCACCGGTAATCAGGGGCTTTTCGCCATCGGCAGCCTTATAACGGACGTAATAGCCGTTCTGACCGCCATCAGCCTCGGTAAAGTTCACGGTGTTGGTCAGCTGGTAGGTACCTTCCCGGAGAATGACCTCGATATCGCCGGTCATGGAGCCGTTGATAGCACGAACCGCCTTCTGGGCAGCCGTAATCGTCTTAAAAGGGGCGTCCTTGGTACCCTTCGCGGCATCACTGCCATCGGGAGCCACATAAAAGGTAGCCTGAGTCGCAGCCTGAGCCAGGCCAAAGATAGATGCGCAAGCCAGAACTGCGCCACCAAAAACATGCTTAAAAGCCATACTTCCTCGCTTTTTCCGTTACCACACGGATATACCAACCACATCCTAAAAGATATTTCTATGCAGGAAAAAAAGAATTGCCCCTACAAAACATCCCATGGACAAGTTGTCAACACTCCAAGTCAGGCGATTTACGCGTCAAAAACTAGACCAAAAACATATTTTTTTATTAATTTGATTAAATTTTACCAAATAACTTAATTTCGTATAAAATATTACTATATTATGGACAACTCCAAACTTGAATGACAAGTTTCGTTGTTATCCTCCTAACCCCCTACAAGTCCCGGCATATGCTGGGGCTTGTTTTTTTTTAAAATGTTTAAGAATTTTTATAAATGCAGACTTTTTGATAAACAGTCCAAGAGTAAAATTTCCGAAACAAGAACTTAAAACGCCTATTCCAAATAGAATTACTATCCGTTTGTACACTCGAAAGTGTGTAAATTTTTTCTTTGTTATAGTTTGCTTAGACATCCCCACGTTCACCCCTACCCCGTAGCATTTCCGTCACATTTTTGTTTTCAAAAAAAAGTTTGCGACCAAGGGCCCTATTTCTAAATTTCGCCTTGTCCGCATAAAAATCTCAAAAATCTCTGAGGTCAACCTTGAGTCTCAAGAATTTTTTCGGGCGTGTCTTAGGAGTGTGTATTATTAGTCTAGCCGCATCTGCTGTTTTTACGGCAGGTGCTTTTGCTGCAGGCTCCACCTACAAGATTTCCGCCACCGCCACAGAATACAACGTCAAGAATAATGGTTTCCTAGGTTCCACCAACTATTCCAACGAAGGGGTCAGACTTATCTTTGTCGCACCCACCACAGGCACCTATACCATCAATTTCCAGACCGACGCCCCCGACAAAGAGTTTAAGATCATAAAGACAGACTCGTCCTACAACGCCAACTTTTTAACCACCTACTTCTATTCCACCTTCAAGGACTCTGTGGCGGTAAATGCTGGCGACAGCCTCTTCTACAAGGTGAACAACTACTGGTACGCCGATACGCTGGAAAACTTCAAAGTCAGCTACAGCACCCTTACGGCCACCACAAAAAATTTGACCGTCACTTCAGCGTCGAAAAATTGCTACACCAGCGGCTCCTCCGGCAAAGTGGTCGTCGGCACAAAGCAGACTTTTTTCGGATACGGGAAAGAGGGGTACCGCCCCGCCGGTTGGAAATACACTTCCGATTCCCTTCGCGCATACGACAACATCACCTATAAGTTTAGCGCCTATTTCTACGGGAACACAAAGCTGGAACTCCAGTGCGAACCCGGCAAAATTTACGACATCACCACCAAGCGTACTGGCTACGACACCGACCGCGATTTTTATGACGTCAAGCCAGAAAACGGCATATGGTTCCGCTACGTCTTCCCAGACACGAACCTCCACGTGATCAAGGGCAGCCCCAAGAGCAGGACCCATTATTTCTACTCATACGAAAACGATTCCACCTTCACGACCTCAAAAGGGAACAGAAGCCTCTACCGCTATTCCTTCGTCCCAGTCAAGGGCAAGAAGGGAGACTCCTGGTATTTCAAAGACAAGCAATCATACTACGATTACAAGGATTCCCTCTTCATCCAGGCAATGGACGCCGCCATTGTCACCACCCAGGGCAAGACCAGGCCCGACACCGTCGGAATCAACGACACCCTTTCTGTATCGGTAAGCGTCAAGGCAGACTCCCAACTGGTCAACTGGTACGTCATATCGGGCAAAGGTACTTTCGCAGACTCCTCCCTCAAAAGTACCCTATTCATACCTTCTACGGCCCAGGCTACTATTGGTTACAAGTTGAAACTGGGCGAGATGTACACCCTGACAAGTAAGCCGACCTCTTACAGCACCCCTAAAAACGGATCCGCCACTAAAGACGGTTATTACGGCATACGTTTCAAGTTCATCGCCACAGATTCCAGCAATTATACAATCTCGTACAACACCCAAAATACCATACACATACTTTCTTATCAGGACGACAGCCTGTTTTCTCGCAGCAAGAGCAGCACCTACAATTATAACGGCAACGGCCATGCCTTTACCGCCGAAAAGGGGAAAACCTACTACTTCTTGCTGGACCAATATTCAGACCCGGCCGAGACAATAAACGTAAGCGTACAGAAAGCGCTGAAGGTGGATGCAGACATCGACTCCACGCAAGGATACATCTACATCTCCGGCAACCAGAAAAATTACGACTACTCCCACATCAAGGGAGACTCTCTCAGCCTATCCGCTTACAGCCGCAACGACTACATATTCTCCAAGTGGGAAGTGACAAGCGGGCAATGCTCCGTTCTCGACCCCAAGAAAGCTAGCACAAAACTGGTCATCAACAGCGATTGCCGCATAAAGGCCGTCTATAGGCTGGGCCAGGTCTATCCCATCTTCGCAACGCCCGTTTCGTACGACTTTAACGATCACAGCTTCAGCAGCGCTTCATACAACAAGGAAGTCCGTCTCAAGTTCGTAGCCCCAAAGGCAGGAAAGTACACCATCGCCATATCACGCCCTGTCGTAGATTACAGCGAAAGAGCCCTACAAATCACCCGATACAAATCTTCAGCATTCAGTACTGCAGACACCTTATTCAGCTACGTATCAAGCATCCTGATAGACACACTGAACATGAACGCAGGAGATTCCATTTTCTACTCAGTGAAATCTTATTACAGCAACTATCAGGACGATCCCTTCTGGATCAGCTATTCCCAGAATACAGCCTCCCTGACGATCATCACAGATTCCTTGGGAACAGCCTCCCCCAGCGGTTACTCGTCGGCCTACACAAACGTGGCCTATCCCATCCGAATTTCTTCTTCCAAACACAACCGGTTTGACCACTGGAGAGTCATCAAGGGAAAGGCAACCATCAAAGATTCCCTAAGTAACGGAACCGTGGTCATTATCAGGGATTCCTCCACAATCAAGGCTGTATTCAAGAAAGGCGTCTTCAAGACCTTGTCTACAGTCAAGAAGCATTACGACTTCTATAAGGACTTCTACAGCGAAAGTCTCCGTACTTCTGTCTTGTTCAAGTGGACTCCCTCAGACACCTTAAAGCACATGCTGGGTATCACGTTTGATTCGACTACGTCATACACCATCAATCACTGGGGAACCGATTCCACCTTGAGCAACTCTACGCGATCCTGGGTTGCAGTTGGCAACACTTTCCAAGCCCAAGTTTCAGGAACACCCGGAGTCCCCCTCTATTTTGAAGTTAAGCTGAGCAGCGCATACGGATTCAAAAACCCGGGTTTCACCATCAGCGAACAGACTCCCGTCACCGTTATCGTTTCAGAATCAAGTAACGGCAGAGTCTTCCCTAAAAACGAAATCATAACTTACCCCGGCTTTGACACCTCCTTGACCGCGATTCCCTATGGCGGCTACAAATTCAAGTCCTGGGAACTGGTAACCGGAACAGCCACTTTCGCAAGCAAGGATTCCGCCACCACGAGAATCAAGCCCACTTCCAGACAATGCACCATCCGCCCGAATTTCGAGCTGGACTCCAGTACGGTTACCGCCGTAAGCATCCTGGACATCAACTTGAACGAACATCCGGGCGTTTGCGTTTCCGTATCGGCAAGCGACAGTAAAACAGGGAACCCCATCCAGAACTTGTCCGCAGAAAACTTCGAAATCTTCCAGGATGGCAAAAGTGTCCCCACCCAGGTTTCCACTATGGAGCAGGTGGGAGGCGTTTCCGTGGCCCTGGTCGTTGATGAAAGCGGATCTATGTCGGGAACAAGAATTACCGAAGCCAAGGAATCCATCCGTCAATTCATCTCGGATATGGGCCAATACGATAGAACGGCAATCGTAGGCTTCTCTGGCGGAAGCAATTACAAGGTCCACCAGACCATGACATCGGATAAGGAATTGCTGATGAATGCCGTTGACCGGCTTACAGCATCCGGCGGGACCAACATCAAGACCGGAGCCTATTACGGCGTAGAACAGGTCTTTGGCGAAACCAACCCAACGGCAGTCATCATTTTCTCTGACGGCGATAACGGATCCGAAACCATTTCCAGCGACGAAGTAATCGATTACGCCAAAAGTCTAAATACCACCATCTATTCTGTAGGCATCGGCGGCAACTACGAAGTTCCCCTGAAAGAATTGGCAGAAGCTACTGGAGGCACCTACACTAACGCACCTACCGCAGGACAATTGGCTTCCATCTATTCCGAAGTCAGAACCTCCGTACAGACCCGCTACGTTGTCTGTTACCGAAGCCCCGATATGATTCTTGACGGAGACGTCCATACCGTTTCAGTGAACGTCAAATTCCTGGAAAACGCTTCTCAGAAAACCGCCACCTGGAGTGAAGATTTTACGCCACCCATTATCCGTCTAACGGACTCCACCAAGGCCCTCATCGGCAAAAAGCAAGCCGCAGGCGACTCCATTGTTATCGAGGCTCGCATTACCACCAAGAGCGACGTGGACTACGCCCGAATCTACTTGCGTCATGCAGGCATCCCCCAAGGATCCTTCAGCCCTTATGACATGGAAAATGTTTCTGGCAACTTGTGGCGTTTTGTGGTTAGCGACTCCATGGCCGTGGCTCCGGGAATCGACTTCTACATCATAGCCGCTGACACGACAGGTCTAATGGGCCGCGGCCCTAATGTCAGCAACCCCGCCGCGCAACCCTACACCATTCCCATTGACAACCAGGCACCTTCCGTTTCCATGGTTTACAACTGCGCAGACACTTCTAACGGAAAGGCAACCTTCTCCTTTAACATCCTGGACAACGACGGCATTTACGAAGCCAGACTGTTCTACAAGAATTCCGACATGGTTGTCTTCAACGGCAAAGCCCTTAGTCACCTGGCCGGCGAAAACCGTTGGTCTGTAAAAATTCCGTCAAGTTTATTCCAAGGTGATAGCGTTGAATTCTACCTGAGAGCCACTGACAAGGCTGGCGTTACCACCCGCTGGAAAACCTTCAGGAATTCATTCATCAACGCCTGCGAAGAACCTATTGAAGAGGAAGAGGATATCCCCGAAAAAGATTCCACCCGTGTAGCGGACAAGGCCGAAATATATGATTTGAATCTGGATGGTACCGCAGACTTTATAAAGATCCGTTTCCAGGAAAAGCTTCTGAAAAAGATCGCCGGCATCGACACCTTGTTCTGGAATAGCCCCGATGGAGATTGGCGAAGCGTTACCCAGAACAACGTGGAAATTTCAAGCGATTCCCTTTGGATTACAGCCAATTTGGAACCCTTCAAATATGGCCTTACCAGCGCAAAGAATTCACCCTACCTGAGAATCCTTCACAAGAAAAGGGGCAAGACGCAGAAACTGAAAATCAGGGACAAGATTGGCGCAGTTGTTGTCAGCGCCCAGAAGCGCCCCGGCGAATTCGCCATAAACAACGACATGGGCGGAATCAACGAAATCTACCCCGACACATTAATCGTCAAACTGTCAGAACCTATCGAAGTAAAAGAAACGACCTCTTCCAAGAAATCAAAAAAATCTGAAGATAGGGAACCTTGGCAAAAACTGTTCCGATATTCAGAAAACTGCGAAGATACAGTTTCCCACCCCATCAATCTGCTGAGCATTCCGAAAAAGGATTCATCGGGGTTGGTGTGGACCTTACTTCTGAAAGACCGCGTCGTAAACGTAGGCAACTGCATCATCACAGACCATCAGGCACCTTATCAGGATGAAGCAGGAAACGCTATGGGCCGCGGAGGCGTAGAGGCTACCGGCACCGACATCGCCACCTATCTTTACAAGATCAGGAGCAACCCCTCTGTCAGCGGCTTAGGCCAACCTGTCGAATGGATTCCCGACGGTCAGGACGAATGGGAAACTCAACCCGATTCTATTTCTAGCGTAGAGGTATGGACAATCGCCCCCTATAAGGTCTCTGTCACCATTTACGATGGAATGGCCCAGGTGCTTGCCACCTTCAACCAGGAATTCGGCTCAAACGGCGAAATGGAAATGGAAAGCCGCAGTAGCAGCGAGCACCGTTACAAGGTTGGATTCATCAGCTGGAACCAGCGTTCGTCAGAAGGACGACTCGCCGGAACCGGAGTCTACACCTGGAGAATCCTGTTCAGATTCGAAGACGGGCATTCCGAACTCCGAGTCTTGAATACAGGCATCAAGCGCAAACAGAAATAAAAAATCAGTTCACCTTAGCCTTGTCTGCTTTTCGGTTCTGGTCACCGATCTTAATGCGAACCGTAAAGCAGTTTTCCAGATTCAGAGCCCTCAGGAATTCATGAAGGATTCTGTATTCATCGCCTGCGGTAAAAGCCTCGAAATTCTTCTGGAAGATATTGAAAGTGTGGGCCACATCGTCTACCAGTTTCTGAGGCACTTCAAACATTTCTACAAAGCTGACACCGTACAGCTTTCTAAACAGGAAGGCGGGCAACACCATTACACTCCTGAACCAGTCCGTAACGACCTGGGATTTCTGGGGCTTGGCATTCTGCTGCTTGATGACGTTTACATAGGTGCGGATTTCCTTGCCCATGGCATTCAGCTGTAAGGGACGGAATTCTTTCATCTGATAGATTTTTGCGTCTGCAATCAAATCCATAGAGGCACAGACAAAGAAGTTGGTAAAGTCGGAATACAGCGACTGGGACATGGATTCCAGCACTTCCATCTGAGACTCGGGAACAATCTTTTCTAACTCGCCACGGAACTTACCCACGGCATTCCTGAAATTAGATTCAGTACAGCAGACTTCATGCTCCCTGTTATTCAGAATAGATTCGCGAGCCATCTCAAAGCGGACGACTTCACGCAATTTCTTATACACGTCACCTTCATCGTCAGAAGTTTCCATCTTGACACCATACTTCTTTTCTACAGAGTCGGCCTTCTGCTTGACAAGGGCAGCATAATCCGTCTCGCTACAAATCTTCATAGAAGATGAAATCAACTGCTTGAAAAGTTCATTGTAACGGTCAGCGGACTGACTGTCAACGGGCTTAAAGTTCAGCAATCCTTCCAGGGCGTTATCGAATTCGTTCTGCATATACTTACCAATTTCAAAAAATCCCGGTCAAATGCCGGGAGGCTAATTTAACGATGCCAAATATAGCTTTTAACCGAAACTTTTCATCGCTCTCTTATTTTCGTACATGGCGTCATGGGCACGCTGCACCGCATCAACAAGAGGTTCGTTCGTGTAACAGTTATAGACGGCAAGTCCCTTGGCAATAGAGATGCGATCCCAGGGAGCAGAATCTTCGGAACGGGTAGCAGCCATCTTGCGGTCCATTTCAGCCAGAAGAGCCTCGCGGTTTCTGTAGTCTTCATACTGGAGGACAGCCACAAATTCGTCTCCGCCAACACGGAATACGGGACTATGGCCAAACACCTGGCAAATAATCTGGCAAGCGTTCTGCAAGAGCAAATCACCATGATCATGGCCGCTGCATTCATTTACCTTTTTCAAGTTGTTCACATCAAACGAGACAAAGCCCAATTCCGTAACGGCAAACATGTTCACCTTATTCTGCAGGTCTGCCAAAAAAGTATCAAAGGCCGTTTTATTGCGCACCCCAGTGAGGCCATCCTTAAAGGCCACGCCCCTTACAAAACCCATATACTCCTTCACATACTTTCGGATTGCAGCAAAATTATGGGCAAGATCCTCCACTTCATCATCAGAACGGAATTCCAGCGAAACATCAATATTTCCGGCAACCATTTGATTGGCGGATTCAGTCAGCGCCGTCAGAGGTTCTGTAATAGAGCGGGCCATACGTACAGAAATCAAACCGAAAACAAGAAGGATTATAAAAGTAAAGCCCATAATTTCGGCAACCAGTGCATCGCGCTGCATATTGGTCTCGGAGGCTGGAACTTCTAGCACAAGCACCATCCCATTAGAAAGGACTCTCTTCACGCAGACCCTGCGGAAATTATCAGGAACCCTAGAACCTCTCGACAGAGACGGATGATAAATTACAGTTCCATTCTTGTTTTCCAGGTAGGCATATCCAGACTCAAGGAATGAAATGCTCGCGATTTCTGAAGTCAGATACCCAAAGTCGATATCAACACCAACAACGCCAACTTCCGTTCCGAACTTGACCAAGGGCATCACATAGGATATCATGTAAATATCGACATTCTTATTTTCGTAAGGATCCATCCAGATGGGTTTACCCGAAATAACGGGGACGTAATACCAACCCACATGTTCGATGTCGCTGGGATCGTACTTTGAAAAATCGGTCGGGACCTGCTTCAGGATGTTTCCGTTCTTACTTGTCTTGGCCAGAAAAACCCCAGAAGTGGGAGGCGTAAACTTGGGATTATAACGCAAATACACAGCCACAGCACTATTCACGTTATGGATGGTCGCCCGCATAAAATTCAGGTTGTAATCCGTAAACGCTTGCTGGCGCAAGGTATCCTTCAATTCATCCAAATCATCAAGCCCATCCAACACCACATAAGATACGGTCTTCACATACTGCTCGATATTCTGCAACCTGGCAGAAATGCGGGCAGATTCCCTCTGGCTGATCAACTGCAGATGTTCCTGGGTGTCGTCCTTGACAAAATGACTAGCACACAAAATGCCAAAACCTCCCACGAATACTGCGCAGAGCAGCAATACGGAGAGGTTTAATCTTAGGATTTTGCTATGAATAGACGTCTTCATGGGTTAAAATATAACCAAAACGCCTGTATACAGCCGACAGCTACTTCACATTAAACTTTACAGCGGGACCATAAGCGGGTTTCGCCACATAAATTCCAGGATTTTTCACAAGCCCGCGAACCTGTTCCGCAATACCCGCAGACAAACCGTACACAGTCCCCACATAATTTCCATTTACGGTAAAGACTGAATAGTTCTGCGGAGTAGCCACGTTAAATTGCAGGCGTGTTCCGACAACCGCATTCGGATCTCCAAGACTGACCCAGTCCACATTGCCGTAAGTACCCGTAAACTGTAGCTTCAGCACATGTTCCCCTTCGGCGATTTCAGACACGGGGAATTCGATTTCGGAATAGGTTACCCAATCTCCGCCCTTGGGAATCTTGACCGTATCGGTCACCGTCTTGTCGTCGATGTACAGGATAAAGCCTGCCCCCTCGAGACCGCTAGCCACTCGGGCAGAACCGACAAGAGAATCATGGGCTCCAACGTTCACAGAATATTCCAGCCATTCACCCACCTGGGTATAGCCCAAGGAATAGCCTTCGCAATCCTTGGTATTCAGGGAGTCGGAGCAGCCAAAGCCAACGATATCCACAGCATCATCCCTATAGACATTTCCCTGGTTTGAAGCATCCTTGTCGTAGAAGGAAACACGGTTTCCGCCCTTGTCATAATTTTCAGCTTCAATTTTTCCGGGCAACGCAATGATTCCGTCAAACGGCTCTTGAACGGCAGGAGTCGTCTCAACAGTATCCGTCCAGGAATACTGCATACGGTCTACGCCAGACTGGTTCACGATTTCAAGTTTGGTATTGGCTCCTTCACCGGAACGGGTTACCATACTGTACCAGTCACCATCGCGGAGGCCAACCCAGTAGAAACTGCCCATCTGCCATTCACGAAGTTGTTCGGACATACCGCGAATGTAGGCCATGAAGTAGTTGGTGGGATTGGGATCGTTGTAATCCATGATCTCGTAATGAACGCCGTTCTTGTCGCCAGGGCCCATAGCGCCACCCCATTCGGTTGCCACGGTGCGGTCGGCGTACTTGCCCACCTTGCCCTTGAAACTGTTCATCCAGCCCTGTTCGGTAGTAATGCTCATGTTCCAGAAGGTGTATTCGTGCACTGCGAAAAGGCATCCATCAAAACGGGAATCGTCGGCGATTTCGGGCACATTCCATGCGAGACCAGTACCATCCAGCAAAACATGGTCACGAGGAACATCCGGGTAACGAGCCAGCCACTTTGCGTACAGATTACGAAGTTCGTCCTTGGTGTACATGTGGGGTTCGTTGAAAATTTCGAAATAGGCATTGGGATTGTCACCGTATTCCTTGATGACGGTATCCCACATTTTCCACCAGTCATCCATGTTCTTGGGGCCGGCGGGCTGTGCAGGGCCCCAGTAGCCAACGAGCATACGACCGTGAGCCAGAATACCGTCGATAATGCCCTTATAGGAGCCCCAGGCCTTTAAAGCGGTAGGTTCGTTAATAGGAATGCGCAGGCTGTTGATGCCCAGTTTTTCTACGAACTGGCTCATGACGCGGTCGGACAGCGCGTAGGCGGCCTGGTAGTCCTCAGTGCCGGTCATGCCGGAAAGTTTCAGCACATCGGAGACGAAATTGTCACGCTTATCAGCCCAGTTCGTACCGCGGAACTGATTCGTTACCGCAAAGGAGCTAACGGCAAAAACAGCAGCAAATGCTGCAACGGAAACCAATTTCCCCATAATATCCTCTCAATTGCGTCAACCACGACGCACCAACCGTAAACGGAACCACCACAATCCTGTTTACAAGTCTAAAGATATTTTTCACAGCGGTAAAAAACGCAAACAAAAAAAAAGTTCCTTTGACATTTTGTCAAAGGAACCAAAATCAATCTGACTTGTTTTTTTTAGCGAAGCAGATACATGCCGTTGGAACGCTTCTTTGTTTCGCGGCCCAGATTTCGGCCCGTCAGAGAATAGGCGTTACGTTCGCCCTTCACAAGACCGGCAGAACGGCTCTGAGCCACCTTCTTACCAATGCGAGCTGTACCACTACCCTCGAACTGAACATAGTCAATATCCATCCAGTCACTAGTAACAGTAAAGCGGAGAATGTGTTCGCCCTTGGTCAAGTTCACCTTCTTTTCAACCAGGTTGTAGTCATCGTAATTATCATCGCCTTCACCCTTGGGCACGGAGATTTCTTCGGTAATGTCAGTACCGTCTACAGAGAACTTGAAGCTGGAAGTTTCGTTGGCAGAAGCCACATAGGCGCCCAAAGTGTATTCACCTGTTTCGGCAACATCAACTGTATATTCGAGCCAATCACCCTTCTGGTTGTAACCAATTACAATGCGGCCGTCAGTCTTTTCATAAATGTCTACGGGAGTTCCCTTACGGTAATCGCTGTTGCCCTGATTTTCGGAATCGCCATCGCTATAGGAAACGTTACCCTGGCCGATACCGCTAACGTCAAAATCTTCCATTTCGATCTTGCCGGGGATTGCAAAGGCCTTGCCCTTGAACGGTTCGCGGGGAACGGGTTCAAGAATCAAGCGGAGCAATACAGAACCGTGGGCAGGAACTTCTGCCGAAACACTAGATCTGGGACCAAGATCCTTCTTCTGCCAGGCATCACGGACTTCCACCTCGCCTTCTACGCCAATATCCTTAAAGTTGACTTCGATAGTCTGGGTAGAGGTATTGTCATTCAGGAGGGCTACAGCGAGGTCACCATTGCGCAAGGGCTTGGTCCAAACCTGCTTACCATCTACATTAGAAATTCGATGTCCCTGCACGCCCAGGGAATCCTGGTTAATGGCAATCATATCCTTGTTCAGGTAAAGCTCCTTCACCTGGTCGCTCATCTTGCGGACATCGGAACTGATCATGATGGGAGCCGCCATAATGGACCACATGGTCATCTGGGACTTCTGTTCTTCATAAGTCAGGTTTCTGTTATCCACTTCGAGCATGTCCGGGTCATTCCAGTTACCCGGCTTTGCAATCTTCCAGTACTTGTCATTGGCATCGATAATTTCGTAAACGCCGCGGTACCAGGAGGTAGATCTCCATTCGGGGCCAATATCGAAAGTGGTACGCCACAGATGGGCGATTTTCGGCATCCAGTCCTTATATTCCCAGGCGCAAATGCTGAACACGATGTCGCGGCCGGAATTGCGGAGAGCCTTGGACATACGGGTGTAATCTTCTTCCTGGTTGGAGCCGGGAGCCGGGTCGCAGTTATCGTACTTCAGGTAGTCAACGCCCCATTCGGCAAACTTCTTGGCATCCTGTTCTTCGTGCATGTAGGAGCCGTTTTCGCTTACCCAGTTGCTGTTGTAATGATGGCAGGTACGTTTACCGCGGTCGCCATACACGCCGAACTTCAGGCCCTTCTTATGAATGTAATCGGCCAGAGCCTTCATGCCACTGGGGAAAGTCTTGGGATGGTTCTGGAGGTCGCCATTGGCGTCGCGCTTGGTGTCCATCCAGTTGTCGTCCAGATTCAGGTAGATATAGCCAGCATCGCGAAGGCCAGAAGAAACCATGGCGTCGGCCACTTCCTTGATCTGGGTTTCGTTGATGTTTTCGTGGAATACGTTCCAGCTGTTCCAGCCCAGAGGGGGCGTAAGCACCAGACTATCTGGGTGGGCATTTGCAGTAACGGCAGCTACAGCCATAGCGGCTGCAGCAAGACCCATCTGTTTCTTCAAACCGAACATCTTTTCACTCCTGTTTAATTCGGTATTAAACTATCCACTTCTGTCACTGAAAACACCAACCTACCAAGATATTTCATGGACATTTTGTCTAGATATTATCGACCAACCTGAATCGATTTCACAGAACTTCCTGAACGAACCATATACACGCCAGATTTTTTTACCAGCGAAAGTACATTCGATTTCATTTCATTGAAATTCAAGGCATCAATCTTTCCAAGGTAGGCACCAGATAAACCGTAGACTTCATAAGTTCGTAAAACATTACGATCCAAATTCAACGCATGCACAGCGGTTTCGCAGCAGGGAACCATGGGCACATCATTTTCATCAACCTTTTCAATGGAAACATTATCCAGCATAAGGGTTCCCGTAGATGTCGCCGCATTAAAGCTTAGGCGGGCATCGGTGTCCGTCGCAGCGGTCATCTGGAAATAGAATGAAAGGGGCTGCATGGAAGTACTAACGTCAAAATTCTGGACCGCGGTCAAATAGCTACCCCAAGGATCTTCATGCTGTTCCACGTTCACTTCAAGAACACGATCTGCATCGGCACCGGCCTCAAAACTGACCTTGTACCATTCACCCTGTTCAAGATGAAGATTGTGCTGGATCAGCTGCACGGTATAAGGCTGCGACCCGACAGCGGAAATATCAAGAACATACTTGCCATCCTTCACAGAACCAACGGACTTACCATCGCCATGATTCTGGAGGGTCCATGCATTCGCAGTAGAATCGAAACCACCATTATAAATGCTGTCGCGGTTGGTGGGTTCAACAAAAGGAGGTACGGCAGGCGTTTCCGCTACCGCTCCGTCGAGAGAGAAGCGCTTTACAAAATTCCAGATTTCGTCAGAGGTATTGACGCTGGCCAAATCCATGGAATACCAATGGCCCTTATCCTTAATGGAAATCAGACGGATATCGCTATTTTCCTTACAGCCGCTCCATTTTTCCATGGAGGCTGCAGAAGTGGTTTTGCCAACTGGATATTGGGAAATCTTTTCGGAGTTGGAGGAACAGCCTTCGTATTCCACCCAACGCTTCAAATAGGAAACAGCGCTGTTGTAGTTCACCGTAGGATCCGTCGTGCCGTGAGTATGCAGAATCGGCATCATGCGCTTGCTGGCGGGAGCGGGATTTCCAACCGGGTAGCCGGACACGGGAGCAATTGCAGCAATCTGGTCGCTCATCTTGTTAGCAGCGTGATAGCTCATCATGCCGCCCATGGAGAAGCCTGAAACATATACGCGTTTCTTATCAATTCCGTATTTCGTATACATTTCATTGATGATTGCTTTCAGGAAGTTCACATCCTTGTCGCCAGAAATATCCCAGGACTTATTTTCGCCATTAGGGAACACCACCACAAATCGGGCGGTATCCGCGATTTCTTCCCACTTAGCCGCATCATGCTGGTAGGGGGCATCCTGATTCATGCCATGCATCTGAATAATCAGGGGGCGATCTTTTTCGATATTAGCGGGTGCGTAAACCAGCATATTACGGTTCGCACCATTCACATTGATATTCTGAGAAGGAATCCCAAAGGAACTTCCCATAAATACAGTCAACGCAGCAAATGCTGCGACAAAGAACTTTTTGCCAGACATCCACATCCTCATTTTTAAGGTTAGCGGACACCACTCCGCGAACCCACCTTAAAACTATATGGGTTGTAAGCAAAAAGAAAACATCAAACCATAACAACTATGGATAAAAAGTCCATGACAAAACAAGCAAAAAAAAACGGCACCCGACGTAAATCAGGTACCGCTTTAGTGTATGGGATGTGTTATGAAAGATCGTTTGTAAAATTTACTTGGTCACGGTAATCTTGTGAACCAGGCCACCACGGACAGGCTTTACGATATACATGCCGCTCTGCTTTACAAAATCGCGGGTAACGTTCACGATATCGGCGCCATTGCTGTTCACGATTCCCAGCAAGTTTCCGTTCAGGTTAAACACGCGGTAGTTCTGCTGACCGCCAACCACCATGCGAATGTCCCTGATGGAGGTGGTGCCAATAGGAGCGGGATCCGTTGCGTCCTTACCTTCGGCAAAGTTAAAGTAGTCAATGTCGAACCAGTCTGCGGTGGCGGTAAAGCGCAGGATATGTTCACCGGCAGGCAGGACCACATTAGCATTCACCTTGTTGTAATCATCAAAGTTCTGTTCTTCGCTATCACCGTCTTTCTTTGCAGCAGGAACAGCGATGTCTTCAGTAAGATCCTTACCATCCAGAGAAAGCTTGAAGCTGGAGCCACCATCGGAAGCGACTGCGGCAAACAAAGTATAGTCACCAGCCTTTGTAACATTGATGGTATATTCCAGCCATTCATCCTTCTGGATATAGCCAACCACAATGCGGTCGCCAGATTTCTTGTACAGATCTACGCCAGTATCCTTACGGTAATCGGAGCATTCGCTAACCTTGTCACCAGTGCAGGCACGATTTTCGGAATCCTTGTCGCTGTAAGACGGACCGCCCTTGCCCTTACCCGGATCGTCAAAGTCTTCAGCTTCGATCTGGCCAGGAAGTGCCCACGGAGTCTGGGTTGCATTGTGTGCCGTCTGGGGAATAGGTTCTGCGCCGGCACCATCCAGGTAGATTTCATCATTTGCGTCTACACCAATCTTGAACCAGTCAAAGTCAACAGATCCGCCAGCGGTTTTTGTTGCCCAGTTGAACAAGCCAAAACGATTACCCACGAACATGTGCAAATCGAAGCTCAAGCTTACATTAGTACCGATCTTCTTCCAAGAACTGCCATCTTCGCTGTAGTAGAAGGAGGCTGTGCCCTTATCGACAGGAATGTCAAAATCGACGCGGAGGTAAACCTTGGAGCCAGAAAGATTTTCAGAAGCCTCGCGCTTTTCACCATCCTTGGTACCGCTGTACATGACAACCTTATAGCTGCCGCTTTCCTTCGTAATGGCAACCATGCCCTTGTTGTCCTGCCAAGCAGCAAGACCGGCAACATCGCCATCATTCATATTAGTGCCATCCACCAAGGTACGGCCAACGCACTTGGGGCCAAAGGTACGCTGAGTCAGCATATTCTTGACGCTGGTAATGCGGGCATCGGTACGGCCAGTGGTAATGCGGAGCTTGCCATCAGCCAGTTTCCACTTGGAGTTATCCGGATTGTGGTTCCACTGCCATTCCAGCGGAAGTTCGTCGCCATCAAAGTCATCGGAAGTGACCATGCCGTAACCCGGTTCCACTTCGCTAGGCAAATCCAAAGTTGCGGGAGCCTTCTTGGAACCGCCTTCAGGTTCCGGCCAACCATCCTTCCACACCGTGGGAACCAGGTGAGAAATACGGCCAATAGGACCAGAATCGCGGAACAGGAGCGCATACCACTTGCCATCGGGAGTATCAAAAATACCGCCCTGGGCTACGCCATTATCCTGCAAGAAGATTCGGCCGGTAAAGCCATCCAAAAGGTTCTTGGAACGATAAACAATTTCAGTACGGCAAGCGCCTGCGGGCCAAGAAATAGTAAACAGGTAGTATTCACCGTTCACCTTTTCCATGTGAGAGCCTTCCTGCTGCACATAGTAATCGCGATCGCCCTTGCCGGTAATCTTGTTGACACTAACGCCACCAACCTTACCACTGCGGCCGCCAGCCTTGACGCCAGAAGCATCGTCGTTCAGCTGCACATAGCTAATCTGATCGCCAGAACCGTAGAAAACCCAGGCCGTGCCGTCATCATCGAAGAACAGAGAGGGATCGTGATAGAAGGGCAGCTGGACTTCGCTCCAGGGGCCGCCTTCGATATCCTTGGTCTTGTAAAGGTGAGTCTTGTTGGTGGTATAAGACGGAGTCAGGACGTAATAGTAACCGTCCTTCTCTCGATAGCGGATGCTAGAAGCCCAGGAGCCCTTACCATAGGCATCCTTACCGCCGTTCAAATTCATGTTGTCGTTATTGGTCAGGGTTTCGTACACATAACCAATAGTGCGCCACTGAGCCAAATCGGTGCTCTTGAAAATGGGAATGCCCGGAGCGTAATGCATGGTGGTCGTCACCATGTAGTAGTTGCCCTCGACGCGTACAATGGAAGGGTCCGGAGAATCGGACCAGATCACCGGATTATTAACAGTGACGGCAAAGGCGCCAACTGCAGAACCGAGCAAAGCTGCTCCGGCAAAAAACTTCTTTAACAATCCCATATCATCTCCTCAGCAGGCCACACCAACAACCTGCGGTTTTCATGACTATAAATTACCTCTGTCCAAGGACAAAAAACATGCCTAGACAAAAGCTTTTATTGACATTTTATCAATGGGGGGACGTTATAAACGTCTGACTGTTTTCAGTAGGTACTGCTTTGCGGGGAGAGGGCCCGCACTCAGAGTTACGAAGGCCGTCAGCCCTCTCCCCCGCACCCCTTTCCCGCCCGGCCACGTGAAAGCAGATTAGAACGTTATTGCATAAAAGGAACGTCTTTTTCATTCCTCACTAAAACATTTTTTCAATGAGGGGGGGGACCTTATAAACGTCTGACTGTTTTCTATAGGTACTGCTTTGCGGGGAGAGGGCCCGCACTCAGAGTTACGAAGGCCGTCAGCCCTCTCCCCCGCACCCCTTTCCCGCCCGGCCACGTGAAAGCAGATTAGAACGTTATTGCATAAAAGGAACGTCTTTTTCACTCCTCACCAAAACATTTTATCAATGAGGGGGACGTTATAAACGTCTGACTGTTTTCTATAGGTACTGCTTTGCGGGGAGAGGGTGTGATGCATCAAAAAAAAAGAAAGGGTCCGCGAACGGACCCTTTCCCCTCTAACCACCAAAATTTCGTTTTATCCGTAAATCAGACCAAGCGCTACTGCTACAATGCCGCAGACAACAATCTGTTTTACGATGGAAATTTCGTGAGCGCCCATAAATCTTCCTTGGTGTTATTTTTCAACTCGCATAATGAAGTTCTTTTCGCCGGGGACACTGACCAGGTAAACGCCCTGCTTCTTGGTAGCAGACTTGCTTACGCGATTGCCCTGCATATCGAAGTACTGGGCCTTGGACATATCCACCTGCTGATTGGACTTCACACCCAAACGGATTGCCGTGGGATCTTCTTCAGAACCGCCCACCTTGACAAATTCCACATAGTCGATGTCAATCCAGTCGTTGGTGATTTCCAGTTTCAGCTCATGTTCACCAGCGGTGAGAGTTGTGGAGCCGCCCTTCACAGTCGTGTAGCTTTCTTCGCTAAAGCCCAAGCCCTCGTTGACCATTTCAGTACCGATCTGCTTTTCATCCATGTAGAGGACAAAGCTACCAGTGCTGTTTTCGCCAGCGATTCTTGCAGAAATTTCGTATTCACCATCAGCAGCCACGTTCACGGTATACTTGAGCCATTCGCCCTTCTGGCAATGACCGATAGCCATACCCTTATCCGGCTGGTAAATATCCACGTCATCCTTACGGAGCTTGCCACCTTCGTTGCCCTTGCTCAAGTCATAGTAAGCTTTTCCGGCGCCGCCCTTGTTGTAGTTTTCGGCCTGAAGCTTACCCGGAATTTCAATAGGATCTGCATAGGGGCCATATTCTTCAGGGGGTTCATCAGCCACTGTAGACTTGCTGGGGTCAACCAGATCCACGGCGGGTGCGTTGGGGTCAATAGTCTTGTCGATCAGCTTCAGCATTTCGGAGCAGTAACGCTTGCCCAGTTCAATGACACCTTCGCGTCCGAAATGGTAAACATCCTTGCCGTTACCCTTCAAGCCCTTGGAAGATGCCAAACCAAACTTCTTGAAGTTGTTCTTCAGCAGAGCAATGCCGCCGTTCTTGCTGGAACAGCAGTTGTTACCTTCCTGGAGCAATTCACCAGCCACGAAAGGAACTTCGTTTTCGTCCAGATCGAGAGCGTCGATAATGTCCTTGTAGGTCTTGTAAACAGTCTTACGCCAGTTATCATCAGTACCGTCAGATTCACCCTGATGGAAGATGAAACCCTTGATGACACCCACTTCCTTGGCCTTCTTGGCAAGTTCCAGAATACGTCCCGGAGGATTGTTGTCGTAATCCTTGGGCCAGCCCCAAGACTTAATGTCCTTACCATCGCCGTCAAAATAAGCCTGATACTGATCCTTGTCAAATGCGCGGATACTGACAGCACCGATAGCCACAGGAATAATACCCACGGTCACACCCGGCAGGGAGTCCACCATGGCGCGGCCAAAGTAGTCAGCGGGGGAAAGCTGTTCAAACGAGTGGAACATGGGGGGAATTGCCGGATACCATTCTCCGGTCTTGATAGACTGGGTTGTGGAACCAGTACGGCTGCTGGCATTTGCCGTGTGAGAAGCCAGCATAATAAAGTTCTTGGGTTCCTGAGCCTGATCCACAGACGGAACGATTTCACCGTTACCCGACATATTGGACTGGCCATAGGCAATATAAATATGGAAATTCGGATTGGGTGCAGCAAAAGCACAACCGGCAACAGCCAATACACCCAGCGCCGCCTTCATAAATTTAGACTTAATTGTATTCATAACACTCCTCGTACAATTTATCACACTATAAACTATTCTTTAATGGAATAAAAAGCAAAATTTCTACACGTAAAATATGGATTATATGTCCAAAAAACGTCATATTTTAAAAAAAGGGACATCCCAGTTTCCCAGGACGCCCCTTTTTGGTTTTGGTTTGGTTTATGGAAGTTTTTATGAATCTTACTTAGTTACGTTCACTACAGCAGAACCAGAGACGGACTTCACCAGATAGGAACCCTTTGCCTTTACAAGGTCAGCAGTCTTGTTCTGCAGATCCACAGATTCAGACTTGAAGGAACCCATCAAATTACCGTTCATATCGAACACGGAGTAGTTCTGTTCGCCAGCCACGTCAAAACGGACCTTGACAATACTAGTCGTATCTTCAGGATCTTCGGGATCCACAACCGGTTCCGGGTCAGTTGCGTCCTTGCCTTCGACGAAGGTGAAGTAGTCTACATCCAGCCAGTCGGAGGTCACCTGGAAGCGAAGGATATGTTCACCTTCGGTAAGGGTTACATTTCTCTGGATCTTGTCAAAGGAGTCAAAATTGCCTTCGCTAGAAGTAGTTGCCGGAGCGACGATGGTATCGGTAATAGCCTTGCCATCCATCAAGAGCTGGAAACTTGCAGTACCGTTGTTGGAAGCCACATAGGCGAACATGGTGTAATCACCGGACTTGGCCACCTTCACGGTGTATTCAAGCCATTCACCATTGCGGTTGTAGCCGACCACGTTGCCAAAGGACTTCTTGTAGATATCGACGCCGGTGTCTTTGCGGTAATCAGAACATTCAGAAACATCGGTATCCGAGCAAGAATGGTTTTCGGAATCGGTATCATAGAAAGTCTTGTTGGCGTTACCCGTACCCGGGATATCAAAGTCTTCGGCCTGGATCTTGCCCGGGATGGCGAGGGCTTCACCCTTGAACGGTTCACGGGGAGTAGGAGGAGCAAAGGCGGCAGCACCAACCAGGGTCACAATGCAGTCCTTGTTGGAGGAACCGGATTCCATCTTGATGGTCACGGAACCGTTAACCACATCATATTCATCCAGGTATTCCGCATTCTTGTTTTCGCTGGTCATGTAGGCGCGAACGGTCTTGACATCAGCACCCTTTATGTTGACCGTAACAGTCTTTGCGTTCCTGGCATCACGATTAAGGAGAACCACGATGACGCTATCGCCATTGGCGCTCTTGTAAGCGGAAGCATGAACGTCAGTTTCGGGCTTCAGGGTAGCACCCACACGAACTGCACCCGGACGGATGAATCGGGCAAACTGGCTCATGATGTAGCCGCGCTTGGAAACCTTGCCCACTTCGTTGGAAGGAATGGAAAGCTTATTGCTAAAATCCGTTTCCATGATCAGGCCATAGCAACGACGGATGTACCACCAGGTGTACTGATTGAAGTTACCAATAGCCAAGGCACGATGAATATCGTAGGCCACGTCCATAGCGCGGACGGTGTCCTTCTTGTTCTGATTTGCCTGGTCACCGGTATTCATAATCTTACGCCAATAGTTGCCGCTGCCCTGGCTTTCGGTATAGTGTTCCGTCATCCAGCGTTCCACATTTTTCTGGTCAGCGAGAGAGTACTGGAACCAGGAATCTGCGGTATAGGCTTCACTAGCGTAGAAGTGGGCGCCAAGAATGTCCCAGTTCTTCAGAACATTATCATCCTTCAGAACCTTGTCGTACATGCCCTTGGCATAGGCAAAGGATTCCGTAGAAATCACCTTGGTGCCATGCTTACGCATCTTGGCGGCGTAATCTCTGGTAAAGTTGTAAATTTCGTCAGCAGACCAGCAGGCCCATTCGCCGCACCAGTCCGGTTCGTTGCTGATGGAAAGGGCGTACAGGGGAACACCCTGGTTGATCATGTATTCTGCAAAGCTATTCAGATGGTCAACATACTTCTGGTAGTTGCTGGAGGCGATGTGCTGACCGGCACCTGCATAGTTGGAAGTCCAGGGGGTTGCATAGAGAATGAAGTCATTGCCGGCATACTTCTTGGCGGACTTGGCGGCGGCAACATCCTTGTTAAAACTGTTAGAATTTCCGTAAACCGGAATACGGAGGGTATTCAAGCCAATTTGGCCATCACCGGTACCAAAGGCAAGCTTAGCATCGGCATCGGAGAGACCTTTACCGCCCTGCCATTCATTGTGGACCATGCCACCAAAACCACGAATTACCTGATATTCAGTATTTGCATCGACAGTAACAGTCGAAGCCAAGGCGCTACCGGCAAAAAAGCCCAGGATGCCAAACAAAGACGCAATCTTGCCTACGCAAGAGCAATTTCTATTCCACATATCCCATACTCCATGTATGAAGAGCGACACCACTCGCCCTATGCAACTTAAACTATTCCATTTCGGAGCATATATCCACTATGGACACCCTCTTTCCATGGACAAATTGTCCATAGACAAAAAGCCCCCAGGCAAATTCTGGAGGCTTTTTTGGATGCGTTTATGGTATCTTTTGACGATTTTCGCCTAAATTCAACGATTTTCTGCGTTTTAGCGAACCACACGGATCATGGACTTTTCACCATTGGTACCACGGATCATGAAGATGCCCTGGACACCCTTGGCAGAATTTTTCCACTGGGCCGTTGCAGAAGACAGGTCCTTGGCATCGATGGTAGCCATCTTCTGACCGTTTACATCGAACACCTGGAAGCTTCTGGAAGAGGTCACGTTCATACGGATAGACTTAATGGAAGTAGGATCAAGTTCCACGTCATCCGGTGCATCGGCGCCAGCAACGAAGTTGATGAAGTCGATGTCGAACCAGTCTGCAGTGGCGGTAAAGCGCAGGATGTGCTCGCCCTTGGTCAGGTTCACATTGGCGCTAACCTTGCTGTAATCGTCAAAGTTCTGGGCAGATTCTTCGCTCTTCTTGTTGGCGGGAACAGCGATATCTTCTGTAATATCCTTGCCATCGATAGAAAGCTTGAAGCTGGAACCACCATCAGAAGCAACAGCGGCATACATGGTATAAGTGCCAGTTTCAGCAACGTTCACCGTATATTCCAGCCATTCGCCTTCGTTGATGTAACCCACAATCAGCTTACCGCCAGCCTTCTTATAGATATCTACGCCAGTACCGTCACGGTAGTCGGAGCATTCCGCTTCCTTGCCGGCATCGGTGCAGGAGTGGTTTTCGGAATCCTTGTCATAGTAGGACTTCAAATCGCTACCGCGGCCAACACCGGGAACGTCAAAGTCCTCCATCTGGATCACACCGGGGATAGCCCAGGCGGTGCCGCCATAAGGTGACTGCGGCGTGGGTTCAGTAGTTCCGCTACCTTCGAAGCCCCAGGCCTTGATAGCCATGGTAGAATCCTTGGCACCCTTGAACACCAGGAACAGCTGATCCACAATACCGGAGAGGCCTTCAACTTCGCACTTGTTTTCGGCATAGGTCGTCTTGGAACCAGTATTCTTCAGTTCGCAAGTACCAGCCAAGGTGCCAGTTGCAGAACCCTTGCGGATTTCAATGGTGTTCCCATCGGCAACACTACCCGCTTCAACGATAAAGCCAGTTGCTGCAGTACCGAAGTCTACACCAGAAACGCGAATCCAGGATTCCTTGGTAGAAAGAGGCAACAGAAGGCTACCAGATACCTTACCCGGAGCCCACAGGGAACGGCTACGGACGCCTCTCTGCTTGGAGCTAGTCAGAGCCGGATACCAATCGTACGGGTCAAAGTTTTCAATCTGTTCCGGACCTTCGTTAGTGCAAACCACCTGCTTAATGGTACCATCGGCGTTATAGAACATTTCGTCTACAGAAACGCTACGGTGGTAACCTTCGTTAGGCTTAGGCATGCCATCATCGGCAGGGATAATTTCCAGACCATCGTGGCCCTTGGCAATACGGCGATCATGGTAAACCACATAGGAATGGCCCTTGAATTCGGCGATACCGTGGTGGTTGTTATTGCCGTTAATGCTCTTGCCATTCATGCTGGGATCGCCAAGGATGGTACCCTTCCAGGTAAAGGGGCCCGTGGGGCTATCACCAATACCATAGTCAATAGTGGGAGCACCCTGCTGCCAGCCAGTACTGTAGGAGAAGTAATACTTACCTTCATGCTTATGGATGTAGGAAGCTTCCAGCATCTTGCGGGTAGACAGGCCGTTCACCTTCACGTGAGAGCCGGTACCCACCGGAGCATCCTTGGCATCATTCAGCTTTACGACGTCAAAGTTATCTGTGTTCGGACGACTAGTGCTTTCGCCACCACCCCATGTCACATAGGTAGTACCATCGTCATCGATGAAGATACCCGGGTCAAAGCACCAGGAAACGCCATCACAGTCAATATGGCCCTTTCCCCAACCGGCAACCAGCTTGTCCTTGCCACCGCCCACAGCGTTGCTCCACGGACCGGCGATGCTATCAGCCTTGATGTAGCCAATACCGCCGCCACCGCCATCGGGGAACACAATATAAAGTTTACCAGTCTTGGGATCGGAAGCAATACCGGAAGCCCAAATATCACCGATGCCGTTGATTTGACGGGCATCATAGATAATACCGAAATCAGTCCAGTTCTGCATGTCCTTACTGCGGAAGCCGTAAAGAGCATAAATCTTATAACCATCGGAATTATAGGGAGCCGGGTCATCGGAATCGGTGATGATGTAGAAATATTCATCATCGGCGGCGGCACCCGGGTCAGCCAGATAATGGTAAGTTGAAATCGGATTGTAGGCCAGGCCGAAGGTTGCAAGACCTGCGGCAAAGGTGGCGCCAACCACTTTCTTTAAAAGCTTCATGCTAAACTCCCTAAGGCCTTAAATACACCCAGCCTTATCTTTTCATTTCTAAAGATATTTCCGGCAGAAGAAAATTTTTCACACCGAAAAAGGGATTTCATTGACATTTTGTCAACGTGAGCGGCAAACTAAAGAAAAAAGCCCGTCGCTTTTGCGACGAGCTTTTTTTCATATAAAGCCTAACGGACCTTAGGGCGTTAAACCCTTTACGCCATAGATTTCCACGTCATCGACCCAGAGTTCGTATTCGCCTTCGTCGCCACGGCGGGCGGCAAAGATACCAAGACTGTTCACATGATCCTTGACAGCGTCCCAACCGACGTTTCCGCCAATCTTGCTTTCGCTTGCAGGATCCAGATCGTCTACGGTAATCACAATACGAGTCCACCTGTCGGTAATTCTCTTATGGCCCCAAGCCTTGCCGGTCTCGTAACCAAGCACGCTATCTGCGGTGCTGTTGTCTACGTGAACATCGAAGGAGAAGCTGACCCACATGGAATCGTTATCCGGATTTTCGCCGCGAGCCCAGAACACAACGGAATCAAGTTCCGAGAAGTCATGGAATTCGGCGAAGTTGTGCCCCATCATGGACCACACCAAGTTGGAATCCTTGTGACAGCTCATATGAGCTACCAGACCGAACTTGGCTTCTTCCACAGCATCCAGCTCGATAGTCGCATTCCTGGATACAGAAGTGTACCAGCGGTAGGTGCCATCGTCGAAATCATCCAGCAGCACATAGGGGTAAACCTCTACGGTATCTTCGTCTACGGAATCCTTCGCCGTTGTATCGGCAGGAAGCGTATCGGGAGTTTCAACCTGAGGACGGGTTCCGATAACCACGCCATCCTTGGACTTTTCAGACACCACAGTCACGGGAACAAAGCCGATGGTCTGGAAGTTGTCGTAAACTTCAAGCTGGCCGTTGACATTCACGTATTCGCTGGTGTAATAGATAAAGCCCACAGCGTCAAAGGATCCTTCGGGCAGGGACTTGAATTCGAAGTTGCCCAGAGAATCCGTCTGCACAACGTAATCAAGACCGCGGATACCCACGTAGGTAGACTTGTTTCCCTCGGGAATCAATACCTGACCGCTCATAGAAGTAGTCTTCTTGAGAACCATGGACAAGGTATCGCAAACGCTATCCTTAACGACAATACGGTCCAAAGCCTTATCGGAGCTACCACGAGCTTCGACAAGATACTCGCCGGCCTTCATCCTGGGCAGGCTCAACCGGCCCTGGTCGTCGGTCTCCTTATTCCAGATACCGGCGGCAGAATCAGACTCTTCAAGACTATTGACATAACGAGAGCTGGAACCAGCCAAGAAATGACTCGGTCGCACCATCACCTTAGTGCGAGCTGCAGGAGAGCCGTCAGCCTGGCGTACAGTCATGGCAACAGAGTTCTCCGTTTCAAACGAAGAACCGGCAGTGTCACCCACGCTGTCGCTAGAACATGCGACAAAAAGCGCACTGAATGCGCTTGCTGCAGCTAAAGTTAAATGCCACACCCACTTTTTCATTTTGTCTCCCTTTTTACGCCCTCCGCTTCATCTACGGTGCCAACCCCGCCCTTTCGGGCAACCGGGTAGAACGCCATCGAGAGTTGCATTACCCGATCCGGATTCTTGGCGCCATCCACGCGCTTCTGAACCAGGCGACGGAATTCACGGAGCATGTCCCCCAGATCCTCAAAGCAGGACTGGTCGACAGACAATGTAAGTGTAGAAATATTTCTTTCGTCCACAGGAACGTTATCAAGCGCATCGCTGGCTAAAGACAGCACCTGACGCTGGAATTTGCGAACTGCGGCCTTCTTTTCGGGTCCGCCAGCGGTCAAATGGGCGTCTGTAAGCGCAAGTTTACCGGAAGCCATCTTCTTTACCAGACCCACTTCCAGCAGAGTATCGATTGCCTCTTGCACCTGGGCCTCGGAAATGGGTGGGCAGATGTCATGGGCGATCTGCTTGATGTTCACCACGCCACCATTCAGTTCCAGGTAGGCACGGACGGCGGGAATCCACCAGTTCTCAAGCAGTTTAAGTTCGGCGGCCTGCAGGCTATGACGGTTCACGTCCCTGAGAGACAGGGCCTTGGCCATCAGTTCTTCGCGCTGACCCTTGTCCTTGGTAACGGAGGCAGAGAACAGCAGGTCGAAGTACTCGGCTTCGCGGCCAGACAGTTCAAGCATTTCCTTCGCGGCAGGCAGCGCACGGGCAGGCAGGTGCTGCTTCTTCTGAAGCACCCTGTACAGGTAGCTGGAATCGAGGCCCAGCTTGTCACCCATCATGCGATAGCTGTAGAAAGGCATCTCTGCCTTTTTACGATCATAGAAGGCTTTCAGGAATTCGCGGTAGTCCGCTATGTCAGAAAAAGTAACCATATTAATTATCCAAATCTTTACACTAATAAGATAGACTTTGGACGTTTTAAAAAATAGATATTTCGCGAATTTGCCGTGGACGTTTTGTCCAAGCCAATCGTGATTTTTGTCACAAAAATATAAGTTTTGATACAAAATTGGCGTTTTCAGGCGAAAAACCGCAAATTTTAAAAAAAAGAATGGGATTCCTCATGGATAAAAACGCCTCAAAGGGGGCCGGAACATCTCCATTCAAGAGCAAACTGTGAGCGCGGTCAACAAATCAGCAATCGGACGCCATTTTACACAGCCCGCTGGCGGTGGAAATTATTCCAAAGGCAGTGAAAGGGGCGGCCTGCGACGATCTTTTGCGAAAAAGGCGGTGGATTCGGCGAAAAACGGTGGTTTACACTGCCTTTTCGCGAATTTGCTTGCGAAAGCGGCGGGTTTAACGATGAAAGTGGCGGTCTAAACAGAGGAAATGGCGGGTTGGACAGCCAAATTGAGGCTTACGCAGAGGCGAAAGGGGCGGCCTGCGATGATCTTTTGCAAAAAAGGCAGTGGATTTGGTGAAAAAACGGTGGTTTACACTGCCTTTTTCGCGTGATTGCTTGCGACAAAGACCGCGTTTCAAATAATAGTTAGCAGTTCTTTGCCCGACGTACATTATATAAAAGGGATTTTCTATTTCACGTTATAGTTTTTATCAATAACAAATCATTTATTTTCAGTTTTCGTAATTGGCAATGCCTATAGAGTAGTGGATTAGCGGCACCTTTTTTCTAAAATTCCAATTATGACTTTACGTGAAGCATTTGAAAGTAGAATGATGCTCCTGGACGGGGGCATGGGTTCCGTCATTCAGACCTACGGCATCAAGGGCGCCAACAACGATATGTTGAGCATTGAACGCCCCGACGTCATTCTTGATATCCAGCGCCGCTATGTAGACGCCGGCGTGGACGTGCTGACCACCAATACATTCTCTAGCCAGAGAGTGAGCCAGCACGAATACCATCAGGAACATCGTATCGCCGAAATGAACCGCGCTTCCGTAAAGATCGCTAGGCAGGCCGCCGACGAGGCCATGGCAAAATATGGCCGTCAGGTGTATATCGCAGGCGACGTGGGCCCTACCAGCAAGATGCTTTCTATGAGCGACGACGTGAACGATCCCGCCAGCCGCTCCATTACTTTCGATGAACTGGAAGACGCCTATTTAGAACAAATTCAAGTTCTCTTGGAAGAGGGCGTCGACGCCATTCTCATCGAAACGATTTTCGATACTTTGAACGCAAAGGCCGCCTTGAGCGCTTACAGCAAGGCCAAGGAAGCCATGGAAGCCGCAGCCATCGCCAAGGGTGAAACGCCCCGCCCGGTAGAAGTGATGCTTTCCATGACGGTGAGCGACGCTTCGGGCAGAACCCTTTCTGGCCAGACTGTAGAAGCATTCGCCATTAGCGTCATGCATGCAAAGCCTTTGAGCATCGGCTTGAACTGCGGCCTGGGTGCCGACGGCATGATTCCCTATTTGCGTCGCATGGGAAAGGTGGCTCCCTGTTATTTGAGCTGCCACCCCAACGCAGGACTCCCCAACCAGTTCGGCGGTTATGACGATACCCCCGAAGACATGGTGCGTCTCATGACGCCTTACATGGACGAACATCTGGTGAACATGATCGGCGGTTGCTGCGGAACTACTCCCGAACATATTGCCGCCATGCGCAAGATGCTGGATGCCCTGCCTGCCGATTACGAACGTCGCAAACCCGCACCGAAATTCGCAACTTCCCCGCTGCTGCGCCTGGCCGGTTTGGAACCGCTGTTGGTCAATCAGGTACGCCCCAGCAATGGCGCCGACAACTGCAATTCCGAAGATTTCGTCCCCGTGGGTGAACGTTGCAATGTGGCAGGTTCCAAGAAGTTCCTGCGACTGATCAACGAAAAGAATTACGAAGAAGCTCTGGACATCGCCCGCAAGCAGGTAGAAGACGGCGCCCAGGTTGTTGACGTGAACATGGACGATGGCCTTCTGGATGCCAAGCAGGAAATGCGAACTTTCCTGAACTTGCTGGCTTCCGACCCGGCCATTAGCCGCGTGCCCATCATGGTGGACAGTTCCCGCTTTGAAGTCATCGAAGAAGGTTTGAAGTGCGCCCAGGGCAAGTGCATCGTGAACTCCATCTCCCTGAAGATGGGCGAAGAAGCTTTTATCGAACACGCCATGACGGTGAAGCGCTTGGGTGCCGCCGTTATCGTGATGCTCTTTGACGAAGAAGGACAGGCCACCAATTACGATCGCCGTGTAGCGATTGCTTCCCGCGCCTATAAGCTCATTACCGAGAAGTGCGGTTTCGATCCCTCTGACATTATTTTCGACCCCAACGTCTTGACGGTAGCAACAGGCATGGCGGAACACAACGCCTACGCCCATGACTTTATCCGCGCTTGCCGCTGGATTATCGACAACCTGCCTGGAGTCCGCATTTCTGGCGGTCTTTCTAACTTGAGTTTTGCCTTCCGCGGAAACAACTACCTCCGCGAAGCCATGCATTCTACGTTCCTGCATTTGGCAACTCCCAACGGCATGGGCATGGCCATCATGAATCCGGCCGCCGCCGTAGACTACAAGACCATCCCGCTGGAATTGCGCATGGCCATTACCGAAGTTCTGCTGAATACCTATCCGGAATCCAGCGAAGAGCTGATCGAAATTGCAAGCCGCATGACTGCCGCCCAGATGGCCGCCAAGGAAAGTGGCGCCAAATATGACCCCAAGGCTATTTTTGCCGTAAGCGCCGGAGCCGCGAACGCCGCTAGTTCTGAAAGCGCGGGTGCCGATGTCGCCGCAGTGCAGACCACTCCGGAACAGCGTTTGCAGGAAGCCCTCCTGAAGGGAACTTCCACCACCTTGCAGCCGGATCTGATGGAACTGATTAACCGTGGCGACAGCCCGGTGAACATTATTTCGGGTCCTTTGATGGACGGCATGAACGAAGTGGGCCGCCTCTTCGGTGAAGGAAAGATGTTCTTGCCCCAGGTGGTAAAGACAGCCCGTACCATGAAGAAGGCCGTTGAAATTCTGCAGCCCTACATCGAGGCCGGCAAGGAAGAAGGCGCCGCCTCTCGAGGCAAGATCGTCATCGCCACCGTCAAGGGCGACGTCCATGACATCGGCAAGAACATCGTCTCCGTAATCATGGCCTGTAACGGCTTTGACATGGTGGACTTGGGCGTGATGGTTCCCGAAGATGTGATTGTCAACGCGGCAATTGAACATAAGGCGGATATCGTCAGCCTTTCCGGTCTGATTACTCCGTCTCTTGAAGAAATGTGTACCGTGGCCACCAAGATGCAGGAAGCGGGACTCCGCATTCCCATTATCGTTGGCGGTGCCACCACTTCGCCTACCCACACCGCAGTAAAAATCGCACCCTGCTACGATGGCCCCGTATTCCACGTCCGCGATGCCGCAAGCAATCCGGGCCTGGCCCAGAAACTTCTGGATCCCTCCACCAGCGCAGAAACCATCGAAGAAAACCGCAAGGAACAGCAGCGCATTCGCGACAAGCAGGCTGGCATCATCTCTGCTGCCGAAGAAGCCATGGCCGCTGCAGAATCCACTCCGGTGGAACGCCGCTACAAGTGCGACTGGGAAAAATATCAGCCGGTACAGCCCCCCTTCATGGGCGAAAGCAAGTTGCCGCCTATCGCCTTGGAAAAGGTCATCCCGCTGATCAGCTGGGAATACTTCTTCTACACCTGGAAGGTAAAGCCGGATTGCGAAGAAGCAATCAAGCTGAAGGCCGACGCCGAAAAACTGCTGGCAGAAATCAGCAAGCCCGAATACGCCCTGCGAGCCGTTCAGGCATTCTACCCAGCCGCCGGTACCGATAGCACCGTCCAGTTCAACACCGGACGCACCGGCACCGCAGCCGACCTGGTTGAAGTCACCACCGCACGTCAGCAGAATCCCGAAGGCACCTGCCTTGCCCTCTGCGACTATGTGGCCCCCGCCGACGCCAAGACCGCCAGCGTGTTCAGTAGCGTTCTGGGCGACAAGATTTTCCGCGATATCGTGGGCGCCTTTGCCGTTACCGTCAGCGACACTTTCGTAAAGCGTCTTGAAAAACTGAAGGCGGAACAGGGTGGCAGCGATTACGATGTGCTCTTGATGCAGACTGTGGCAGACCGCTTGGCCGAAGCAGGCGCCCAATACCTGAGCAATCAGCTGGACGCAAACAACAACTGGAAGGGCATCCGCCCCGCCGTTGGCTACCCAGTACTGCCCAACATCAAGGAAATCTTCAACGTGGCAAAGCTCATCGATTTCGACAGCGTAGGCATCAGCCTCACCGAAAATGGCGCCATGTACCCGCAGGCATCTGTCAGCGGCCTGTACATCAGCCATCCCGAAATCGAGTACTTCAACGTTAAGTAAAAGATTATATTTAGGGCATGCCCAAAAAACGTATTGTAGGCCTGGACATCTTTAGAGTCCTTGCAGTTTTTATCGTGTTCCTTTTTCACGCACAGCTTTTCCTGAAGTGCGATTTCGGTCCCGCCGACAGCGTGATTCAAATGGGCGCTGTTTTCATGACAGGGTTCTTTATGCTCTCTGGTTTTGTTCTGCACCTGACCCATAGTCAGACGAACTTAATGCAGGTAACAACCCTAAAAAAATTCTACTTCAAAAGGGCCATCGGTATTTTACCGCTCTACTACTTTTTCGCCTTGCTCTTCATTGTAACTCTAGGGCAGGAATCCCTAAAAGAAAACCTGATTCTCGCTCCCGTAGAAATCCTAGGGCTTCAATCCACGTTCTCTTCCATTTTCACGGTTTCTCATAATGACGGGACCTGGTTCATTTCGTGCCTTTTGATATGTTACTTGCTATTCCCCTTGATGCAGGAAGTGGCCAAGCAAATCAGCTCCCGTGCAAAAATTTTGATTATCGCATTCTGCGGTGTGGCCCTGTGCTGGGCACCCGTCATCGTTCATTTCTACCACACCGCTTCTATTTACGAAAACCCCTTCTACAGAGGCCTTGAATTTACCATCGGCGTCATGCTCTGTTCTTTACGCAACGACGCTATTGCAGACAAGTTTAGATTTTTGCAGCAGTGGAAATTCTTTGCAGCAGAATTTTTACTTTATGCCGTGGCGGTAACCGCCGCATTAAAAATCGGAATTCCCGGAAACTATATGCTCTTTGATTTTATTGCTTTGCCTGCATTTGCAGCGATGTTGTGGAGCCTTTCCGGAGTCAAGTCAGAAGCACTTGAAAATTCAAAAATTCTGCAGTTTGCCTGCAAGATTTCCTACGCCTTTTTTCTGGCCCAATCCTTCTGTTGGATTCCCGTTTTCAAGTTCCAGGAACTGACCGGAATCAACAACGGATTTTTAAACTTCGCCATTTCATTTATCGTTTGCATTCTCGTATCTGCAGCAATGCATATATTGGTGGAACGTCCGGCCACCAAGAAGCTAACTAAGATACTACAATAATTTTTTGCGAATAGGTTACAGCCTTATCACGCCATCGCAAAGTTTGCAGACTTCTTCACGGTGCGTAATAAAGATCATGGTCTTCTGCGGGAACGCCTCGAAGATGCGGCGGAACATTTCCTTTTCGGTATCCACATCCAGGGCGGCGCTAATTTCATCTAGCAACATGATGGATCCGCCTTGCAAAAGACCGCGGGCAACGGCGATACGTTCCGCCTGACCTTCGCTAAGACCATAGCCCCGTTCACCCAATTCCGTATCAAGACCTTCAGGCAGATCATTTACAAAATCTGCGCAGGCAATGTGCAGCGCCGCAGAAATTTCCTGGTCAGTTGCCGCAGGATTTGCCATCTGCATATTCAAGCGGAGAGAACCGCTAATCAGCGAATTACCCTGAGGAACATAAGCAAAATTTTTTCGGGTAGATTCATCGGCAGAAACTTCCCGAGGATCCGGGCTCCCTGAATAAACAATAGTCCTGCCAACGTCAGGTTTTACAAGACCAAGCATGATTCTAAAGAGTGTGGTTTTTCCAATACCGGTTTCACCCATCAGCGCCATTTTGCTGCCAGGCTTAAAATCAAGATTCAAATTTTCTAGAACTTTTCTACCGTCATCGTCATAGGCAAAGGAAACGTTTTCAAAGCGGACACCTGCAGAAGGGAACGGTTCCATTGAGTGTTGCACTCGGTCAAGGTTAGCGGATTCCTGAGTCAGACGATTTTCAATAATTTCATCAACACGGTCAATACTTGCCGTAGCATGAATCAACTGAGGAGCCGAATTCAGCAAATTAAAAATGGGATGCTGAATTTGACCTACCAATTGCAAGAACGAAGTCATCACGCCAAAAGTGATTGTTCCATTTCGCAGTCCAATACCGCCCCACACAAAGGCCAGCAAATAACCAAGCCCAAAAGACAAGCCAATCAGCAGACGGACAATCACCGTAAAACGGCTACGGACTACAACGCGCCCCATTAAGCAGTCCTGCATATTGTTCAACAGTCCGCCCACAAATCCCTCGCTCACCATGGAACGGATCAGAGCGTCATTCTCGGCACACTCCTGCACATGCATCTGAACGCGGCTTTCACTTTCGCGAATTTCTGCAGTCATCTTTCGCAGACGGCGGGCAATCATTTTTCCCAGCACCAATGCAAAAGGAGTCGTCAACAGCAAGGCCCAAGCCAACCGCGGATCAAACCAGCGCATCAGCAAAAAGGCACCCACCAGCTGGATCGAAGTCACCGCCATTTGCGGCAACTTATCAAAAGTGACATCGCAAATGGTTTCCACATCCTTCATGACGCGGGACGCCACATCACCAGAATGAAGGGTTTCCTTGCCGTAAAGTTTCCGCGAAAAAATCCTTGAAAAGACAACCGCACGCAAGCGGTTAACACCACGAGTGCAAGACTTGATACCCAGATAATAATTCAGTTGTCGCAACAAAACGCCAGCCACAACGGTTCCCACCAGGAACATCACCATCACGGCAACATCATGATTGGAGCCTTCATGAATCGTCACATCGATAAAGGTCTTGCTCAACCAAATCGTAAGCAAGCCCGAAGCCACTTGGAAAACGCCAGCCATGACGCGAGCGCACATGTTCATGCGTTCGCCTCTTGAATTGCGCCACAACCAAGTCAGATATTTCATTCGACGACTTTAACCTCTTGCCACTGGGCTACAATGGCAGACACATCGGCCTTGGCCTGAGCTTCGGAAACTTCATATTCCTGGCAGAGTCTTTCAGCCAGACTATCCACAGTAAATTCGCCTTGCGACGCTTCATTCCACAAGAAAGCAGCGGTATCATTCAGGCAAAGCAGACGACCAAAATCCAGGGCACCGAGGCCCTCGCCCATAATCACCTTTTCGCCGCACACATCGCGAAGAACAAAGCCATTCTTGATTTTCATTTTACGTCCTCAAGTACAGTCAAACTTTATGAGTTATAAGATAAATTTTTAAAAGGTATCTGCGGATAGGCAAACACAAAGCCCAAAGCTTCGCACAAAAAAGACTCCACCTGGAAATCAGCGAACGGTGACGCCCCTGTTCATCCACCACACGGATGGCCTGGGCCTTTACATCTGACAACTTGCAACGTTCCCCAAAAGCCAGATTGCCATCCCCCATCAGCGTTACATTCTCACCACTGATTTTCACAATCCGATGAACCACATAACGGTTCCCCTCAACAAAGGCAAGCACCACATGGCCCACCTTCAGGTTTTCGGGTTTTACAAGAACCAGTTTTTCGCGGCCGCCCACAATAAAGGGCAACATGCTACGACCATTCACCGGGAACGTTACGCTCACGCCACTTTCTACAAGGCGGATCGCTTCCGCTATAATAACTTCATCCGTAATGTTCACTGCGCAGAAACCTCGGTAAAGGCGCCGTAGCAAACTTCGGCCGCATTCTCGTCGGGAAGGCATTCCAGATGGAACATTTTTACTTCCTGGGCAAGGCGGTTTTCTGTAGCGTGGAGGCCATCGGCCACTTTCTTATCCCAACGCATTCCAGAAATGCTCACCACCAGAGCCATATAGGCTTCAATTCCCTTTATGGGGCGAATTTTATTTTGCGGAGCCTGACTCAGGTTTACTATTCCCGCCAGCGGAACCCTGCTATTCTTATAACAGGGAGTCTTACCACTCCAAGGCGTTCCGTAGACCCAAACGCCATCCTCTTCAAGACGGACCACAGGATTGTCGTCATTCAAAAGATCAGCGTTACTGAATCGACGCAACCACATTCTCGCGTGAGTGCTCTTTCCTGTTCCGCTTTTCCCAAGGAACATGTAGCCTCGATTTTCACGAGCAATTACTGCCGAATGGAACAGCACCGTATTCTTGCAGGACGTGGCCAACGCATACAGCACCATCAGGGAATTGTTCAAGGCGAACTTTTGAAAATGAGCGGGCAAAGTTCCATTCACATAAAGCGAACCGCTCTGAAATTCGTCATGACAAACGAGTACTCCAGTAGATTTTCCACCCAACAGAAATTCAAATGTCGGCAAACTTTCAGCATTTTTTCCGCAGATGATTTCTTGCCCTTCATCGACCTGACGCGTCTCTTCGACAAAATCAACCCGTACATTTTCCGTAAAAATTTCCAGCGAGAATGCTAATGGCAAACCGTCTACAGATTCCAATTTAAAGGGAGCATAGTTATCCATCGACGCGAAGAACAAAGGCGAAGCATCGTCGTTCAACTTCACCTCGAAAACATGGCCAGCCACTTTAAAAAAGGAATTCATTTTCATCACTTCATAAAGTTAGCAAACCTCTTAAGCGGCACCCATAACGCACCGCTTTATTTTCTAAATTTAGGGTATGAAAAACGCCAGCGAACTTCTTGAATTTGATGCGGGTCACTTGTGGCATCCTTATGCAGCATTACGCAACACGCCGGCCAGATTTTTGGCACGTTCCGCACAGGGAACCACCATCGAAACCGCTGACGGCTTAAAACTGATTGACGCCGTTTCTAGCTGGTGGTGTGTAGCCCACGGTCACAACTGCCCCGAAATTGTTGAAGCCATTCGCAAGCAAAGCGAAAAGATGTGCCATGTGATGTTTGGCGGTTTCACCCACGAGCCAGCCATCGAACTGGGCGAACGTCTGGTGAAGTTTTTGCCCAAGGGCCTGAACAAGATTTTCTACGCCGACTCCGGAAGCATTTCTGTGGAGTGCGCCGCCAAGATGGCAGTGCAGTACCAGTTCGCCAAGGGCCATCCTGAAAAATGCAAGCTGGTGGCGTTGAAGGGAGGCTATCACGGCGACACCGCAGGAGCCATGGCCTTAAGCGATCCCGATGGAATGCATACTCTTTTCCGCGGTATCATGCCTCAGCATTATTTTGCGGAACGCCCTAACTGCCGCGCTGACGAACCATGGGACGACCGCGACTTCGCCTCTATGGAGCAGGTGGTTGCGGAACACGAAGGCGAAATTGCAGCCATTATCTGCGAACCTGTTTTCCAGGGCGGAAACGGCATGTGGCTTTATAACGCAGGCTACCTGAAGAGACTGCGCAAGCTTTGCGACGAAAAAGGCATTCTGCTGATTTTTGATGAAATCGCCGCAGGCTTTTACCGTACCGGCCCCCGCTGGGGCATGGAACACGCCTGGGGTACCCCGGGTGCCGCGGGCAAAGATTGCGCCGCAGACGTGCTGCCGGATATCATGACTATCGGCAAGGCACTTACGGGCGGTCACATGACCATGGCCGCATGTGTCGCTTCTGAAATGGTGGCCGACGTCATTACCAACAGCAAGATTTCCGCATTCATGCACGGCCCCACCTATATGGCAAACCCGCTGGCCTGCGCCGCAGCAATTGCCTCCCTGGACTTGTTTGAAAATCGTGATTACGCATCCCGCGTAGCCGCCATCGAAAAGCGACTCCGCGCCAACTTGGAACCGCTTCGCAACCTGGAAAACGCCGCAGACGTTCGCGTTCTCGGAGCCATCGGTTGTTTGGAACTGAAGGCTATTCCCACCAGCGACGACATCCTCCGCGTCATCAAGGAAACTGGGGTGTGGCTCCGTCCCTTCTGCAATTACGTTTACACCATGCCGCCCCTCATTACCAGCGAATCCGAAGTGGACCGCATATGCGAAGCCATCAAGATGATCGGTCAGTGCGAACCTGGCCCCGTCAGCGACGACGAATTCCACGAGTAAAGATTTATGGATTACTACAGCTTGAAAATGCGTGCTTCCCAGGATGTGGAAGAAACTGGTGCAGACGGCAGCCGCAATATTCGCGAGCAACATATTTCCGGTGCAGAACGCATCGTATCTCGAGATGCTGTAGAATACGTTTGCCAGGCTATGGTACGCCGCGCCATGACTCATTCTAAAGGTGATCCAGACAAGATTAACATCAAGATCGAAAAGGTGGCCGAAGAAGACATCCAGATTTTGGATGCGCTGCCCGTTACCCGCATCGATGTGAATACTTGGCAGAAAGGCCTTGATAAGGCTTTTGAACTTGTGGGAGAAGCCGCTGCAGGCGTCCGCGAAAAGCTGCCGGAACTTCTCCGTGCTACTTATTCCATGCGTGGAGCCATGCTGTACGACATCCGCACCGGTGAACGTCTGGAACCCAACAAGGAACGTGGGGTTCGCGCCACCTACATGGATGCACTGCAGACTAACGCTGTTGACGACCGGGAGCCCTGCGGAACCGCTTCCACCAATAAGAATCATTTTAACGAAGCCATTGTTCTTGCAACAAAGGTGGCAAACGCCCCCGGCATGGTTGCAGAACTTTGCATCAGCGACGACCCGGAATACGTTACCGGTTATGTAGCCAGCAAGGAACTGGGCTATGTACGAATCATGAAGCTAAAGGAAATGGGCAGCCCCGATGGCGGCCGCATTTTCCTTTTCGACTCCAGCAAGGCCTCCGCCGAAGAATGCATTGACTTCTTACAAAAGAAAAAAGTGCTGGTGCGGTGTCCGTAACGAATCGCTCAGACCCGCAGCGAACCAGTACCAAGTCGCACAATGTACGAACTGAAAGCACATGCAGGAATTCCCCGCTCCTTGACTTTGATGCTTGCCATTATGGCGGGCATTTCTGTGGCAAACATTTATTATTGCCAGCCCCTGCTGAACATGATCCGCATGGACATGGGTCTTTCGGAATTTCATGTGAATCTCATGCCGGTTTTAACACAGGTAGGTTATGCGTTAGGCCTGCTTTTCATTGTACCGCTGGGCGATATGATTGACCGCCGCCACATTGTACTGGTGAATTTTTCCCTGCTGATTTTCGCCCTCATTACCATTTACTTTTCCAAGAACGCAGGAATGCTTCTGGCAGGCTCCTTTGTAACAGGCATCTGCTCCGTGACGCCGCAGATTTTTATTCCCATGGTTTCGCTGTTTTCGAAACCCGACGAAAGGGAACTGAAAACTGGAATGGTGTTGAGCGGACTCCTCACAGGAATTCTTGCCTCCCGCGTGTTCAGCGGTCTTATTGGGGAATGGTTCGGATGGCGCAGCATGTTCCTGATTGCAGCCGCCATGATGCTAATATCTACCGCCATCGTATTCAAGGCATTGCCCAACGTACCCACCACCTATCGCGGCACATTTTTCACCATGCTGAAATCCATCGGGGAACTTTTCCTCCGATTCCCTCAGGCAAGAATTTTCAGCATCCGCTCCGGATTCGCTTTCGGGTCTTTTCTTGCGCTATGGGCATGTCTCGCTTTCCGAATGAAGCAAGCGCCGTTCTTCCAGGACAGTAAAGCTGTTGGACTTCTGGGACTTTGCGGTATCGCCGGTGCATTAACAGCCTCTCGCATCGGCAAGTACATCAAGCGTTATGGTGTAGAAAAATTCTGCAACGCCGGAAGCCTTTTGATGGCAGCCGCATGGGCAACCTTCTACTTCGGAAATTCCAGTTACGCCGCCATCGTCGTAGGCATTATCCTCATCGATATCGGCATGCAGTTTATCCAGCTGGGCAACCAAAGTTCCGTGATGAAACTTTGCCCCGAAGCCACCAGCCGCATGAACACCATCTTCATGACCATCTATTTCATTGGCGGTTCCCTCGGAACATTCCTGGCAGGAACCTTCTGGACACTCTGGGGCTGGAACGGAACAGTGCTGGCAGGCCTATTGCTTACCGCACTGTCTTTTGGGACGACGTTGATTAGTTACTGCAGAAAATAATTCGTGCCTATTTATTGTGAATCATTTTCATTCGCAAAACTTGGTGATTCACTTTTGCCTGCAGGAAATAGATTCCATTAGGACGTCCACTCATATGAGGTTTGGCATCTAGAACTTCACCAGCATATTCTGCATTGAAAGACGCTACGCGGTGCCCTTGCAGATCAAATACTTGAACTTGAGCCATTCCTGCATTTTGTAAGTGCAGGGAGTTTGCAATCACCTGCGGGTCTTCCGAATCATCAGAAGAATCGTCGGATTTTTCACCGGCAGAATCGTCACCGGGATTTTCGGAAGAATCTTCAGAGGGATCCTCATCCACGATGGATTCGTCAGTTGCAAGCACAATGCCCTTCATGTCAAATTCAAGCTGGTCAATATTGGGGCCGCCCTGTTCTGAAACAGATTGCAACTTCAGAACATTCACGCCCTTATTCAGTGAAATCTTGATTGCCACGGAATCCCAGGTTGTCCAATCTGCGGTAGGCGGGAATGTGGCGACACCATAGCTTTCATCATTGACGAACAGTTCCATCTTGCGGGTATCCGTCTTGCCGTGGGCATAGCGGAGAACCAGAGTGACACCTTCCTGGGCAGAGGGAGAATACAAATTCCAGATGCCATAGCTGGTAACAATGTTGTCGAAATTGAAGTAGCAGTCACCAACAAAGCCACCGTTAGTTGTTTCGCAAACGCCAACGCCATCAGTGGGGACACCTGCCTCTATGCTGGACAAAACGCTCACTGCGGAATTTTCAATCTTTGCTTCTGCAAGAACCGTAATGCTTGCTGTGCGTGTGGCGGGATCCACTTCATCGGAACCACCCTTGGTAACAATGTTGATTTCGTAAACACCTGCTTTTGTAGGAGTACCGCTAATGACATAACGGGAATTTGTGGCATCCAGCTTTGCAGTCACACCATCAGGCAACCCCGTGATGGTAAGACCATCGCAGTTGCTGTAACCGAAGGCGTATTCCGTAATGGCGTCGCCCAGCATAATGGTCTGGAAACTAGAGCCTGCACCCTGTTTCTGGATGGCAGGAATTCTAGGACCAGCTTCGCCACCCACCAGCATAATGTCCGGAGTAGGAGCCTTGTCGACACCAGCACCCAGCCAGAAGCCGAGATGAGGCGGCTGGTTGTAGGCGGTATTCTGCCAGCTCATTCCCAAGCGATAGATCGGGTCATGGGCAAGAGTATAAAGGCGATGTGTGGTAGGAATTGTCGTGGTATAAACGTAGAGCTTGGAAGCGCCATCGTGAAGGATGACTTCTTCACGCCAGTCACCGAAAAGGTCTCCGCTGAAGTTGGGAGTTGCCTTAGTGGAATTGCAGCTATTGCCTTCCAAAGTCACCAAGTCACCAAACTTCTTGCTGGAATAATTCCACTTACTAATCTTGTTTCCATCCAAAAGTTCATCCTGAAGGTCGCCATCCCAATAGATGCGGAAATTGACGGAGTAGCGACTTCCCAGAACTTTACCTTTTGCGGAATATACGTTGCCATCGGCAGTACTCCACATTTCATAACCGCGGCTAGTGCTGTCTACGTCGGCGGCGAGGCCACGGCCATTATCAGCATCGCTGTTGGAACTCCACAGGATTGCTCCGGTGCGGGCATCGTGCAGGTCGTATCCGTAGGGCTTTTCTTCGTGAACTTCCCATACTTCAAGGCCTTCGTGATCCGGATCCAAGTCGCCCAAGTGCATGGCGTCGCCATGACCCTTGCCGGTACGGTACATGAACTTTCCGTTATGATCGATGGCGCAGGCACCTTCGATGATTTCATCAAAGCCATCACCATCCACATCACCTGCAGAAAGATTGTGATTGCCCATGCCGTAACATTCGCTGCCCTTGGTAGCGGCATTGTAATACCAACGCTGGCTCAAAGTTTTTCCGTCCCAGTCGTAAGCGGCAATTGCCATACGGGTGTAGTAACCACGCTGGAAAACCATGCTGGGTTTCTGTCCATCCAAATAGGCGTTAGTTGCCAGGAAACGGTCTACGCGGTTGCCGTAGGAATCGCCCCAGCTGGAAACTGTTCCGCGAGCGGGATTGTAATTGACCGTAGCCAATTCCACACCGGTCTCGCCATTGAACAAAGTCAAATATTCATTACCGCCCAGAATGTAGCCGTTGGAATTGCGGTAATCCTTGGTGTGGTTTGTTTCGCTGGCGGCAGCGCCCTTGCTAATGTACTTGCCGGAACCATCCTTTGTGCCAGGGGCTGTTTTCATGACCACTTCAGCCTTGCCATCGCTATCGTAGTCGCCCACCAGAATCTGGGTATAGTGAGCACCTGCGCGAATATTTACGCCTAGGTCAATGCGCCAAAGTTTTTTGCCATTGAACTTATAGCAATCCACAAACACGTTGCCGGTCTTTCCCTTCTGGGAATTGTCCTTGGAATTGCTAGGATCCCACTTCAAAATCAGTTCATATTCGCCATCGCCATCTACATCACCTACGGCGATATCGTTAGGGCTGTAAGTATAATCGGAACCACCCGCGGGGCGATCCAGATTAACAACCAGCTGCTGGGAACCCCACACAGAGACAGTCTTGTCTGCAGATTTTTCAACGCCGTTCACAACCGGGCGTACATAATACTTACTAGCGCTTGTACCTTGAGCATCCGTATAATTGCTGGCGGCTTTTCCATCGAAGCTTGCGATTTTTGCGCCATCACGATAGAGGTTAAAACCAGTGGTGTTGCCGTCGGTACCCAAAACGCGCCAACTGAGGTAAACGCCCCCGCTAGTCTTCACAGCCACCAGGCCGCGATCCAGATTTTCCATTTGACGAGTTGCGTTTGCAACACCAAAACCCATTACAAGCGTAAGGCCTGCACACACCATAAACCTTTTCATAAACATCCCTTGGGAACCCAAACACCATTTTCCGGGATTTCCCAAACCTAAAGATACTCGGTATTACCGCACATGTACACCTCAACAAAATTTTTCTGTTGTCCAGCGACAACGCGTAGTCTATAGACAACTCTTTGATTTTATTAGGGATACGATTTTGCAGTGACCGAAAATATTTTTGAAGAAAATTCCAAATGAAATGGATTTTTGGGAGTGCAAAATGTTTGGATTGGGTAAATTCGTGATTGTGGCAGGAACCGCTTCCGCCATTGCAGCAACACCTACTATCAAGGTAGATTTTGACCAGAGTGGTCGAAATAGTTCCGAAGTCACTGAGGGCAATTACATCCCCTGGGTAGTTACCGGGGCGATCTCCAAAGACACGACTTTAAGTGGAGTCAAGATTACCATAAACAAGGGCAGTGCGGGAACTGCTCTAAAAACAAACTGGTACAAGGCTTCTATCCAGTCGCCCTATTACGCAAAGTTGGTTGGAGATGGCGTCACCGTAGATGGCGGAAATTCCGGCGGAGAAATCAGCCTTACATTCTCTGGACTTTCTGCAGGAACTCACAGCCTTCTCGCCTACTTGAATAATGTGGACGCGCCCGAAGCCTTTAACTACAGCAATATTGATGTCTACGTCAACGGGACAAAAAAGATAACCGTCAAGCCATCCAATCGAGCCCTCACCACAGAGAACGCTGCAACAGCCTACGTTTCCTTTGAGGTAACTTTTGCAGGCAGCGCCACCATCAAGTTCGTTCCCAGCACATCCAACGCAACATTTCGCAACGTGACTCTTAACGGATTCGCCTTGAATGTTCCCAATTCCGCAGCACAATCTTCCGGCCCGATTCCTGCTGATTTAAACGATCATGCTGCCCACAATAATGGGGACTTGACCTTGTCCTGGACGGCAGCAGTTTCCGCAAAGAAACATCAGGTTTATTTCGGTACCGATTCAGCCGCAGTACTTGCAGCAACTTCAAAGAGCGCAGAATACAAAGGCGAACAAACCGAAACAACATTCAAGGTCACTGGAACGAATCCTCTAAACTCCTATTTCTGGCGCGTTGACGAAGTGGATGCCAACGGCACCATCACCAAGGGCGATGTCTGGAAATTCCGCATCGGGCGTTTGGCTTTTGAAGGTGCTGAAGGTTATGGGCGCAATGCAGTGGGCGGCCGCGGCGGAAAAATCGTCTATGTTACCAACCTGAATGATTCCGGCGTAGGCTCCTTTCGCGAAGCTGTTACCAACGATATCGGCCCCCGCACTATCGTTTTCAAGGTGGCAGGCGTTATCAATTTGAAATCCCGTTTGGTGCTGAGCAGTAACTATGTGACTGTAGCAGGCCAGACGGCACCCGGCAAGGGCATCACCATTACAGGCGCTCCCTTCGGTATTACCGGTAACGATTGCGTTGTCCGCTTTATGCGTGTTCGCCGCGGTTTTGCAAGCACTACCGAAGAACAGAACCGCGGCCTTGACGGCATGGGAATCACAGGCGCAAACCATAGCATTATTGACCATTCCTCCATCAGCTGGACTACCGACGAAGCGTTCAGCAGCCGTGGGGCAAAGAACATCACGCTGCAGCGCACCCTCATTTCAGAAGCGCTGAATATTGCAGGCCACCCCAATTATCCTGCAGGTACGGCCCACGGGTATGCCGCTACCATCGGGGGCGACGTCGGCAGTTTCCATCACAACTTGCTGGCTCATAATGATGGCCGCAACTGGAGCATGGGCGGTGGCCTGGATGCCGCAGGAAATTACGCCGGCAAGCTGGACATTTTCAACAATGTGGTTTACAACTGGATTGACCGCGTTACTGATGGTGGCGCACATAACGTGAACTTCGTAGGCAATTACTATAAGGAAGGGGCAGCCACCACATTGCATGGCTACACATTGCGTGCCCAGCTGGAAGGTACCGGCGGCGGAACCCAGGAATACTATTACCACAACAACATTCTACAGGCTGCTAACGGTTCCTTCACCTGCGATGGCACCAACGACAACTGCGGTCGCGAATACCAGAAGTACGATAAGCAGGTGCTAAACTGGACTGTATTCGTCAACAAGCCCTACTTTGATTCCTACGCCACCATCCATAGCGCAAAAGCAGCCTACAAGGACGTGCTTAGCGACGTAGGCTTAAACCGCACCGTCATCGACGATCACGACTCTCGCATCATTAATGAAGTCAAGACCGGCACCTACAAGTACACAGGTTCTGTAGGCAAGAAGCCCGGTATCCCTGATCGCGAAAGCGACGTGGGCGGCCTGGAAAATTATCCTAGCGTAAGCATGGCAAATGATTTTGACTCCGATGCTGACGGCCTTCCGGACTGGTGGGAAAATATGTACGGTCTGAACGCAGCTTCGGCAAAGGGAGACTTCAGCGACGCCAACAAGGATCGTCTCGGCGATGGCTGGACGGAACTGGAACGCTACCTGGAATGGCTTGCCCGCGCAAACTTCACCTTCGAAAAAGGCGAAACCCAGACAATTGATTTGTCCCAATACACCAAGGGCTATGACAGCGGAACTTATACCTTGAGCAATATTCCAAGCGGTGTCACAGCAACTGTAAGCGGATCCAAGATGACCGTGAAACTGTCCGACACTTTTGCAGGCGTTGGCTACATTACCTTTACCCTGAAGGACAATGCCGGCGATACCTATTCCCGCAAGATCGGCGTTACCCAGAAATTGGCTGCAGTATCCGCACAGGATCCGGAACCCGGCGTAATTACCGAAACAGAAGAACCCGATGAGGATGGCGATATCACATCCGTTGCCGCATTGAACCAAAAAACATTCCATGTCGCCATCCAGAACAACATCGTCCATCTTTACGGATTGCCCCGCAATGTTTCTATCAGCGTGACGGATTTGAGTGGAAAGCACCTAATGACTTCCAAGTCCATCGTTTCCGTAAACGGCTCCGCCATTGTGAACCTGAATGACTATAGCAGAGGCTCCTACCTGGTGAATATCCGCGGCCTTTCCAACAATGGCTCCCGGGTCAATAGAAGCATGCAAGTACAGGTGAGATAGACAAGTGTAGCGATGTACATTGTAAAACCCGAGACGCAATAACAGCAAACTCGGGCAAACGCAAAAGAACATCGCAGCACTGTTCGATGAACTGAATCATTTCGCGCACCCTGAAAAAATTCTTGTTCTGTTCGACGAAATCGATGCCATAGCCCTTGATAGAACCAGCTCCCAGGACCTTCGCGAAATGGGCCGTGCCACGTCGGCAATCCTCAAGGGATTTGACAACCTCAACGAAAAGATTACCATTATCGCCACGACGAACCTTTTCAAGCATTTTGACAAGGCGCTTTCCCGCCGTTTCGATTCCATTGTTGATTTCAATAGATACTCCCAGGACGATTTGCAAGAAATTGCGGAATCTATTCTAAACAATTTCCTGACCAAGTTTAAAATTGCTGGACGAAACTCTCGTCTCTTCCAAAAAATTATTAACCTGAACAAAAAACTGCCCTGCCCCGCTGATTTAAGAAAAATCATCAAGGCCGACATCACATTCAGCGACGCAAACATCAAATGTGACTATCTCAAAAACATTTATAAATCATTCGTCGGCAAAGCTCCAGACAACTTGCAACTATTGCAAACGCAGGGTTTTACCGTTCGCGAAATAGAAATACTCTCCGGCATATCTAAAAGCCATGTATCGCGAATCCTGAATGGCGAGGGGCAAATAAAAACTGCACCTAAGGAACATCAGAAATGCCGTTCTTTGGGTGCTACCAATTTGCTATTTCATAAACCTAAAAAGAAAATCAACCTTGCAGAAGTGTACCGCAAGGCTGAAGAAGATATCGTGTGGAAATAGAGCGACTGCTCGCGGGGAATATATAATCTCATCTAAAAAAGAGGGTCTGAACAAGTCCCTCTTTGCGTTGAAATTAACGTTCCTTTCTCACACCTTTAAACGGAGTTCCGTTTTGTTTTGCATCCATAAATCGACCTGTTTCAGCATTTCGCTTAATATATAGGCCTGTTTTAGGATTAAAGGTTTGCGAACGAGAACGAACCGCCCCATTTCTATGATTGTCACCTGACGGTGGATTTGTCGCCATTTTATTTTCTCCTTGCATTTAGAATAAAACACCATTGTTTTATTCGACATCATTAATGCAAATTCCATGCCAACAATCAAAAATATCGAAATCACGGTTTTTCGGAACTAAAACAGCGACTTTGGCGGTTACCACGTTTCAATACTGAACAAAAAAGCAAGTATTGTTTCATTTTGAAACTCTTTCTCATTTCTCAAGACAAAACCTTGATTTTTACGCAAAAATAATATAAATTTTGAGAAAATCTCTCAAAATTCAAGGATGATGACTAATGCTTTTATCGTTTACTGTAGGCAATTTCCGATCATTTAAAGAGAACAAGACCTTTTCCATGAGGGCGGCCTCCATCCAAGAACTCAAGGAATTTGTGCGCGAAGACTGTAGCGAAAGCATTCTGCCCGTTACGGCCATTTACGGAGCCAACTCTAGCGGCAAAAGCAATCTTCTTACAGCCATGATGGCTATGAAAAGCCTATTGTTGTCTTCTATAAAAACGAATCCCACAGAAGATCTTGAAACCGACATATTTAAACTAGATGAAGCATACTCCCAAGAGCCCACTCATTTTGAAGTTGTATGCACTATAGAATCAAAAATATACCGCTACGGTTTTGAGTATAATGCAAAAAAAATATTGAAAGAATGGCTTTATGACGCCACCAAGGGGAAAGAAAAACTACTCTTCACTCGCAACGAAAATGGAATAGGAGTAGATGACAAATTCGCGGAAGGCAAAGGTAAAGAAGAAATGACCACAGACAATAAACTTTTCCTTTCTGTGGTCGCCAACTTTAATGGAAAAACATCTTATTCCGTCATGAACTGGTTTCAACATTTCAACATCATTTCTGGAATAAATGATGAGGATTTTAAATTTTTCTCCATAGACTATATCACAAAAGATTCACCCGAATCAGCCAAGGCGAAAAGCTTCTTAGGGAGTATGGATTTGGGATTCTCAAGTCTGAAAAAGACAGAATTGAATTTCGAAGACACGTTTCCCCCTAATTTCCCTGAAGATTTAAGAAAAGATTTATTAAAAAAATATCCTAATTCAAAGACTCCCTTTTTAAAATCTGGGCACATGGTTCATTTAAACGACGGATCCTCTACAGAACAATTTTTCTCTGTAGAAGAGATGGAATCTGAAGGAACAAAAAAAATACTCAATATGTCCGGTCCTATTATGGACACATTGGCAAACGGTTATACACTCGTCATTGATGAACTCGATGCAAAGTTGCACCCGTTATTAACAAGAAAGATTATTGAGACATTCAATTCTCCGGAAACCAACCCAAACAAAGCTCAACTGATTTTTGCAACACACGATACAAACCTTTTAAGCAATAAAATATTACGACGAGACCAAATCTGGTTTGCAGAAAAAGACAGAAACGACGAGTCAACGGACATTTATCCACTGAGCGACATCAGGGAACAGAACGGCGACAAAATCAGAAACGATCGTGTTTATGAAAAGGATTATATAAATGGTAAATATGGCGCAATACCTTTCTTAAGGAGTTAAGATGAAAAAACTCTCATTAGAGGAAATTGCACAGGAAGAGCTACTGCATGCCAAACGAGTTGAACTAGAATCGCAAAAGAAGGAACGATTTGTAAAGCTCACGTTTTTGATTGCAACCGAAGGCACACAAACAGAACCAAATTATTTCAATGCGCTCAAAACGGAACTCGAAAAGTCAAACCGGTTCAACATAGAAGTTTCTGTACAGGGCAAAGGAAAATCGACGACAGCGCTTGTCGGCAAAGTTTATCGTCAAATAAAATACAACCACCAGGAATACGACCGAGTTTGGGTAGTCTTCGATAGGGACGAATTTCCTGATTTTGACGAAGCCATCCAACAAGCCACGGAACACAAGATCAATTGCGCTTGGTCAAACGAAAGTTTTGAACTGTGGTTGCTGCTGCATTTCAGAGACGTTACTCAAAGAACGAACCGCAAAGACCTTTGTGATTTACTCGAAAAAGCCATCCGCAATGAACTGCACAAAACCGCTCCGAATGCCCTCTATGATTATTCCAAAGGCAATGAGAAAATCTACGAACATGTAACAACACTTGGAAGCGAAGCCGATGCCTTTGCAAGGGCAAATGCCCTTAAGAAGAATCACAAAGATTCCGTAGATGCGCCGAGTACACAAAACCCATGCACACATGTGGATGAACTTGTATTTGAACTTAGGAATCCTGAATTGACAGCAGAAAAAGTCCGAAAAGAAGAAATGAAAGAAAGTTCAGGCCAGTAAGGGAGGGGCAAATGATATTTAACAACGATTCTCTCGGTTTATATAGCATTGATATTAAATACGAAGGTTCTACAAGTGCGACTCAATACTGCATTGACGACTTTATGAGACGTCTTTATGGTAGTCGCAAAATTGTGGACATGACAATCCTGACTTGCGAAAATTATCACGCCCTAATGTTATGCTTTGAAGATCAGGACCTCGTTGTTTTTATCAAAAGCGGATTAACTTCGGGTTATCCTGGTGAGGGACCAAAGGGAACATCCCTTATCATCCGCCTTGCAGAAGAAGCTGGAATTACAATTAAGGAATTGAACGTTGCTCCTACGCTATTCAAGAGAATTAATTCTTCTCTCGTCACTGTAAAAGATGTGGAATTCATCAAAAGGAATGGCAGAGAAAGTCTTAATTACGACCGTCTTTGTCTAAAAATTGTCGATAAAGAATATGTTCAACGGGCGAAAGATTCCTTCAAGAAAAACAAGGATATCATTTTCGTTAGGGCTGAAGATGAAAAGACGAAGGATTCCGTTGAGATTGATAGAGCTAAGGCGCTAAAGATGCTGCAAGACCTACAACAAAAAGTAAATCAAATCAACGAAAACTCTCGCAAATCTGACATTATAACAACCTTAGGAAATATTTCTTCTATTGCATCTTATCTGAAAAGTTTTATTGGCCTTTAGTAACGTAAAAAATGTACGAAGTAACGATTTTTAAAACTCCAATTCAATACCATTAGCAATTTTCTCAATCATTCCACGAATTGTATTATTGTGTAGTCTTGAAAAGAGTGTTTGACGAAGATCTTTTGTCTCACCACTTTTTCCTATATGCAGAGGATCATTGTAAATAGGAGCCAATATTGAAAATGATTTTGGATACGAAACATCATGTCGTTCAGCAAAAATCAATTTACTACGAGTTCCCTCAGCCTGAGGACCATCAAAAAACTGTTTACGCAATTCTACATTCAAACGATCATATACGTATCGTTCAATACACTCTCTTAACCAAATACAAACGGCGACGGCATCATAAGTAGATTCACCTTTTAAATATGCATCCATTTGTTTTTTACAACTATTTTTAAAATTTAGTATTTTTCCCTGCCAAATTTTCAATTCATTTTTCAAACAATCATTGATTGAATCGTCGTATGGATCATAGAAATGCAACATATACTTCGAAATATAGTCGTCCCCTTGTCCTAATTTAGATTCTCTCACTCTTAATACTTTCAAAATATTTTCAGATGAAGTTGGTACAGATTGAGGATTCAAATAGTAAACTCGCAACGAATCTTTCGGAAAATGATCAAAAAAATCAGGATTCAAATGACTCATTATAATTGGATAAATGGTCTTGTCCTCACGTTGCAATTTGTAAATAAATTCCAAAATATAGTAGTATGCGGCAGTATAATTGGCATCATCCAAATAATCAAAAATTTCATCAATGATTAAAATATTCTGCTTTTTATTTAAAACATTCTTCGCTCGTTCTAACATAGCAAGGAAAACAATAATATCCCGTTCACCATTAGACAAGGCTGTTGAGTCCTGAATTTCCACAATTAATTTATCACCTTGTATTTTCGGTTTAACCCCCTTCCATGTTTCTTTCAACGAACCAAACAAGGCAATATATGAATCATATTCAACGCGGATTCTCATCGTCAAGTAAATCCGATCTAGGCTGAAAACAAAAAAATCCCTAGAAAGTGAATTCTAGGGATGGTTAGGTTTCTAACTTGCGTTTTCGACCAAGAAAAGGACAAGCGATGAGACTTAACCGAGAC
>NZ_FQWP01000005.1:0-256998 GCF_900129715.1 Fibrobacter sp. UWH9 | reverse complement strand
GTCTCGGTTAAGTCTCATCGCTTGTCCTTTTCTTGGTCGAAAACGCAAGTTAGAAACCTAACCATCCCTAGAATTCACTTTCTAGGGATTTTTTTTGTTTTCAGCCTAGATCGGATTTACTTGACGATGAGAATCCGCGAGTTCATTTTTTGAGTTCAAAATAACAGGAGCTTCTTCCGGAATATGCAAATGCAAAGCCAAGAACGCCGTAAGGATACTTGCAAAGAGGGAGAGAACAAGGTGCCAGCCATTAAGGACGATGCAATCGCCTTGATCAAAAGCAAGACAACAAACGCCGGGAAATCAAGACCGAACGCCAGCAAGACCACCGTATTTCCAAGGCCCAGCCTAAAGAAAGGGACCGTTCGAGGCAGGAACATTTCTGCATACGAAAAAAGAAGAGTCAACGCCCCAAGATAGGCGATATAGTTTCTATCGCGCAACCGCATCAAAGCCCTCCGAATCTTCAACGTCTACGATGATTTTATTGGGAAGGCACACAAGAGGCTTTGCAAAACCTTGACGAATACAGATTTTTTTCGGACAAGGAGATTCTACAATGCGGGCGCGACCATTCTTGACCTGTACGGTGGTTTCACCTAAAGGTCCCGGGGTCTTGTAGGATATGACTTTCATCATAACCAAATACGGCAAAAGCTAGCCTAAAGCAACTTTCCCAAAACAATAAAAAAGAGTCTGCATTTTTCAGCAGGCCCATTCGCTAAAGAATCATAAGTTAGGGAGTTACAATCTTCAAAGTTTCGCGTCCAACTCGCACAAGATATGTTCCCTTCGGCATGCTCTTCAACGCAATCCGAGAACCGAATCCGCACTGGACGACATTGCCATTCAAGGTAAAGATGGTCCAATGAGAATCATTTTCCAAGCGGACAATCCCGGCAGACATGTCGTAGTTCATAGAAGGTTTCTCGACCTTCAAACGCAATCCCGTTTTGCAGTTTTCGTCACTGGAATTTTCACAGTTACTGAATTCTTCGCTACCGCTCAGAATGACGCTGGAAGAGGAGTTCGGAACTACGTCAGAAGAAGAACTTTCAGGATCCTTAGGCAATTCAGCAGCTTTAAACTGAATCTTCTGATTATCAGTTCCAGTGCGAACCCAGGTGATCAAGGGCATGCCAGGATCCTTGGAAATATTCAGGATGTCGCCAAGATAATCATCATCGTAATTGGCAAACAGGAAGTAGCCCTTCTTTTCAGAAGCATTCTCAATGCGGATTTCGCAGGGCGTAGCGCTGGTGCGAACCGTATCCAGCAAGGTTGTAGACGGGCAATAATACTTCTTGGTACCATAATTCTGCAAAGTGTAGTGACGCTTGGTTTTCCCCTGAGCGATTACCCAAAGTTGATTATCTGCAGTTTCATCAGCAGTCTGCTGAACAACCATATCCCCATCATCCTGTAAAGCCAAGTTGCTATGGCTTACCGTAAGACGATAACCGCCATCCTTTACAAGGGCATTATTTACTTTGTCTACACCAGCGGTACGTACAATCTTCTGAATGTTTCCATCACGATCGTAATACAGATAATCAATGTTCACGGAACGTCGATAAGTCCAGCCACCTGGAGAATTGGCGCCGTGATGCATAAAGTACCAATGGCCCATATATTTGAAAATGGCCTGGTGGTTAGTTTCGGAATTATCTTCCTTGGCGTTAATCACGCCCTTCTGAGTCCAGGGGCCGTTAATGGTCGGAGCCATGGAATAGTTTGTGGTAGACGGATAACCGGAAGCGTAACTGAAGTAGTAGTTTCCGCGGAACTTGTGCATCCAGGGAGCTTCAAAGAAATCCTTGATGCCAATATCTTCGGGCTTGCTTGCCAGCTCGACCATGTTCTCTTTCAATTTTACACGACGGCCAGCACTCCAGGAGCCCCAATAAAGCCAGATGTCGTCCCCATCGTAGAAGATGGCGGGGTCGATATTCAACTTAACATCGTTTTCAGTAAGGTCCGTAATGAGGGCAGAACCGATGGCGTCTTTCCACGGGCCAGACGGATGATCTGCTACGGCCACACCAATGGCAAATCCTTCATCCTGTTTAATGGATGCATGATGAACCGCCACATACCAGTAGAACTTTCCGTTACGATATTCGCAATGGCCTGCGAAGGCACTGGCATCAGCCCACTTGAAAGTCTTGTAACTGAGAACGGCACCGTAATCGTGATAATTTTCCATATCATCGGTGACCATCACATGCCAATCGTTCATCAAGAAGAACTTATTGTTGGCTCCTTCAGGGCCCTGTTCATCGTGGCCAGCAAAAATAAACAAGCTGTCGTTGTAGACAAGTGCCGCAGCGTCTGCAGAATAAAAATCCGTAGTCAAAGGATTAGCAGCCTGTGCAAGGCCAAACCCAAACACAGCGGCCATTGCACAAGCTGCAACCCCCAAATGCTTCCTTATACCCATATCCCAACTTCTTTTTGAAACTACGCCATATCCCTTAATTACTTCACGCGAACAATGAAATTGCCCTTGGGCAGATTTTCAAAGCGGACATCTGCACCCACCATAGAGCCACGAACATTGCGCACGCCCACAATTTGACCCATGGAATTCAACAGGTAAACGTTATTGATGTTAGAGTCATTCAGGCGAACACTATAGACACCTTCCATGCGGGAAACAGAGAAGCGAGCACCTGCAATTTCGCTTATGCGAATACCCGTACCGCAATCCTCGTCAGATTCGCAACCGGAGTCGCTAGATTCTACAGTTTCATCACTTGAGGAAGAAGCTTCCACGCTTGCAGCCTTAAAGATGATATTGCCAATAACAACTTCTCCGGACTGGCCGCTAGCGGTAAGGTAAAAATCCTGAACCCCAGACAACTTGGACTCGCCACCCAGCGAGGAACACTCAACCTCGCTCCAGCCGTTTTCGGCCTTTACGGTCTTACTCAAGTCGCATTCAGAAATTACCTTACCGTCCTTGGATCCAGCGTGCAGGGAGAGCTTACCAGAACCATTCTTAACCTGCATGCGAACCGCGGTACTTGTAATGGAATCCGTCACCACGTTCTCGAAAATGGCATAGCCCCCATCCCTGATAGCTAGCTGATCATTTTCATCAAGACGAATACGGATACCATTATCAAAGCCGTTACCCGGAATCGTATCACGGATCACGCGCAAGAAATCGATGCGGTCCAGTTCAGAGAAGAAATCATTGGGAACGGGGCGAACTTCAATAAAGTTACCACCACGCTTAAGTGTAGCAGGAATCATGACCACAGAATTTTCGGGGAAGGTCCCCCAGGAACCCGTAGGCGGCAATTTCACAATCCGCTCTTTTCCATTGACAGAAACCCCGTGGGTAGCATCACCCGTACCGCCATTGGCATAACGGTAGCGCAGCAAATATTCACCCGCCTGGGGAATATTCATAGGCAAACGAATTACAGTACCCTCGGTATTGATATAAGCCAAGTATTCACCGTTAGACGCAGTCTTGCTAGAGGTAATCACCAAATCGCCGCTAACACCGCGAGTCAAAGCACCATGTTCCACTTCGGCACTCAAATAACGCCCCAAGAAAGGCTGGCCCATTTCGGCCCAGTTGTCATCCGTGAAAACGACATCGCGAATATGGATGTGATTGTACTTGTCGCCGGCATTATCATAGTAGTGATGGACAAAACGGACGCGGTTAATATCCTGGAACGGTTCGCCACCACCGGGGCCCACATAGCGACCATAACGTTCCAGCAAGATAGTGCCACCGCCAGTCGCCATGTTGTAACCAGCCCTATCCTTGTAAGGACCGGTCACTTTATCTGCGCGGCCATAGGCGGTTTTGTAAGTGGTCTGCTCAATGTTGTTACCCTGCTGGCAGCACTTATCCCATGCAGTAAACAGGAAGAACTGGCCATTATGTTCAATCAGGGCCGGGCCTTCTTCAGCGCCACCACTGGCAGTACTTGTACGACGGGCAATGTTATAGACAGTCATGTCATCGGAAGCCTGGTAGCCAGTCTTGCCATCAATCTTGATCAGCTGAATGCCCAAGCCAAAAGAACCGAAGGCCATCCAGTATTCACCCTGGCTAGTCTTGATAATATCGGAGTCAATGGCGTTATACTTGTCAGTACCTTCCTTGGTGTGGAACACATGACCCTTGTCAGTCCAGCCGTAGCCAGCCGTACCTGGAATCATGGACTTGGAAGCGGTATAACCGATGGCGGAGTTGCGCTTACCAAATTCAGAACCGCAGTAATAAACACGGTATTCGTCATCAAACTTGTAAATATCCGGAGCCCAGACGTCTTCCATGCCGGGGGCGTACTGAGCAAGCCAGGACGGCACAGCCTGCATGGTACGACCGTTATCCTTCCAAGTGTAGGCGTCTTCGGAAGTCCAGAGCTGCAGATGGTTATTGGTACTCATGAGAGCATAGCCATCATCCAGGCGAATCATGCTTGGGTCATGCCCAGGCTGCAAGTTATCCTTGGCATACCAATCGGCAGCCAAAGCAGAACTAAATGCAGCGTTTAACACCAGCATTCCCACCACAGAACCGGTAAAACGTTTCATGACCATACTCCAGACAATAATATTTTCAGTTATAAACCAAATCCCAATTTTATAGGGAATATAAAATTCCATCAATTAAAAGTCAACATTTTTATTAAGAACAGGCCCTAAAGTAAGCTAAAAATACACTTCAAAACTACCCAAACAGAAATCAAACATCAAAATTAGACGTCTACACTTCAACATTTAATGTCCACACTTTTAATCATTCCACATTGGACGTTTCCTCATGTTACACAATCCATACAGAAATTATTTTAAAGAGAAAAGTTTTATTTACAGAAGGCAAGGAGAAAGTCCATGAACATCTTCCGTTTTGGAATAGCCCTGGCATTGAGTCTAGCCACCACCACAATGGCCGCCACTCCCAACCGCATCGGCCCCGTCACCCAATACGGTCAGCTGCAGGCAGATAAGAATGCCAGTAACCAGGGCCGAATCTATGGATCCTGCAAAGATTACAACAAGCAAAGCGGAAACGCAGTAAAGGTCAGGGGTATGAGCCTTTACTGGAGCCTTCTCAAGGACGCCACCGATAAATATTATACAGAACAGGCTATCGACGCCATGGTCAGCGAAATGAACATAGAAGTCATCCGTTTCGCCATGGGCACCGCCAGCGACTGGGGCAACAAGGGCTACGACTCCGACCCTTATACCCAGGAAAGCCTCCTCAAGACCGTAGTGGAAGCTGCCATCAAGAACGACATCTACGTCATCATCGACTGGCATTCCCATACGGCCCACACCGAAACCCAGCTGGCCAAAAAGTTCTTCAAGAAAATGGCCCAGACCTACGGCGGCTACAACAACGTCATTTTTGAAATCTATAACGAACCCGCCAAGACCTGCCATACCGCCACCGGCGCAGACGATGAATGCGAAAAAAGCAATGAATTCGTCACTTGGTCAACGGTCAAGTCCTACGCCGAAGAAGTCATTCCCGTCATCCGCGAATATTCCGACAACTTGATCGTAGTCGGTACGCCCTCCTGGTCCGCAGACCTTAGCGGCGCAGCCCAAAGCCCCCTTACCGGCTACAGCAACATCGCCTACACATTCCACTATTACGGTTCCACCCACACCGTAAGCAACCAAGGCAATAGCGCCGCAAACGCCATCAAGAGAGGCCTTTCCGTATTCGTAACCGAATGGGGCGTATGCGAAGCCTCCGGCAACGGCTCCATCAATAATGAAGAAAATACAAAATGGCAAAATTGGATGAACACATACGAGTTGTCCGCCGCCAACTGGTCCGCCTCCCAGGTCAACGAAGCCTGCGCCGCATTCACTCAAGACGATCAGGGCAAAGGCTCCCTGATGAACGAAACCTACTACACAACCTCCGGTTCCATGGTAAAGGGCTACCTCTCCAGCAACCCAACCTCCTACAGCGAATGTGAGAGCGGATACGAAGTCCCCGAATACATTCCTGACACCCCCACCATTCCCCAGGACGCCGAAGACGGCAGCGATATCATTGACGATCTGGAAGATGGCGACAACTTCCCCTACACCCCCGGCGAATGGATCGCCTACACCGACAACACCTCTAAGGACGACGACGGAAACAGTCCCAACTCCACCATAGGAAACTCCTCCAAAACGGTCAAGGGACAGATCGCCTACGACATCACGTTCCCTAACCTAAACGAATCCAATTATGTAGCAGGACTCCAGGATATCAAGCTGGTAAAGGGCGACTATATGTACGATCCCTACGTTACCTTGGCACTAAACCTGAATAAGGACGACGGCTACAACCTAAGCAGTTGCACCGCCATCAAGTACGAATACAAGGGAGCCGCCCACAATTTCAAGGCCGTCATGGCCGGAGACTTTGACGGAAAACTCACAGAATACAATAATCACCATACAAAAGTTAACGCTAGCGGCACCTGGACAACAGCCGTCATCGACTGGGGCGACCTTTACCAGGATGTAGGCTGGGGCAAAGAGGCCGAGCTGGACAAAACCAACATCGGACGATTCTCCTGGGAAGTCAAGGACAAAACCTACAACTACCTATTCGTAGACAACATCCGTTGCAACGGCACAAAAATCGAAAGACCCGCCTCCAGCGCATCTACCGATGACATCAGTTCCAGTTCTGGCGAAATTTTGCTTCCACCCACCAGCGCATCCTCCGGAGACATCAGTTCCAGCTCTGACGACGTTCCGCTCCCGCCCACCAGCGCAAGCTCCGGAGACATCAACTCCAGCTCTGACGACGTTCCGCTCCCGCCCACCAGCGCATCCTCCGGAGACATCAGTTCCAGCTCTGACGACGTTCCGCTCCCGCCCACCAGCGCAAGCTCTGCAAGCCAGCAGACTGAAAGCAGCTCCTCAATGGACGAATGCTCCGACTGCGAAACAACAACCATCACTAAGGCTCAAGCAGCCCGTGCAGGCTACACCATCAGCCGCCAGGACAACACCCTCAGCATCTACAGCCCCAACGGCAGCGCCTTCAAGGTTGAAATGTTTGACATCATGGGCAACACGGTTATGAAAACCCGCGCCACTGGCAGCATCAGCCTCCAGCTGAACAATATGCTTAGCGGTACCTACCTAGTCCGCATCAGCGGCAAGAGCGGGGCGTCCACAATCAAGGTGAACGTAAAGTAAAAAAAGCAAACAAAAAAAAGAACATTAGACAAGAGGCCCGGTCATACGACCGAGCCTTTTTCGCTCTTCCTGCCGAATACACTTCTGGCAAGCATTCGCATCATCACCTTTTTTTACCACACTCACCAACAATCACCGCATTATAATTCTTCTCGTAAGAAAAAATTGAACCCTTTAAATCAGCACGCCAAGTTCCCTGAAACACCATTAGCATACCCACCCTCTCCCCCAGGAACCCTCATCACCCACTTTTCATAAAAAACAGGTTCACGGGGACTGAAAACAGGTTCACGGGGACTGCAGGATTCGCACATTACCGAATCCGGGAAAAACCAGTTAGAATCCGGCGGCAAGTCAACATTTTCTACAAGATGAAGACTATATTCATCAGCATCCTTGCCGAATTCCGCACAGAATTCAGCAGGATTCTTCCGAATCCTGATCGATCTCAACCGATCCTTGTTGCAAAAACAAAAAAAAATAGACTGCATTTTCCCCAGAAAAAGTCTGCTTTTGCTTCCCAAAACCCAGCCCATATTTTCACTTCAGGAGTTGCGTCGTCCCGAAAAGAGAACGCACATAAAGAGAATCGCTTTCATTGAAGAAAAATCAATCAAATCACAAGGCAAAACAGAAAAAGATCGTTCGCAATAGCCGGCAGAACATATTCCCCAGTCATTCCCCTAAACGGGTTTCTCTTAGCCTTATCCCAACCCTCACAGGTCAAAATCCGTCTCAAAGCGCGTATTCACCCTTTCACTCCACAAATTAATCGTAAAAGAGACATCATTTAGCATCTCATAGTACGTCAGAACAAATCCAGTATCCGGTACTATAAAAACACCAACATCCCTATAAAAGCTGAATTTGGCAAAACGGAATCCGATTCGGAAGAACCAGATGACGCGAAAAAGGAAGCAGAAGCCACTAGCGTAACAAGCAAAACAACTTTGTAAAAAAGATTGTTAGACAATACACTCCCCAAAATATTTAATCAACCACAAACAACGTAAAAAATAATCAGCGACATCAACATAGTTCACACCAGCAACAAAACATTCACACAAACATCTTGTAAACATTATTTTTCACAAATCATTACAAAACACAAACAGCAACACAACAGCAATACAACATACAACAAATGCATTTAACCAAAATACAGACAATACGCAAAACACCATACAAATTAAAATTTTATTAAAAATAACTTATTTGTTAAACGAAATAACAAAATATTATATTGCCTCCCAAATCAAAATTCACTAATAAACTCAAAATGGAGGCATAATGATAACATTAGCTATAAAAAACAAAAATCTAGTTTCTTCCGTAACTGCAACAGGGAAAATCATTTCCTACACAACCGTAGACAACCGCGAATGCGCGGATTTCACCTCCCAAAGTAGCATCAGCATTTCTGAAAGTTTGATACCCTATTCTAACAAGGCGTTCACAATTACAGCCTCTTTCAAGGCCAACAAGACAACGACCTCTGTACAGTCTTTCATTAAGGGATCCAAAATTCCCTTCACCATCACTTTGGTCAAAGCAACCGCTACAACCTTCTACGTCAAATGCGCGACCACCGCAAACGGCCAAACTCGAGCCTGTCAGTCCGACAAGGCTTTTGCTTACGGAACATGGCACAGCTTTGAATTAGTATTACTCGAAAACGTATTCTTCTTCTCTGTGGATGGAACTCCCGTCGGTCGCAGAACATTCTCTGCATTACCGACATCCGCTGCAGTTTCAACATTCGTTATCGGCAACGGATTCACGGGACAACTTGAAAGCGTCACCCTGTCAAACACCGTTAGCACCGCAAACACAACCACAGAAGAAAATCTTGCAGCCAAGGGATACCGCGAAAAAGACGGTAAAAAAGAAGACCTTAGCTATGACGGCATTGACACCGGTTCCCTCACCAACGAAAATGTAACCGTCGTCAGCGGAAGCAATTGTTCTTATAATCGTTATAGTAAAGGAGTCATTTTCTGGTCTCCAGCATACAAAAGCGTCTGGATGTCTACAGCCATATTCCATCGTTACCTGACTGTCTTGGAATCCGCAGCGATTGGCCTGCCGATGGCCGACGAAGCCCCCGCAGACACCAATGGTTCTGCATACTGTATTTTCGACATGGGTGCAATATTCAAGCGCGGGACAACAACCTATTTCATGCCCAGCGGCATTTTGACCGAATGGACAAACAGTAAGGCAGAAGGCAACGAATTGGGCTTTCCCTCAAGCGACCAATACCAAATCACGGTCGAAAGCACAAATGTCTGCTACATGGAATTCGCAGACGCCTATATTTTTGAATTCAAAGCAGCCAGCGGATTAGATAGCATCGTTAGACTTTCTAAAGTTGCAGGCGAAGCATATCTAAAGAACTACAGTACACTCGGTCTAATTGACGAAACCTTCGACGGTTATACAAGTACAACTACACTCTTGACCAGCGTGTCTCGCGTTGAGTACACCTACATCAAGTGTTCAAAAAAAGTATGTTGCATTCAAAAGAAAACGACAGACAATTCAACTACATCTAGTTCCAATGTCACAAGTTTCAATCTGTCTCACGAATTCTTTGATTATTTTGCCAAAACCGGAGGATTAGACTACCAAAAAAAATTCGGTGACTACAAATACCCACTAGCACCAGAGAAAACCCGTTCTGACGGAATATCCTACCTCAACTGCAATGGAGGCGTCATTGTCAAATACAAAAACGGGAACATGTACGACTTCTCTCTATGGAAGCTTATATTAATCCGTATCGCAGCAGGGGCCATTAATGACGGTGCAGGAGATAACAAAGCAGAACTTTACATTGAAACATACCTTACAAGAAACGGCAAGAAAATTGTAGACGGCAAGCGTTGGCCCGATTACAGCAAACGCACAGACGGAGGTACAGCCTTTGACATCGTATACGAAGGAAGTGTTGTAGATGCAGCACACCCGGCAAACACAAACGTCTACTACGATTTGAACACTCTGCAAGGCGAAGACACCATCAACCTCCACATCAGAGTCTACGATTACGACAAACATACATCAAACGACTATCTCGGAAGTTACACAATTAATCTTGATATTACAAGTGGATGGGGCCTTGTCAGCGATGTTCTAAGTTCTACACAAAGATTAAGCTATACTAAAAATAATTCCGGAACATCAGCCACATACACTCAAATCTACTTGATGAATACTGGCAAAGACAATAAAAATGGTTACAAGAACATCAAGTTGGACCTTAGTTTTAAAGGAAAACAAGAAAAAGTCAACGTCGATGATTACTTCAGAAAATACGGTTTCTGGTCAATCGACAATTACAAGACAGAATCAAAAATTAGTCGTACCACTTTCAACTCTACTTTTGGAGCTCAGACCGGTGATTGGTATGATTGGATTTTGCATTTTTGGGACAACATTTGGTACGAAATCGTATCTGATAACTTCAGTGGCAAAGAAGGTCAGTGCTTCGGACTATGCACAGAAGCAATACGTGCATTAAACAAAAAAAGCGCTTACACACTTCCTTTAAACGATTGGACATTCACCAAAAGCCGTAAAAACGAACATATCAGTAGCGAAAGCCAAGTTGAATCTGGTTTTGCAGAAACCATTCGCATTAAGCACACATTCCAGGCAGGCTGGGCACACATCAATATGCTGATTAACAAATGCGTCGATGGAAAGATGCTCATTTACAGCGGAGTCTATAAAGACATTGAAGCCACATTAAAAAAAGACAAATACTGCCTTGTCAACCTTTGCGATGGGGTTTCAAGCGGACACACCGTGTTGGCATACAAGTGCAAGGACAATAGGATTTATGTCGCTGATTGTAATTACCCCTGGTGGGATTCAAAAGCATCCGACAAGGACGCTTCTTACATCAGCTACAACAACATAAGCAAACCATTCCATTTAAGCATTTCCAACAAAAATTATTCTATTTGTTATTGCACACCGTACTCCATCGTTTCAAAGTACCCGCGAGTACCGTCTTGGTGGGATTTGACAAAGAAGCTATTCGAAAGCGTATTCCTCATCGGAAATTTCGCGGCAAACAATCTCAAGGAATTTATCATATTCCTAGCCACATCCGACTGCGAGATTGAATCTTCGGGATCCACCAAGTTCAAGGCATTCGACATACCCATGCCGTCTACAGCGAATGGCTCTGGAATCGGTCTAAAACTTTATTTTGCAGAAGCAAATGAAAATGCAAACATTTCCATCAAGAATAAGGGTATCGCAACTCGTTCTGTGGCCATGATTTCTCGAAAGAAGATGTCCACCATTTCCATCACTGAACAAAACAAGAAGTTTGATTTCGTACTGAAGGGAATCCGTAAGGGGGCACCCAAGCTCAATCTGGCTACAAGCACGACAGCAAGTTCCATCAAAATTGCAGATTCCACGACACTCAAACCGGTTCAGGCCTTCAATTCAGCATCAATAAAGAAGGAAATCGTAACAGTCAAAAAACTGAAGTTCTACTTGAATAAAAAAACAAGTACAAAAAGCGAAATTCATTGCGAAGGTTGTTCTGCCATCACATCAACCAGTCAGTTTATTGGCAAATTCACCACACCCCTTGCAGCTACAAAATCTGCAAGAAGTCTGGCAGCCAATATCACAGGCTGTTCTAAATGCTGTAGTGAAATCACAGCAAATCTACTAAAAAGAAGCCTCTAAGGTATTTTAGGATAAAAAAAGTTTCCTTGTCAAATATGGCAAGGAAACTTTTTCTAAAAAATTTCATTAAAACCTTAAATTTAGTTACACGAAAAAAAAAATCATATTACAACTATACATTATATCAAAATACGCCCATAAAATCACACCTTAACAAAAAAAACATCCGCAATTTCTTGCGGATGTTTTTCCATAAGTATTAAAAGCTAAATCTTCTTATAGTGCTTGAAATACAAATCATCATCTCCAGTACCATTATTATCAATCATAATGACATGGAGCTGACCAGAAATTCCAGGAGCGCCCTTTCCGTCAAGATCCCAATAGGTGATTCCCTCAGGCTCATTTCTATAACCGTCAAATTGGAAACGGAAGTCATGCGACTGATTGGACCTGGCTCGAACCTTCACAAGAACGACTTTGTTTGGGGCATAAGCGAGATTGCTCGGAATATCGTATACCGTAATACCACCTTTTCTATTAGCATGGTTATAGATTTTTCCGCCCGTAGGACCTCTTGTCGGAGCACCATTAGTAAGATGGAGGTGATCATCATTGTCAAAGCAGCCGCCTTGCATCCATTCTCTATCTACGCAATCATCACCTTCTTCATCAACAACGCGGATTTGCGTGTAAAGAGTCAAGAAATCAGTTCTCTTAGCTTTTATTGCATTCAGATCAATCTTATAGACATAAATAGGAGAGTCCTTACTTAAGCCACCCGCAGAAGTAAACAATAATCCATTCTTTGGATTAATCGCAACCCAACCAAGTCCACCATATTTCTTTCCATTAGGAAGTTTCATTTTCTGAATCGTAATTCTAGTATGAATGTCCTTTGTTGAGAAAACAGCAATATACGGATCTCCATCATCGGTAACAGGAACAAACAAGTGTTCCTGATAATGATCAAGATCGCCTAAATGCTTACCGTAATGGTTCTTATAAATGCCTTTAGAAACATTCTCCTTAGTAACTTTTTCATTAAGGCTATGTTTTACAGGAAATTTCCACAAATTGCCATTTTGAGTAAAATACCAATTGGACTCATCATGACAAACGCCATTCAGTTCTTCACTCCAACCATTTTCACGATCCTTGGGATATGTGTTAATATAATCATAATGAACCATATCCTGACCAGGAGTCAATGTTCTTTCAATCCTGCCGTCATCTTCATCTGTTGCAAACCAACGGTAAGCGGGGAAAACCCATTGCTTTTTCGTGCGAAGATTCTGGATTCTAACACCATCTAAATACCAACCAGCACCCTTATTCGCATTATCATGGCCAATCACAATCTTTTGGATATCACCCAAATCGTCGGGGGCGGAAACTTCAATGGTATTTACATTGCCCGCCTCGAAATCATCCTTATCATTAGGGTCATCAAGATTCAACAAATTAAGAGTTGATCCCTTAGAACCAAAGATATTCATATAAACACGTGCATCAGTACCAGCATCATTAGCTTCACCCGTATAAATGGTAATCTTGTAATAAGTCAACTGGGATACAGATGACGGAGTCAAAGTAACACTAATCTTCTTGTCCCCCTCATCTTTTGCAAGCCAACGATTTGCAATGAAGTTCCATGTTTTACCGGAATCGGGATTCGTAATCTCAACATAACTCAAATACCAACCAGCCCTCTTATTTGCATTATCATGGCCAATAATAATGCTTTTAATTTCACCGAGATCAGAGGCGCTCTGAACCTCAATTGTATTCAAATCACCTGTTTCAAAGTCATCATTATCGGATTCATCATTGAGATTCACCCATGTATTTGTACCACGGGACCCCTGAATGGTCAGAAAGACATGAGCATCAGTACCAGCACCATCTACGTTTCCTGTTTTAATTTTAACTCTATATGTAGTCATTTTTTTCCTTTGTTTTTTGTTTATTGAGGTTAAAATATTTTTTTGATACAAATTTATAACCACACCCAAACAACGTCAATTTCACACAAAGTTCCAAAAAAAATGACATTACGCATTTAATCGCAAATAGAGAAAACAAAATGTATTACAGAATGCAATACAAAAGTCATATAACGTACAAACAAAAATTTCATCGTAAAAAAATATTATCACGCAATTATTCTTTGGAAAACAAAAAAAAAATCCATCCGCATAGCGAATGGATTCTCATTTTTTATTTGAATTGTTTACCTATAGCGCAGACGGATTCTCGGTCTTGAATCCGGATCCCAGGCGTTTATGTAATAGTAGTAATGATCATTGCCATAGTAACGAACGAATTCATTAATACAACCATTTTGTCGAGAAAAGGTTAAAGAGCCAGAATCTTTCGTCAATGTAGGAGTATTGCCAAGGAACAAATCCACATCGCTATAAGACATACAATCGTCTTCATTATTATCGGCATAAACTTCGATTTGTTCAGCATTAAACGGTCCGTGTATTTTTGACACAGTAGCTTCAGAAAGGCCAGGCCTACCACTAAAATAAAATTCTTCTTCATAATAAGGGGCAGCCTGTCCAATATGCAGAGGGCCGCTTCCATCCGGATCGGTTGTATAAGAAAAATCAGATTGGCCCGGTTCATTCGGCTGGTCATCAAATTTAACCATCAACATTTTTCGCACAGGCTTCTTGGCACCTATCGCAGAATACTCAAATATGACAGCTCCATCCTGGAAAATACCGTTTCCCGATATATGAGCAGGATTCTGGTCCCCCTGATTCTGGTGGATCAGATGCATTCCATATCCCTTTGAATAAGGGGCACCAAACACGTAAATTCTCTTGACATTTTTAAAGAGATCATCAAACATCGGCAGCTTATACTGCATAGGATCACTTGTCCGATAAGCAATAGCATGCTGCCATCTTCTACCAGCGATATCAAGAAGAATTCCTTTATGACGAATGTAGTCCAAAGCTCCTTCTGAAGCGGTGCCGCCCACACCCGAAATCATTGTAATCGGGTGATACGCATTTGTTGCAGACCATATATTACCATAATAGCTAGCGTTATAATCACGCATGTCGACAATTCTATACGGGAATTCATACTTATGCCCATTTTTGACGTCAATAACGCATTCATACACCGTATTGTTACTTGTCTTTATTTTAAAACGATAATGAAGAAACTTACCTTCTTGCCCAATGCGTTCCACTTCATTTGAGCCAGAAACAAAAGTTCCCACAACATAACCATATTTACTCTGCTGAGCAAATACAGATGCAGCCAAAGCAATTAAGCCAAGCAACGCAACCTTTTTCCACAATGATATCTTCATGTAATTCCCTTTCGGATTAACGCTCTAAAACTTTTAAAGCGATTTCATGTTAGAAAAATCACATTATTTTGTCTATGTGTTTTCATCTAAAAAAATTTTCCATCATTTTTTACAACTTTCTGCAGACAAAACATTTTGCTACACAATGTATTACATAGTTAGCAAAAATCAATACAGCAGTCATTCAAACAAATCATTTATCTATACATTATTCTCTTACTAACAATTTCATCGCACTTAAAAAAATTTTTTGAAAATACAAAATACACGATAAACAAAACAATCCACAAAAATATTTTTTTAAAACAAAGTCCGTATTTTTATACAAAATCTTATATTTTCGCAAGAAGATTCGTTAGACGAAAAAATCGGTTAGGAAGATTCTATTCATAAACTAACGAAAGACCTTCTCGTACCTCATTACAGTACGATTATTTAACGTACCGTTTCTTAACCAAAGAAATGGTCTTTGGAGTATATCCCCAATGAATAAAAAAATACTGGCTTCAGCACTTCTGGCGGCAACAATGAGTTTCGCCTCCAACAATCTCCGCGTAGATTTCTACGGTTCGCAGGGTGCACAATGCGAATACGCACCTAGATTTCAAATCTACAACTACCTTCCAACAACCAATTGGACTTTAAAGCTTTACGCTTATTTCTCAAGCAACGATGGTTCCGACCCAACCAAGGATTTTAAACTCAACGTTGACTTCCCTGCTCAAATTGAAAAAGTTAATGGTAACGTATACCGAGTCGTCATTAATTACGGTTGGTATCCTATCGGTGATTTGCAGACAAAAGATTTCGGCAACCCCTTCTCCATCAAGCCGTCATCTTCAAATCGCTGCTACCAGCCCTATACCCGAAACAACTACCCTTACGACATAGTCCTTGAAAGCAGCAATGGAGGATACCTTTCCAACAGCAAGCACCCCACATTCAACAACAGAATCGGTTTGCTGGTAGACAAGGATTACGTCTGTCCCGGCTTTAACGGCAAGAAGAATTACATTCATATTGATGCCGAAGACACAAATCCCGCCACAAAAATCAGTAGCGGTTCAAAAAACCCGAAAGGCGTTGTAATTGACGACAAGAAGAATCCCGAATTCTACTATTGCCCTCTTCGTGTCAGCAACATGTCCTTATACCAGGCCACATACGATTACATCGTTTTGAAGCTTGATGACGAATGTCCTAGCGGATCCTACGAATTCGTTAGATATCACGATACCGAAGATAACACCCCCAGCAATAAAGTATACGGATTCATGGAACCCAGCGTAATCCAAAAAGACGCCAAGATGTATTATTGCTTCGTACCGGCAGCTACCAAGAACGGCAGAAGCTATCCTTTCGCAAGCACCTACGGTATCTTCGCAAATCCCACGGCATCATCTAATATATCCAAGAGCACCCTGCATGTTGATGACGAAGACACCCGTAACAACAACTCCTGGAATTTCTTCAACCTGAGCGATGATTACATCAGCCGCATCAAGAACATCATTTCAGGATCGGTAGATACCGACTACCGAATCGCATGGATGACAGGATCCTCTGCAACTAAGGAAGCCGCTTCTGAAGCAAAGCCCGTGGTTGCCGAAAACATGGTCAACGCCCCCATTGCTGCACCTTCTGGAGTCACAATCAAGGGTATAAGCCGTACTGCCATAAATGTAGAACTGCTCTCCGAAGGCAAGGTCGAAATCAACCTTATCGGTGTTGACGGCCATTCTTACGCCAGCATCACCACCGAAAACCTCCAGCCGGGTTCCCACAGCATCAACTGGAATTCCGCAAAGGTTCCGGCAGGTCGTTATATCATGTCTGTCAAGCAGAACGGTATCGCCAGCGGCAAGAGCATTATCCTGAAATAGGAAAACTCTTATCGCACACAAAAAGCCAGGCGTCTCGTCTGGCTTTCCTTTTTTAAAGGTTCACTGCAACGAGCACACTCGCGTTGTCATACATTAGTTATACATTTGTCATACAACGTACTAGTTAAGCATTTTATTTAAAATATGCAAAAAATTATTTTCACAACAAAACAAAAATTTTACGCATAAATTCTATTACTTTCTACAAAAAAACATACATTTTGGCTAAATTTTGCCTCATGTTTGGAAAATCAAAAAAAGAGGAATTATCATCCCGGCAACTTGAAGTCTTAAATCTGCTGCGAAGGGGATTAACAAACGGGGAAATTTGCCGTACTCTGAACATTTCAGAAAATACGGTAAAAACCCATCTAGCGAACATCTACAAGATTCTTGATGTAACTAACAGGACTGAAGCCGCATCGATTGATTTGACAGAAGAGAACTTTAGCCAGCGTCCATCTTCTCAATCGCCAAACAAGAGAGAGATTGTCGTAGCCTTTGAAAAAAATTCCATTCTCGAAAGCACTCCCCTAGCCTACAGCGTCGTCTGCGCAACGATCGAGGCGCTGCACCAATACCATATTTTCAAAATACAGGTCGTTCCTCCTGAAGAAATTAACAACGGCACGGATTACCAGATTAAACTTACAGCTACTCATGGTTCCGGCGACTCTCTATTCATCACTCTTTACCAAGATGAATCCTCAACCTTGCTTTGGTCCAATCTTCAAAAGATCAAGTCAGAAGACGAGATCAAACTTTTCGCAGCCCGCATCGCCATACAGATTTTCCGCAACATGACCATTTCGGCAGCGTCCAAGTACGCCGAAAATTCGGATCTAAAATCCGATTGGTGGTACGCTTCCAGCTTCGCAAACGTAATGATGGAAAATCGCAACAGGGACGAATTTTCGAAATGCGAATCAAGTCTGCAATCCATTCTCGACTCCCAGAAAGGAAACGGTTATCTCGCATACACTCTAGCCAACGTCTATTACACAGCCATCATCGAAAACTGGGTTGACGCGACAATTTACACATCCAAAATCGGGGCGTTGGCCTGCGAGGCCATGCGGAACACACCCTATTCCGCCTATTCGCAGTTCATGATGGCCCTCTACAACATCCTAATAGGCAACAAGAGCGACGCCATAGCCTATTTCGAGCAAATCCTGGAAGCAAATCCTCAGGACGTCATGGCACGAAGATACCTGACGCAAATCTTCCTGCTGGTAGGCAAGCAAAAAGAAGCCCTGAAGCTTTTAGACGAAAACAGTCTCTACATTCCCGATGTAAATCAGCAACCATTCCAACTTATCGCCAAATCCTTTATCTACCTTCTACAGGACGAATACGAGAAATGCGAACTCATTTCTCAGCAGGTCTTGATGATCCACCCCGAGACTCCATTCGCCCGCCTCTTCATGATCGCCTGCAACAATAAGAAGGGCAACTTGAAAGAAAGCCACAAGCATGTGCAAAAACTCAGGGAATACCACCCTAATTTCAAGAAAAACGACGTAAAGGAATTCCTGAAAGGCGTTACTGAAGAGCAGCAGGAATGCTTTATTAGCCTATTGTGGAATCTAGACTAATGCTAAAAATCACCCATTTGAGTGATGGACGAACCATACTACCAGGGGTTATCTTTGAAACATCAGCAAAGGAAACCTAAAAATGGAAGAGAACAGCAAAAAGATTGACACCTACCTAAAAAAAATCACCGGCAAGAAGCCCGACGATTATTACACTAAGATAATTCCTCTGGAAGACCTACGCCCCGGCGACATTTTGGCATTCAGTGGCGAAGGCGAAGAAGCTCTTATCACCAAGCTGATCCTCTGCTTCACCAACTCCTGGGTTTCTCACGGAGCATTATTCTATCAGCATGGTCCCATTGAAGCTCTGGCCGACGCAGGATCCACCGGAATCCAGGGTCATAAGGTAACCAGTAATCCCGAAGATCGCGTTGCTTATGTCAGTCGCCTGATCAAGACTTCTAAAATTGGCAACAAGAGCAGTTTCTATTCCGACAAGGAAATGGCTCCCGTCCTGGTAGCCGCCAAGGGGTACGTAGAGCAAAACCTTCCTTACCCCTACGCAGATTTGGTCTTTTTATCCCTGATTCTCCTTTACAAGGACCATTCCCAGGCAGGGATCAAGCAATCCATCATCATCGCACTTCTCAGATGCCTTGCCGCTGAATTAAAAAAACTGTTAGACGATAAATACCGACACAATTACACCATGGTCTGTTCGTCCCTGGTTTACCAGTGCTATTTGGATGCCTCGAAGAAGAATCGCAAATTTAAGCTGAAACTGACAAAGGACGCCGATTTGAGTTGCCGCACCTCCAAGAAGGGGCTGCTCAACCAAAACCGCAGAAAGGCCAATACACTCCTGGATTTGTACGCAGAACATGCCGCAGAATACGATTTCAAGACAGAGGCATTCCACCAGGCTGTGGACCCCAAAGAACCTGTTGCCAATCTTGAAGACCTCGCAAAAGAGATCGTCGAAAGCGACCGCAGTAACCGCGTCATGATGCTGAAGGGAAACGCACTCAGCAGCGCCATCGAAAACTTGCTGAAAACACTCATGGAAGTGCTGGGATTTACCTTCACCTCGATTAAGGACATGATCAAGAACGCTCGAGAGATGCAGGCCATGTTCGTAACCCCCAACGACCTATGCTTCAACATTGAAAATGTCAAAAAAATCGGCAAGGTCCACCTGAATCGTGCAGATGAAAACCTGCCCCACGAACAGTTGACCGATTTTAGCAAGATCTAGGTCCAAACCCCAATAAAGAAACTACACCTCAAAAAATATAGGGGGTGCGCAAGCATCCCCTATTCCGAAAAACACCCCATGGGAATGTCTACACATTCCTAGTTAAAAAACACGCCTAAGAAGGAGAATAAAATGGCAAAAATCAAGCACATCAAGGCAATCACGCTGAAGAATTCTGGTGCATTCGTTGTTAGAATGCGAATCAACTGGAATGACCCGGAATCCGACAACAGTTCGGGAGTGTACGAACCCTCCGGCTACCACGACATTTGCGCAGCCGGGGAAAGGACAATCAACCTCTCCGAAACCGGCATCCCCGAAGGAGCCAACGTCCGTCTGCACGCCGATGTCGTCTTGGGCAAGGATAAGGAAGGTGGCGAGCAGTTCCGATACACAAGTGACGCCTCGATGATAGCCCACTACACCATTAGCGGCACAACGCTCATCAACGACTTGAAACTAGATGACGTAAAGTAAAGCCATAAAAAAGAAGGAGAAAAAGAAACTCATTCGCGAAAGCGGATGAGTTTTTCACATTCAGTCAATGTATAAACAGTGTAAGACGGCATATATACAAACACACAAAAAAAGTCATTCCAACCAGATACTTTAGTCCAATTTTCACAAAAGGAACCCACCGGCAAAGCCGGTGGTCCTTCATAGGCGGGCAAAGCCCTATGTTACGGCACGCGCTAACACGCGTACGCAGTCTGCCACCTGCGATGGTCCTTACCCGGCTACCCGTAAACGGGTTATTTCTTTCCGAATAGGCCTAACTGTTCTCCGTACTCGGCTTCGATATTTTTTCTGTAATTCAGGATATTTCTCATTGATCATCAAACTGCTTTTGCCCTTCAGGTATCCGACGATTGATGATGGCGAGTATTTCGGGGGAATCGAAGGCAACATGTGTACATGATCAACGCAGACTTCGGCTTCAACAATCTCAATATCCTTCCATTCGCACAATCTTCTCAGAATCTTCCCTATCTCAAGTCTGCGTTCCCCGTAGAAAACCTTACTTCTAAATTTTGGGGCAAACACAATGTGATATTTGCAATTCCACGTTGTATGTGCAGTTGTATTTCTATTATTCATATTAATCCTTTGGTTTTATTGTGATGCAGTTGGCAGACCGCACCATCAATTTAGCCAAAGGATTTCTTTTTTCATGATCGCCAGAAGGCTTTACTTGAACACCCCAGCATAGCTGGGGGTTTTCATTTCATACAAAAAAAAACTACCATCAGGTAGTTTCAAAAATTCAAGCACACATTTATCCCATACCCCCCCAAAAGTTTTAGGTGACTACCCATTAATCAATCGTGATTCACCTCCCCTTACTTCAAAAGGCAAACGATTCTCACGAATAGAAGACTTAATGAAGATTGTAATCGCTGACGTTACCGAAATTCCAACAGAATCGCAGAATTCCTGAAATTCTTTTTTTGTTTTCTCGTCCAACCTAACGCAAATTGTACTCATTATGCATTAACCCTCTCTTATAAAGAAACCAAATTCAGTGTTTTTATCATCCGAATTTCTGCGCGAAAAATAATATAATACACGAATAAAATCAACACAATTTATACATTTTTTTCAATTCAAAGTAAAACACTTTATTAAGACACTTTATATAAGGTATTACAAAAATACAACAAAAATAATACAATTGCAGACAATGTAAAAAAAACATATTCTACAAACTAAAAAAAGACCTGCCCTTTAAGGCAGGTCCTTTTTACACGAGGGGGCTAATAATTAAGTATTAGCGTCAACCCATTCAGCGTTCTTCTTGCAAGCTTCGATAGACTTTTCGAAGGCAGCCATTTCAGCGTCGTTCATCTTCACTTCGAAGATCTTTTCGACACCGTTTGCGCCGATCACGCAGGGAACGCCGCAGTAGAGGCCCTTGCCCTTACCAGCATATTCGCCGTCCAGCTTGACAGCGCAGGTAAGAACGCTCTTCTTGTCCAGGAGGTAAGCTTCAGCCATCTTGATAGCGGAAGTTGCCGGGCTGTAGAATGCAGAGCCGCGGACGAGGAGAGAAACGATTTCGCCACCAGCGTTAGCAGTACGAGCAGCAAGTTCGTCGAACTTTTCCTTGCTCATGAGCTGCGGCAGAGGAATGCCACCGACGGAGACGCAGTCATAGAGGCTGACCATGGTGTCACCGTGACCGCCCATAACGATTGCCTTAACGTCTTCAGCAGAAACGCCCAGTTCCATTGCAACGAAGCAAGCGAGACGAGAAGAGTCCAGAACGCCAGCCATACCGATAACCTTGGAGGAATCGAAGCCGGTCACCTTCTGCATGTTGTAGACCATTGCGTCCAGCGGGTTGGTGATAACGATAACGAATGCGTTGGGAGCGAGTTCCTTGATCTTGAGGCCCACGTCCTTGATAACGCCGCAGTTGATGCCCAGGAGGTCATCACGGCTCATGCCCGGCTTACGGGGAACGCCAGCGGTAACGATAACGACGTCTGCACCAGCGATATCGTCATAGTTGGTAGAACCGGAGAGGTTGCAGGAAGTGCCCATAACGGAGCGGCCTTCCATAATGTCGAGAGCCTTACCCTTCGGCATACCTTCAGTCATCGGAATATCGATGAGGACCACGTCACCCAGCTGCTTCTGAGCGAGGACGAGAGCCATAGTACCACCAATCTGACCAGCACCAACGAGTGCAATCTTCTTTCTTGCCATGATTTTACCTTCCTTAATAAGGTGTTGAAAAATTTACGTCATAAATATAGCACATTTAGGTGAAAGGATAAAGGTTAAAGGATAAAGGTTTTGGCAAAAGAAGATAAAAAACACGTTTAGCGGAAAGCGTAAAAGGATAAAGATTAAAGAAAACTCTGTTTTATAACATTGAAAGGGGGCAAACTGCCCCTGGAGGCTCAATTTACTCATCCTTGACGCATCGAATAGAGTAGCCATACGTCTTATACTCTTCCGTATCAAGAATTACGTCCGAAGGATAAGAGAAATACATAGTCTTAGCTATAGTCGTAGAGACATCTTCATCCAGCCAGAAATACGCACGCTCGCCCTTGCCTTTAAAATCTGATGAACTGGAATAATACCCTATGGGGAAAACGCCAAAGCCCCAGCGGTCCTTGCCACTTTCGACGCCTGCATAACTTTTCCATCCATAGGATGTCTTCAGGAGAGATGGCGTTGAACCATATTCCGAGAAACCACTCACAAAACCAAGAAGGGTTTTGAACTCATCCAGACTCGGCAAATGCCAACCAGAAGGGCAAGCACCCTTATACGGGCGTTTTATTTTACAACGACTCACCCCACAAATCGCTTCTGCAGTATCTAAAGCCTGCGCCCAGGTGTAAAGCTTTCCGTAAGAACTGTACTTGATAGAATCGTTATCGTAGAATTTTCCATCTCCGTACGCAAGGTTTTCTGCCATCCAAACCTGGTCTCCCAGGGTAACGTATTTATAAGCCCTGCCATCACGCTTGTCTATAAAGCACGTATTCTTGTCAGCCCAGAAGGCCTTAGCCTCAAACCACTTGGTCGAGGAAGCCAATCGATTGGTACTATAGGACGCAAGAAGATTTTCCTTATCCTTCACAAAGACTTTTTTCTCGAAGTTCTCTGCATTTACAACCTCGGGATCCTTCGTGAATTCAACGTAACCGATACGTTCCGTACCATCTCCACCAGGAATAGTATACATGTCAACCAACACGCCATAAAAATCTGATTCTGACGAAACCCGGATGGTCACCGCATCGTTTTCGGTAAGGCTCTCATCCACCAGTTTCAAGACGGCCTTGTCAGTAACATCCATATACAGGGAATCACCGAAAGATACCGTTGCATAAAGAGCGAATCCAGCCTTGGCCATATCCTTTGATACAGTCCCCAACGTTGCGTCTTTATACTGGATAAGAATGGTGTCCTTTTCATCAATGGCCAGAACACCATCATTCTTGAGGCCATTCATAAGGAATTCTCCATAGAAGTAATCCTTATATCTGTAAGCAACAGCGCGGATTTCATCGCCCTTCACCTTACTGGAGATCGTCACCTCTACGGAGTCCTTACCGCAACCTTCGTCATAGACATAGAAATGTCCCTTGGAAGCCTGGTTATATCGATCCGCATCAAACTCCACTCGGCTATCGGCATTTTTCTTCCAGTAGACAGTTACGTTTTCAAATGTCTTTTTTTCATCTTTAAAGGTATATCGCACATCAACTGTCAAAATTTTCGCAGAATCGGAATAGAAGTAGTTATCGTGATTCTTACCTTCATTCACAATAAAGAAACTTCCTTTATAAAGGCCACCTGCACCAGCAAGCTTGAGATGGGCGTCATAGGTACCGAAGCCGCCCTCATTTTCTGTATAATGACATTCATAGCCGTCGTTATAGCACAAAATCATGGATACCTGTATGGAATCTCCTTCGGCATTCTTATCATTAACGGTAACAACCACTTCGGCACTGTCCCCGTAATACCAAGGTTTATCCAGGGAGATGAAGTCCCGTTCATTCCTGGATGCTAGGATAAAGGCTACATTGCGTTTAATGACTCTTTCAGGGTTTTCATCCTTGTAGCTGATAACCACGTTATCCCCATCCTGCACCTTGATCGTCCTGGATCCAGAACTCTTCTGAGCGAAGAACAGCATGGCATAGTAGAAACCGTCCCTAAGTTCTGCAGTCAGCACAATTCCCTTGGAATCAGAGGTACTGGTCACAGTAACTTCAACAGTATCCTTTTTAGTCAGGATATCGTTATCGCTAATACGAATTAACAAGGAATCGGAATAACTCCATACGGTATCGCCAACTTCCACATGTTCGGCCTTATTAAAATCAATACTTGCAGTGGTACCACCATTGCTACCGGCCTGGCCATTGGTTCCATTCCAAATCGTTCCTATAAAATCCTTGCCACAGTAAATATCGATGCCCTTTTCGTCATCGCGGTATTCACCAGAACAGCTTAGACCATCCACACCATCCTTGCCGTCCACACCGTCCTTGCCGTCTTCGCCGTCGGTTCCATTGATGCCGTCCTTGCCATCGGTTCCATTGACACCGTCCTTGCCATCGGTTCCATTGACACCATCTTTACCGTCGGTGCCATTGACACCATCCTTACCGTCACTTGACTCGTATACGGGAATCTTGCTCACACCATAGGTTTTCCAGTCCCCTTCCAGGCAAAGCAACAATTCGCCCGTACTTGTCACATAGGACATTTCCCCTTCCATGGATTTCTTGCAGGAATCAAGGTCTGATTTTGCAGAAACCACATTCAATCCCAGACGATTTGGGGAATCATCCTTCTCCGCAGAAGATCCATTGTCATCCCCGCAGGCCCAAAAACACATAACTGCAACTAGCAGCAAAAATGAATATAAAATTTTTTGCATTTTCATATTTCCCTCTTATTCTATGCAAAATTATAGTAAGATTTTTAAATTTGAGATTGATAATGGAAATACATTACATTCTCATACTGGTAGGCATTAGCTGCATGGGTAGCTTCATCCAGCGGGTCAGCGGTTTCGGGTTCGGCATTTTCGTGATGACAATCCTCCCCCACCTACTGCCCAGTTATGGAGAAGCTACAGCTCTATCGGGTATGTTGGCAGGTTCCATGTCCATCGTCGTGGCCCTGCGAATGAGAAAGTTCATCGTCTGGAAAGAAGTTTTGCCCATCCTGGCCATTTTTGCCGTAGTCAGCTTTTTTGCTGTAGGGGCCGTGGCAAACTTCGATGACAAGATGCTGAAACATGTGCTGGGGGTAATTCTAATTGCCATCAGCATCTACTTCTTCTTTATCAGCGAAAAAATCAAGCTGAAGCCCACCATTTTCGTCCAGGCAGTCCTAGGGATTATTTCTGGAGTCATGGGAGGCCTGTTCGCCATGCAGGGGCCGCCAGCAGTGCTCTACTTTTTGGCATCTTGCGAGACCAAGGAAAAGTACATCGCCCACAGTCAGGTGTATTTCGCCCTAGGGAACCTAATGATGACGTTCTTTAGAGCGACAAACGGATTCGTAACACCTGCAGTAGGAGCCGCCTACGTTTACGGTTTGGCCGCCGTGATTCTTGGAGCTTTTATCGGCGGCAAGGTTTTCAAGAAAATTCCCCACAAGGTGCTAAAGAAAATCGTGTATGCGTATATGGCCGTGAGCGGAATCGCGGCACTAAACGGATGAGAGCGCTGGTAGTAGGTAGTAGGCAGTAGGCAGTAGACGGGAGGTAGTAGACGGGAGGTAGTAGACGGGAGGTATGAGGGCGGAGCCTGCGACTCCTTTCAGGTAAATAATCGCGCCGATTGCACCTGGCTTATTAATTCATATCTACGTCACTAGATCCTTCGACTTCGTCGCTTCGCGACTTCGCTCAGGATGACACGCAGCCCCCCCCACTCTTCACTCTTCACTATTCACTGTTCACTATTCACTGTTCACTCTTCACTATTCACTGTTAATTATTTACTTTTGCTTCGTATGCGTGCTTTAATTCTTTCTGATATTCATGGTTCTGCAATCGCAGCACGACAGGCATTGTCCTTCTTCGAAAAGTTCGGCTGCGACAAGATTTTCTTACTGGGAGACACTCTTTATCACGGGCCACGTAACCCGCTGCCCGAAGGACACGGTCCCATGGGTGTTGTGGAAGCGTTGCGACCTTATGCGGATAAGATTGTAGCCGCCCGCGGCAACTGCGATGCCGACGTTGACTTGATGATGCTGGACTTCATCAAGATCGAAGATGAATATGCCGTAGTTGAAGATGGACCCGTGCGCTTGTTCCTAAGCCATGGCCATATTTTTATGCCGGAATGTTTCCCGTCTAACGCACTTTCTCAGCTGGACCCCACCCTTAAAGAAGACCGCCCCATTGACGCCTATCTTTATGGCCATACACACATTTACCAGTTGCAAAGGAACTTCAAGGGCGTGCTCATGGTAAATCCCGGATCAACCAGTCTGCCCAAGGGCGGCAACCCACCCACCTTCGGTTTCTACGATAACGGCAAGTTCAGCATCCACCATCTTGAAACCGGCGAAGAATTAGCTTCCGTCACCTTGTAACGCAGGCTTCACTTGCAGTTCACAAAGACCTTTTGATTCAGGTATTGGAACAACGTCTTTTCTAGGCTATCCAGGGCTTAGTCCTTGATGCAACGGACGGACATGGCGGAGGTTTTCAGACCAACGTAAGATCCGATGAAGTCCTGGTTGCCGTAGTAGAGGTTCCAGTAAGAAGCCCTGTTTTCACCGATGATTTCGTGTGAGGTCCAGAAATTGGCTTCATCGCCAACGGACACGTAGAGTCCACGATTGTCGCGATAGCCGGCAGGTTTTGCACCAAAGCCATAACGGTTTGTACCCACAGGGACCTCACCCATATCATCGTCATTCCAGCCGACAATAGTCTTGAGGCTCGTTCCAACACCTTCTTGACCGGCATTCTTCTTGAGCACATAATCATGAAGAATGGTAAAATCCCTCATCGTGGGAAGATGCCACCCTTCGGGGCAAGAATTGGCGGAACTCCACTGATAAAGTCTACCGTAAAGAGTGCAGTTTTCTTCCTGATCGTTGGGACACCAGCTGCCTTCTGCTTCGTAAGCAAGATTACGACGGAACCAGGTCTGACGGCCAATGACAACAATATCGTAGCGCTTACCGTCGCGAAGATCGCAGAATTCGTTCTCACCCACGTCGCTGCAAAGAGCCACCATGGCGGAATCCGGTTCGGTAGGCACAGGCAAAAGGGCCAGGGAATCGACGGCACTGTTATTAGATTTTTTCTGAGACGTAATAAGGGTAATCTTCTTTTTGGAAATAGGCTTCGCCTCGACCTTTGGCGGCGGCACGGGAGCCACGGTATCAACCGCAGGAACCGTATCGACAGGTGTTTCGACAGAATCAACTACTGTATCGGCAGGAGCAGGAACAGTATCAACGGGAACAATAACGACAGTATCCTTGGGAGGCGGTACAGGGTGCGAACGGAGTATGACGGACTCGTCTTTCTTGCATCCAAAAAGGACGCTTGCAAGAAATAATGCAAGAATGCACAAAAAAGCCGATGTAAATAGACGAAATAGCTTCAATATTTCCTCGTTTCATCCCATACCACAAGGAAATATAAATACAATTTAACGAAATACGTCATGTCAAACCTTAATTATTACGTCAAAGAGCATTATCTGTTGCGACATTTGCATCATTTTTAAGCTATTATTCAAGTATGAACTACACGCCTTACCGTGACTTGTTAGCAAAATTGTTCCCGAACTACCTAAAAGTGAGGAAACTTCCTCTTAACGGAGGCATGAACTGTCCTAATTTGGACGGTACCAAGGGTTTTTCGGGCTGTTCTTACTGCAACAATCGCAGTTTCAGCCCTGTTTTTGACCAAGCCAAGGTCAGCATCCAGGAACAACTGGAAAAATTCGTGCCGAAACTGAGGGACAAGTACCCCAACGCCGGTATTTTGGCTTATCTGCAGCCTTATACAAATACCCACGCACCCCTGGAACACTTAAAGGGGATTATCGGCCCCATCATCAAGCATCCGGAAATTGCCGGTCTCGCCATCGGAACCCGCCCCGATTGCCTGGAACAGGACAAGGTGGACTACCTGGCGTCTCTAAACAAGAAGAAGCCCATAATCGTGGAAATCGGACTGCAGACAGCCAGCGACTTGACATTGGCTGGCATTAATCGTAGACATACTCTGGCGGAATTCGAAGACGCAGTCACCCGTTGCCAGGCAGCAGGTCTCTGCGTGACGACCCATGTCATCGTAGGCCTCCCCGGCGAAACCATGGACGACTTCAAGCGCACGGCCCAAGTGGTTCGCGACCTGCATCTGGCCGCCGTGAAAATTCACCCCCTGCATATCGTGGTGGGAACAGCCATGGCCGAGGATTACGCCAACGGACAGATTACCCTCCTGACATTCGAGGAATACTGCGACGCCGTTGCAGAAATGATCAAGATTATCGGAACCGAAACAGCCATCGAACGTTTTAGCGGTGAAAGCCCCAGCGAACTGCTGATCGCCCCCAACTGGTGTGGCGAAAGGGACAAGATTATCGCGCTGGTAAATAAAAAACTGGAAGGCTAAAAGACGTTTTATCCCATATGAAGAAAGGCTGCTGTTCAAAAAGAACCGCAGCCTTTTTAAGGTCCATTTCTTAATTAGACTTTCTTGAAAATCAGCGAAGTATTAATACCGCCGAAAGCGAAGTTGTTGGACATAAAGTATTCCACATCCATTTCGCGACCAGAACCGGTAATGTAATCCAGGGGAGCGCATTCCGGATCCACGTTCTTCAAGTTAAGATTGGGGCTGAACCAGCCACGATTCATCATGTTGATGCCAAGCCAGGCTTCAATGCCGCCACAGGCACCGAGGGAGTGACCGATGTAGCTCTTGAGACTGGACAGAGGAACGGCCCGATTCCTGAAGGCACCGTAAGTGGCCCAGCTTTCGGCAATATCTCCATGATGGGTAGCAGTGCCATGACCATTCACGTAGCCAATGGCTTCGGGAGCAACACCGGAATCCAGAAGGGCAAGTTCCAGGGCATGCTGCATGGTTTCCTTCTTGGGCTGGGTAATGTGGTCGCCATCGGTATTGTGACCGAAGCCCACCAGTTCTGCATAGATGTGCGCGCCACGGGCCTTGGCGTGTTCATATTCTTCAAGCACCAAGGTACCGGCACCTTCGCCAATGACCAGACCGTCACGATCCTTGTCATAGGCTGCAGGAGTCAGTTCCGGAGTATCGTTCTTGACGCTAGTTGCGAACAAGGTATCAAAGACTGCAGATTCTGTAGGATCCAGTTCGTCGGCACCGCCAGCCACCATCACATCCTGCATGCCATACTTAATGGCTTCGTAAGCGTAACCGATAGAAAGGCTTCCGCTGGTGCATGCGGTATTGGTGGTAATCAGACGTCCAGTCATGCCAAAGAACACGCTGATATTCACGGCGCAAGTCTGGGGCATAGAGCGGATATAAGTGGTAGCTGTAATCTTGGAGCAATCGTAGGGAGGATTCAACATGGAGAAGAAATCCATCAGAGGATTGACGCTACCCATAGAAGAACCGTAAGCCACACCCACTCGGCCAGACTTTAAAAGTTCGGTATCGCCAGTGAGGCCAGCCACCTGCATTGCCTTGTCGGCAGAGGCCAAAGCCAGGAGTCCCACGCGACCGGCACCACGGATTTTCTTGCGGGGGTATTCCGGCAAGTCATAAAGAATGGGTGCAGCCAGACGAGTGTTCATCTGGGTATACTTATCCCAATCTTCCATACGGACAATGCGATTCTTCAAAGACTTTAGGCTAGTGAAGATTTCATCCAGTTCCATGCCGAGGGAAGAAATGCAGGAACCACCGGTAACGACAACTCTACGACTCATGCCAAACCTCCATTTACAGAAATTACCTGGCGGGTAATATAGGCTGCTCCATCAGAAAGCAAGAACACAACCGTGGCGGCCACTTCTTCAGGTTTGCCCACACGTTTCATGGGAACTGCCGGCAAGATCATATCCAGAGGGGCATCCTTGATCATTTCGGTTTCAATGATGCCAGGAGCGACGCTATTCACCGTGATGTTACGGCTAGCCAGTTCGGTGGCCAAAGCCTTTGTGGCTCCGATAAGGCCAGCCTTTGATGCACTGTAGTTTACCTGGCCACGATTACCGATAACGCCAGACACAGAAGAAATGGTCACAATACGTCCACGACGCTTGCGGCACATGGGCATTACAATGGGGAACATCACATTATAAAAACCGTTCAGGTTGGTATCGATCACCTTGTCCCAGAACTCGCCGGTCATGGCAGGGAAAGGCATATCGGCACAGACACCGGCATTGGTCACGACGCCATAATAAACGCCATTTTCGGCAATGTCCTTTTCGATTACTTCCTTGCACTGCTCGCGATTGCTGATATCAAATTGCAGAGTACGAACACAACCGCCATTGGCGCGAATCTTTTCGGCCAAGGCATCAACGGGAGCCGCATTTCGATTGTAATGAGCCACCACGGTGTATCCGGCATTGGCCAAGGCTTCGACAATGGCAAGTCCAATTCCGCCACTGGCTCCTGTAACCAATACACTCTTAGCATTTTCAGTCTTATTATTATCCATTTTACCCTCTACACACTCACAAACCCAAGGACGCCTTGGGATCAGGAACCTCTACGGTATTCAACGTTGCAGCAACGACCTGCTTTCCGTCTACCGAAGCGGATCCATCAAATGTTACCGCCATATCCATGCGGATGGTCTGGCGAACTTTTACCACGACAGTATCCCCCGTCTTAAACACAGGAATATCCGTCTTGAAACTAGACACGCTCATAATAAAACCGACCTTCGGTTTTTCGCCTTTGGAACGTCCATAAATTCCCGACAGAGCGGAAATACTCTGCGCCATATATTCAAAGGCAATCCAGGCGGGCACACCGCCTAGATTTTCATCATAGAACATGCAGTCCTTGCGAATATCAATTTCCGTGGATATGGAAATCTCTTCTAGGCTATAGCTCTGGACTCGGTCCAGCAGAAGCATTTTACCCTTGTGGGGCACAAGTTCACTGACGGAGTCTCTTGTCTTGAATTCTTCAATCATCAGTATTCCTACATCTTAGCCGTTTTCTACAATAAGCGAGACGTTACATCCGCCAAAGGCAAAGGAGTTGCTCATACAATACTTCAACCCGTTGGCAATTTCGCCAGGAGCCACGAGATGTACCGCAGGGAATGCCGGATCCACCACCCCATCATTCAGATGAGCAGGCAACACTCCCCCATTTTTTAGGGACATGCAACAGAACGCAATCTCTAGAGCACCGGCAGCCCCCAGAGAATGACCGGTCAAGGCCTTTGTGGAACTTACCGGGACAGACGCCCCATTTTCTTCGGAGCCGAACACCTTGGCAATGGCCTTGCTTTCCATGGAATCGTTCAACCTGGTTCCAGTACCATGCAGATTCACATAGCCAATCTGATCCGCTGAAATTCCGGCATCTTCAAGAGCGGCATGCATCGCCAGAACAGCACCCATTCCATCGGTCCGGGGTGCCGTAATATGGTCGGCATCGGCACTTTCACCACAACCAATCACCTTCAAGGTCGGCTCTGCACACAGTTCCGGGCAAGGCTCCCTGGTCACCACAAAGAAGGCTGCCGCATCGCCCAGGGTCAGACCTGAACGATTTGCACTAAAAGGATTGGTAGGCTGATCGCTCATCGCTTCTAACGATGCAAACCCGAGAATGACCGGTAACGAGGAAATATCCACCCCGCCCACAATCGCCACGTCACAATGACCGGCATAGAGACTATTTCGGGCAGAAATGAAAGCGCTGGCACTAGATGCACAAGCTGTGGAATGAACAAGAATCGTGCCCTTGATTCCATAACGTTCCGCAATAAACCTTGCGGGGAAATCAGCACGCTGCATATCCAGGACATAACCTTCTGGATACTTGCCCGTTTCCTTAAAACAACGCAATGCCGAAAGGGATGCCTCAGATCCATTATCGCAGGAACCGATAAAAATACCTACGCGGTCTGCACCAAACTTTTCAACGGCTTTCCTGATTGTATCATCCAGTCCGTCGCCATTTATACCAGACAAAGCCGCCTGAGCCAAACGGTTCACGCGATTATCGAACCACTTGTCAGCTACAGGAGGCAAGGTATTCGGATCAATCGATGCAGCCGGCCGCATAACGCCTGCCACATCGTACATGGTAAATTCACCGCGTTCCGCATTATTCAATTTTTCAAGAACTTCATGGTGATTGGCCATGTTACCACCGCCAAGAATGCAGTGGAAGGCAAAGTCATTAATGTATAAAGGACGCTTCATCAGTTTTCGCTAAGGGTAATATGGTAACGGTATTTTCGCAGCTCGTTCACAAGTTCAATTTCGGAACCAGACTTTTTGACAAGAAGGATTGTATTCCCGTCTTCAAGAAGGGTCCGTTCAAAGTCAACCCCCTCCACCTTCTCACGGAATTCAAAACCAGCCTTTTCAAAATTATTCTTGAGAGCGTCAAAAGGATAAAAACAAACCTGGAAATCCGCCAGCACGTATTCAGCCTTCATCTTTTCGCCATCGATGAAGGAACTGGACAGGGATACAGAATCCTTGGTATAGGTCAATTCTGCAATGGTCGTACCAAAACCGCCAAACAGGTGAATCGAAAGAATGGAATCATTGGCACAAACCCAGGTGTCACCCGAAAAAGAGCTGGTATCGCCATCGGGTTTTGCAAAATGTCCCTCTAGACGCTGAGCCATGTCTATGGAACCAGACATGGCCTGTGTAGGCAGCAATTGTACGGAACGTCCATCGGAATAAAACACCGGGGCTGTTGAATCCGGTTTTACTACAGCCTTATGGCATGCCCCAAAAAACAGGCAACATAGACATGCTGCGGCAATAAAAAAAGCTCTCGGGGTAAGGAATTCCATCGAGAGCAAAGCTAGAAAATTTAAATTCACTCCCCGCTAAAGGGAGACAAAATAAAGCAACAAATAATGCCTAGAAGGGTCGCTAGGCCAAAGGTGGCGACCGGCACAAAACTACTAAAGGCTAGACTGCCAAAAGAAATCAGCGTGGTACAAGCCGAAAGCATAACCGCCAACGTGGTCACCAGATTCCTACGCCCCCCCTCCTTGAAGAATAGGGCATAATCGATACCGATACCAAGGGTAAGAATCACCCCTACAATGGCAAAGAAATTGAAATCGATTCCTGCATACCCAAAAACAGCAGCCAAAAAGAGGCACGCCAGAACAGGTGCGCGAATTATGCGGACTGCCTGACGAATTCTGTATACAAGAACAAGAACCAGGAATACAATTACATAGGCAACAGCTACCAGCAACAGAGACGCATGGGATAGTTTTGTCAGGGTTGCGTTAATATTCGCCATCTTGTTCACGGCATAAACTTTAGGTAGGTCTTGAGTCAGTGCAGCTGCATCAAATTTTAAAGATACGTGCAAAGGTAAAACCGCACTGTAGAATTTCCCGTTCACCTCGCCAATCCACAACATATTCAGAAGGCTCTTGGTAGAAGAGGGGAAACGACTTTCGGGAGTTAAGTAAGCGGGTTCCGTAGCAAGGCTCGCCTTAAAGGCTGAATCGCTGACGATTCCCAGTTCGGACACAAATGACTGCACTGATGGAGCAAGCTGTTGAACAGCAGTCCAAGTTTCCTTCTGCGTTTTTACCGAAGGCAAGAAGCTGCTTGTGGCCAGAAAACCGGATAACAGGGAATCCGTTTGGGCGGACGCCAATTGCAGAGCAAGCGATTCCTCTCGCTGGAGAACCTCTTCAGGAGAATCGCCTTCTACAATGAAATAGTTGGCTGAAATTCCAAGGTTGTTAAGACGGGCGTTTAAAATTTCTGCGGCCTTCAGTTCATCGCTCATGCTATAGAGAGCTCGCATATCCGTATGAACATTCAGCAGGTAAAGTCCCGGAAGCAACGCCACAACAAATACGCCACCTAAAATTTGACGAAGATTGCGACCCGCAGGAAAACGTTCGTATACCTTCAGCACCTTTTGTGGAACGAGGGCTGGCAAACCTCCCTGGCGGCGAGGCTGCGAAATAACCGGGAACAACAAGGTAATTGTCGCAAAGGAACTTGCCAGCCCGATAAGCGAAAACACAGCCATCTGGCGCAACAAAGGGAATTCAGCAAATGTGAGGGCAATGTAGCTGAGTTCCGTGGTCATAAATCCCAACAGCAGTCCCTTGAAGATATGCCTGCGAACGTCCTTCACCCCATTCTTCCAGCTGGTAAAGAAATGAATGGCATAATCAATGCTCACGCCAATGACGCTGGTGCCGAAAACAAAAGTGAAAATATGAATCGATCCGAAAATAGCCCAGGTTCCAGCCAAAGCCGTAGCAGCGGCCACGGTAATAGACAAAACAGTAGCCACAAGGGGGAACACGGTTTTAAAGGCTAGCAGAAGAAGCAAAATGATCAAGGCCATGGAAATTCCAGAAATCCAGGCGATTTCGGACTGGGCGTTGCCAGAACTTTCATAACTATGGAAAGGTACGCCAGACTTGGCTACCTTCAGCCCAGGGTAAACCTGCTGCAGGGAATCCAAGGCTTTGTCCAATCGAGAGAGAACATGTCCCTTTGAAGCCATGGACGGTGTTTTTTCTGATAGGACGGCACTCCACATGACGTAATTAACGGGACTTTCCAATAAACCGTTTGCGGAATCCGTTGCGGTAAGCACCCCTTCCTTCAAGGTAAACTTGCCGCCCATCAATGGCGAATTCAGGGTGAAATATTCAAAGCTCTGTTCCCCAAGTAAAAGCGGATCCTGTTCAAGACGATTCAAGTCGGCCAGGGAGAATGCACCATAAACTTTCTGAAGAGCTTCGTTCTTCAAGGTTTCTACATCCCCGGACTTCAACATTTCACGTACAGGAGATCCCTGCAACACATAGCGATTTTCAAATAGAAAATCTCTGTTTTCCTGCATGGCATTTTCATCTACATGCAGACGGATTTCATCAAAAGATTCATCTTTTTCAAAGGACGCGAACAGCGCTTCAGCGGAAGCCTTGGCAATAGAAAAATTCTCGTGCCCCACCAGTACCGAAATATTCCGTATACTGCGAGCGCTCAAGACTTTTTCGGCTGCACTTACATGATGCAATTCATCGGAATCCGGCAACACCGAATAAAGATCGGACTCCACATTCCAGGGAACAGAAATACCGATAATCAAAAGAAGGGCGTGAAGCACAACCCAAATTGAGACACCGATTTTCTTATTCAAACCCATAGAATCACCAAGTTACGGATTATCTCTAAGAGTTTTATAGATCCTAACCGGAACGTTTTCTTCTGCAGAAATTAGCGAATCCATCTGGGATTCACTCATCTGCTTCTGGTCAGAAAGTTCATACACAACAGGGTTGCCTTCCCCGTCGGAAATGCTCATCTTGTCAAGACTTGAGGAGCCTTCAAGAACAATGCTCTCGATAACCTTACGAACAGCTGGTTCGCGAGGCACGAGGCCAATCACCACGTTCTTTCCTGCTTTCTCAAAATACACCGAGAAATTTTTCTCTAGCTCCTGACAGTTGCCAGAAAAGACCGCTTGTATCGTCCTAGAAAATTCGGCAAAGACCGGATTTTCCTGGGAAGAAATTTTCTTGATAGGTCCCTTTCCCGCCTGCTGGAAAATTCCGCTCTGAGTCACCATCATCAAGGAGGCAAAAGGTTTCAGGGTGTTCCACGAAATTCCATACTTGCTGGAAATCATGAAGTCCCCCGTAGAAACGAAATCGCGGTTCAGCTTCTTGATGGACTTCGTCTGTTTGAAATTTCCATAGACAATTCCATGGGAAGTCATCTGTTCAAGGGCCGCAGTTAATTGCTTGCGGGATCCGTCATTTACAGGATGATCAAAGACTGCGCCCAAAGCAAAAGTCGCGGAAACCATCAAACAAAAAACGGAATAGGCAAACTTGTCCAGGAATTTCATCAGTCTTCCTTATCCAATGCAGTTCTCACCCGATCAACGAAGCAGGCCGGGCAAGTCCAGAGGGATTCCTTCGTATTCATATCCACGGCCATCTGGGTACTTTCAGCCTTTGTCAGCACGGCACCCGTTTCGGCATCCATAAACTTGTAAGCCAGCTTCATACAGACTTCGTATTCAGTCAAGGTTACTTCGCAACGGATTCTCTGCATAAATACCATAGGGCGAATGTACTTCACATGCAGATCCACCACAGGCCAAAGGTAACCGCTGCGGGTCATATCCCTGTAATCATAACCGATTTTACGAAGCAAGGCACAACGGGCCACTTCCATGAACTTCACATAGTTCCCATGCCAAGCCACCTGCATAGAATCCACATCGTAAAATTCAACATTAAATTCGACGGTTTCTTTAATTTTCTTCATTTTAACCTGTCTAATTTAAACTGCGTAGAATTTCTGACGGATCAGTTCCAAGGTGTTGCGGAGATCACCTTCCAGCTGGCGATCACATTCCAGGGGAGCAAACTTAGAGAAGACCTGATCGTAGGTGTTCTGAAGATTGATCATGCGGTCTGCGGAAATTTCGCCACGTTCAAACCGAATGCGCACGGCCTGGGCAGAGGCCAACAGTACAGCAGCAGCCACCTGTTCAGAAAGTTCCAGAATGCGGATACAGTCACGGGACGCAATTGTACCCATGCTAACCTTATCCTGATTATGACATTCGGTAGATCGGCTAAAGACGCTCATGGGCATTGTCAGGTGCAGCGCTTCTGCGGTCCAGGAAGAGACGCCAATCTGAACAGCCTTGAAACCGTGATTAATATCGTAATCACCCTTAGAGCCAGCCAAGTTCGGCGGCAAGTTGCGATTGAACTTGATGTCTACAATCATGGCCATCTGACGATCCAGAAGATCAGCCATATTGGCCACAATATTCTTCAAGGTATCCATAGCCAGACAGATATGTCCACCATAGAAATGACCGCCGTGGAAAATATTGTGGGTTACCGGATCCACAATGGGATTGTCGTTAGCGCTGTTCAATTCCACTTCAATCAACTGACGCAGCAAATTTTCGGAATCGTAGAAAAGTCCGATAATATGGGGAGCACAACGAAGAGAATAAGGGTCCTGAATTTTTTCGGGAACCACATTGTTGGCCTCGGCCAGATTCAAGCCATGGCGAATTTTCTTGGCGGCCTTCATCAGTCCCGGATGAGGTTTAACTTCGAAGAGGCGCTTGTAGAAATGGTAGGCATTGCCCTTCATGGCAACAGTAATCAAGGCGGTAATTCGACAAGCCAGGTCAGACAGATACTGGGCACGAGAGAATGCCATGCAGGCCACGGCGTTCATGGCGGCGGTACCATTCATAATGGCGATTGCTTCCTTGGGACGGAACTTGTGAGGGGTAATACCCAGTTCATTCATCACGTCTAGAGATTCACGAACTTCGCCCTTGTACAGCACCTTACGTTCACCGATTACAGCACCGGCCAAATAAGACAGCGGAGTCAAATCGCCGCTGGCGCCCACGGAACCTTCCTGAGGAATCAGAGGAAGAATGTCGTTCTGCAGGAAGGTCATCATGATCTTGAGGAGAGCATAGCTGACACCGGAATAACCCTGTGCCAAGGTATTCATACGCACCACCATGATGGCGCGGGTGGTTTCAGGATCAAAATAGTTTCCCATACCACAACCATGAAAACGAGTCAGGTTAATGGGAAGCTGGTAGTAATGTTCCGGAGGCAGGACCTGAGTACAGGAATCACCGTAACCAGTCGTTACGCCATAGATGCCACCATGTTCAGCCAGAGCCTTATCCAGGAATTCTGCGCCGGCATCAATCATTCTCTGGAAGGCTTCGGAACTATCCAGTTCAACATTGACTTGCTTTTTGGCAATGGCCACCACATCTTCGACGGTCAGTTTTCTGCTACCAACAACTACAGTTTCCATAATCATTCCTCAATCATCAAAAATTTTTCTGTCTGCGGATCAATCTTCCCAGAAGTTGTAAAAGTTATACCACTGGTATGGATGTTTCAAACAGAGTTTTTCCAAAATCGATGTGTATTCCCGCAGCAACAACTTCAGACGTTCAGGGCGTTCCTTACGGGAACATTCCAATGAAGTCTTGGCTCGAATCACATGCATCTCATAAGTGGATTTAATATCGAAATCCTTCTTGCGGATTGCGAACATAAAATAAATCGGGGCGTTCAGAATTCCAGCCAGAGAGAAGGAGCCTTCCGGGAAGTTCGCCTTTTCGCCAAGAAATTCCGTTTCCAGTTTGCGGTCGCGGGAATTGGCAGAGGTTCGGTCCCCGGCAATCACCACCAGATTACCGGCAGCAATCTGATCCTTCATCCAGACGGCGGTATCGACGCCGATATTATTGGCATCAACCACATGATCCATAAGATCGGGATTTAACTCTCGAAGAAGTGCGTTAAACTTTGAGGTACCCGAGAAATCAACGACAGGGAAAACTTCAAAATCCTTCTGGGTATGATATTCATCGTAACCCGTAAGCGAACGGAGCATTTCCATATTGCCTAGATGAGAGCAAAGGAGGAATGCCCCTTCCCCACGATTCAGCTGATCCACCAAGGCATTCAAATCATCGTCTTGTGTTTCGATGTTGTTCAGTTTGATGGCCCCTTTCCAGCCAAGTAGCTTTTCCATCATGGAAAGGGCGAAGGACAAAATGTGTTTATAGGGTCCAAGAAAATCAGGACGTCTTTTTTGAACGCGAGCCAAATGTTCCAGATAAATCCGTGAGCGGGCTCGTACCGGCTTGGCCCCAATCCAAAAGAAAAAACAAATAATCGCCGTGCAGACTTCTACGAGGAACAAAGGCAAATGGCACACAATCCAAAGCATAAAGCGGAAGTGCCAGAGGCTACCTCCAACTTCTTTCACTTCGGACCAATGCTCCGATTTTACCTTTTCGTTTTCCATAAAATGCCTTTGAAAAAATCTACTTCTTCTTAAAAAGTCTGCGAGCAAGAATCATGGGACTGCGAAGGAACATGCCGCAGCACAGCTTAGTGTGCGTTGCAGATATGGCGACATTGTCGTGAAAAACACGGAAGTTGGAAACACCGTCTTCGGGATAGCTAACCTTGATGGGATAGAAGCGCATCTTAAGGCCATTCCAGGAAAGTTTCACTAGAATCTCAATATCGAAGCCCATTCGGTAATTGCGAATTTTCTTTGCTACGGGCCAGACACTAGCCAGCGGATAAACTCTGAAACCGCACATGGAATCAGGAATTTCCCTGGACATGGTTTCAATGGACACCCAGAAGTTGGTAATCTTGCGCCCCTGCTCGCGAGCCTTGGGAACGGTTTCGTCATACTGGGGGAAGCCGCCAATCAGATCGTCAGGATGCTTTTGCGCGGCCTTCACAAAGAAGGGAATCTTGCCCATGTCATGCTGACCATCCGCATCCACCTGCAACGCGTGGGTAAAGCCAGCCTTTACAGCCGCTTCAAGGCCAGAACAGACAGCCTTGCCCTTGCCACCATTTACGGCGTGGGTCACAAGAATGGTATTGGGAACTTCACTAGCAATCTGTTCCAGAATCTGATGCCCTTCGGGCGCATTACCATCGTCCACAAGAACAACCGGTATGCCATAAGAAGCCAGCACATCCACCACATGACGGGACGCCGCCTCATGACGGTATACTGGAACGACCGCACAAATCTTAATATCAGTCAAACTAGCCATTCAAGCCACCTACATTCATAGTGAAGGAGCCATTTGACAAGGTCTTTTCGCCCAATTCATCGGTATAGTTAAAGGAAACCTTTCCTGCTTCCTCATCATAGGAAATTTTCACATTCACCGGCGTATCCGGGAAAATGGGATTTGCAAATTTCGTTCGATGAATCTTTGAAAGTTCCTTGGGAACATCCAGGAAATTACGGGCCAACTTAAGAACCATGTCAACCTGCACCACGGCGGGAAGCAACTTGAACTCCGGGAAATGTCCGTCGTAATAATCACTTGTCGCAGGGAAAATCAGCTTGGCGGTCAGCACGCCCGTCTCCCGACGGAATTTCAAAATTCTGAAATTGGGACTTTCAGCTAAACCAAAGAGCGCTTGCACATCACGCATGCGGATCTTGCCTTCGGTATTCTGAGGCAATTCTTCTAGATAGCGCCACTTCTTGGGAGACACCGTATTTTCGATGAACTTGACCAGGTAATCGTGGAAGAAATTATTCATCTGAAGTTTGGTGGAGCCCGCAAACTTTTCACGGCCTTCGGCATTCAGCACAATGGCTGCAGCCAAGTACTGACGCTTGCCCACCATGGGAACCACACGCACATCCTGCACCAGCCCCGTCTGCTTCAAGCGGTTTTCGACTTCGGGCAGGGAGATTCGCTTTTCTTCAATCTTTACGATAGAATCGGAACGTCCCTTCAAGAGGAATCGACCGTCATCGTAAATATCTACCAGATCGCCTGTGGTAAAACCATCCGGTTCCAGGATGTAGCTGGACTTGACGTTCAGACAATCATTTTCGCCCAGACTCATCTTGCAGACTTCAAAGGGTGTCCACACAGGGCCATTCTTAGACTGTCGATAGGCAATGCCACCTGTTTCTGTACTGCCATAGATTTCCATGGTCCAGTAGCCAGTCAGTTCGCAAGCCCTTTCGGCAACTTCCTTAGGCAAGGGACCACCGGAAGAATAAATGATGGGAGCGCACTTAAAATCGAAAGGCTTGTCGCTATCGGCGGCCAGGCGTTTCAAGTATGCAGGGCTTGATGCAATGACAGCCTTTTCATTTACGAGGCCGGCAAGTTCCTGAGGGAAGTCGATTCGGCGTCTACGGAAAGGCAGTCCTGTAGCGATAGGCAAAAGTACCGAGAACAGCAAACCATAAATATGATGATGGTTGACCGTACTATAGACCTTGTGGTCTACCCAGTCATTACCAAAGACCTTCACCAGTTCAAACAGTTCGTTCTCAAATTGCAGGAACAGCTTGAATACGGCCTTAGGTTCGCCAGTGGTGCCTGAAGTGTACATGACCATTTCGGCCTTGGACTTATCAAACTTCCCAAATTTCAGGTTTGCGGTATCGGAAGTTTCGCCCTCCAGGATATCCTGAATCAGGGAAGCCCCATCGGCCGCCGTACCAAACGGTTCGTCGGTAATAAATCCATATTCAGGCTTCTTGATTTCCTTGATGAAGGCATCCTGGCGATTGGCAGTCACGAGAGCCTTACGGCCACTCTGCAACATGGCAAGCAGGGCCACCACAAAGAAATAGGAGTCTTCGCAATGCAAAATCCAGGGGCAATTATCCCGGGATTCCAAGAAGGAACGAACCTTGGAAACGTCACTTGTAAAGTCAGACCATGTCTTTACGCTTTCACCATCAAAACTGACAACAGCCCCTTCGGGGCGGGAATTCAATTCCAAGTCGCAAACAGGAACATAGGATTGCAATTTACTCTGCATAATCTTTCGGATCAAAAATTCAACGGCAAAAAATACACCGATTAAAATGTAGGAAAAAAGCCCGTTGTACAAGGACCACAAACGGTCAGAACCAACGAACACGGTGGTTGCAGACACACAGGCGTTCGCCACAAAGAAGATGCACCAGGCAAAAGTCACCCTGTCGCAGTACCGTTCCACATAATTCCTGCTTGGCGAAGTCTTGATAGTCTTATCGCCCAGGTTGGCCATGCGGAATACGAAACTAGGCTTTTTCCATAGGGTAAAGCCAAAAAAGGCGAGCAAGCTCAAGTTCACCAACACGGGGTAGAACTTCAGGAACAAAATGTTGTCTGCAAAAAAGGAGACGACCCCACAGACTAGGATCAGCACAACGAGAACCGCTGCCTTTATGGAATTCGCGCGGCCGAGTTCCCCTGCCCCACGGTTGCGGGTAAAATTGAGGAACTGATAAAAGGCAAGCGCCAAGAGCAAAATGCTCAAGCGCCTAGGAGAAAGTCCCCAGAACTCCATCCCGCAAAAGACGAGTACTGGGTACAGAACAGAGATTGCGGTAAAGAAGACCTTTCCCGCTATAGATTTCATTACTTGGATTCCGCAGTCTGGATCAGGTTGTAGATGGCATCCACCACATCCTGAAGGGTACGCACGGTCTTGAACACTTCCGGATCGATATTGCGAGGAAGGAAGGACTTCAACTTCACAATCAGGTCCACAGCATCGATGCTATCCAGTTCCAGGTCTTCGTAAAGACGAGCCTCGGGCGTAAGCTTGGCCTCATCCATTTCGAATTCTTCGATGAGGGCGGTCTTGATTTTATCAAAAATTTCCTGTTTTTCCATTTGTGTACCTTTAAGCCCTTATGCGTCAGTGTGCTTGGAAATGTATGCGGCAAGAGCATCCACAGAGGCGAAATGCTTCTTGGTTTCTTCGTTAGCCACAGTGAAGGTCACGCCAAAATTTTCCTTGATGGCAATACCCAATTCCAGAGCGTCGATGGAATCAAGACCGAGACCTTCACCCTTTTCGTTTTTACCAAAAATGGGAGCCGCATCAACAATGTCGGCCGGAGTGATATCTTCCAGTTCCAGTGATTCGATCAGCACTTCCTTAATGCGGGTGTTCAGATCAGACATGAGACCTCCAAATGTTTATATACATGACAACCGAGTCAAGAGTTACAAAAATACGATTAGGCAATATAGAAAAAATTATATTTGAAACTGCTTTACACCCCTCTAAAAAGGTTTCGGAGAGTGGAACATGTTTGACTTTTATATTAACGACAATATTGACGCTGTAAACGCCAAGTTCGAAGCTCAGAAGATTGCGTTTGCCCCCCTTAGTTTCCAGGCCGCCCGCGCCCTGCGCAACCTGGGAATCCTGGATGAAATTAGCAACGCCCGCAAAAAGGGAATCAAGATTTCCGAACTATCCCAGAAGTTGAACATTTCTCTCTATGGAATCGGCGTACTGGTAGAAATGGGACTTGGCATGGGAGCTATCAAGGTCCACAAGGATTCTGATGACGATGACCTGCGCCTTACCCTAGGCAAGATCGGCTTTTTCCTCATGAAAGATGAAATGACCCAGGTAAACATGGACTTTTCCCAGGACATCTGCTACCGCGGTGCCGAAAATCTGGAAGAATCCATCCTGAAAGGCAAGCCCGCAGGACTTCCCCACCTGGGACCGTGGAAAACTGTTTACGAAGGTCTTTCCCAGCTGACCGAACAAGAAAAGAAGAGCTGGTTCGGCTTTGACCATTTCTACTCTGATTTGGCCTTCCCCGAAGCCCTGCCCATCGTTTTCGAGAAGCCCGTTGGACGTCTCTTTGACATCGGAGGCAATACTGCCAAGTGGGCCATTTCCTGCTGCAAATACAACGCAGACGTAAAAGTTTCCATTATCGATCTTCCGGGCCAGACCGCCGTTGCCGAAAAGAATGCTGCCGCAGCGGGTTTTGCCGAACGCATCAATACGCTCCCCTGCAATGTGCTGGACGAAACCACCGCTTTCCCCACCGGAGCCAATGCGGTATGGATGAGCCAATTCCTGGACTGTTTCTCTCTGGAAGAAATCACCAAGATTTTGACAAAGATCCGTAAGGCTGCAGCCCCCGATACAGACGTCTACGTTCTGGAACCCCTTTGGGACAAGCAGCGATTCGAAGCAGCAGCATATTCCCTTCAGGCGACATCACTGTACTTCACCTGCATCGCCAACGGCAACAGCAAAATGTACCGTTACGAAGAACTGAAAAAGGCAATCGAAGTAGCAGGTTTCGAGCTGAAGGAAGCTCACCACAATGTGGGCCCCAATGCTTATTCCCTTCTTCGTTTCCGTATCAAGTAAGACGCTCTTTTTGTAAGGAATCTTATGACAAAGAACGTTTATATCCAGCGACTGGCAAGTTTCATTCCCAACGACGCCCAACCCAAGCCTGACGTATCTTTCGTCCCGATGCTTACCCGCCGTCGCCTGACCTATGTTTCCCGCATGGTCGTTCTCGTAAGCGATATGGTATCCAAGGATAGCGAAGGCAACAAGTTGCCTCCTTGCAAGGTGACGTTCGCCTCTCAGTTTGGCGAAATCACCCAGCAGCTCAAAATATCCCAGGCGCTAATTGATACGGGCGCGGTTTCTCCGGCCCATTTTAGCCTTTCGGTATTTAACGCCTCTGTCGCAAACGCAACCATTCTCGAAAACAACACCGCAGGCTACTCAGCCGTCTTCTCGGGAAAGGAATCCTTTACCTCGGGCCTCACGGATTGCCTCGCCGCCTTGCAAAATTGCGACGACGCTACGGAACGAACCTTCATCTTTGCAGACGAACTAATTCCCGAAACTTACGCACCCGTGGCAGGAGTCCCCTACCCCAATGCCGTTTGCGGTCTCGCCCTCCGACTCACCACCGACGAGGCTAAGGCCGACAAGGCCTACAAGGGAATCAACCTGAATTCTCAGTTGGAGTACCTCAAGATGCTTCAGGGGAATTTTGACACCGCGGCAGAACAGGCCATCGCTTTCCTGAGCGCCCTAGAAATGCAGAAGCAACCCGTATTCTAGACTCTATGCAGAAGATTATCTACATCTACCGAATTGCAGTAAAACTTTTCAGTTTTGCATTTTTTGGTTTATGCAGTCTAGGATTGGCCCTTGGGCTTTTCCCCATTATGCATGTCTTGGCCGGATTCTCCGAAAAAAAGTTTAAGGCCATTGCCCGACGTTTCAACCATTGGTATTTCAAAGTTTTCGTAAACGTCATGAAGACCATTCGGTGCATCAGCGTAAACGTCGAAAACAAGGAACAACTTTCGAATATCAAGTCCAAGGTGGTTATCGCCAACCACCCATCCCTACTGGATGTGGTCATATTATTTTCGCTGATACCCAACGCAGACTGTATTGTCAAGGGTTCACTCATCGAAAACAAGTTCATCTCCTTGATCGTACGCAACCTTTACATTCCAAACACAATTCCTTTTGACGAACAGATGGAACGGGCTAGGCAATCCATGGAGGAAGGCAATAACCTGATCATCTTCCCCGAAGGAACCCGTTCTAGGCCAGGTCAACCCTGGGAATTCAAGAAGGGAGCCGCACGTTTCGCCCTATTCTCCGAAAACGATGTCGTACCCATATTTTTCGGCGGAAACGAAAAGATTGGACTCCGGAAGTGTGATAAACTTTTGCAGTACCACCCCACGGAACGCTACCAGTACAACCTTAAAGTTCTACCCCAGATATCTGTGGCACCATACAAAGGTGTACCTATGACGAAGAGTGCCATTAAACTCACCGAAAAAATGAAGATGGCGCTTGAACAGGAACTTTCAAATGTCTAACTTTGGTATTATGAAAAAAACAGTCGCATTTCTTGTTTTGGGAACGTCAGTTCTCATGCTCACCTCATGTGGTGGCGGTAAATTCCAAAAGTTCCAAACTTCAGAACAGATGAACACTCCTTTTAACTGCTCGGGCCTCCACATGCGAAATGCCCAGTGGCATTTTGTGGATGATTTTGGTCAAACCGTAGATGCCATCGGAACCTGCAAGAAGGGAATGAAACACGGAAATTTCAAGTTTTCCATCAACGGCACGGTTGTAGCCAAGATTAAGTACAACAAGGACATTGAAATCAAGTCCGTATGTATGCTGGATCCCAAAAATTCCGTTAGCTTAGCTTTCTGCATGGAACAAACCGCAAAAAGTAACATCGCAAACATAGAGCCTGTTGACGCAGAAGACGACAGCGACTTTTTAGACGAAGAATAATTCAAAGAGAGACGTTATATGTCAATGAATACAAAGACCGTTAAGGCCCCCAAGGCTGAAAAGAAAACCTCTGGCAAGTCCGGCACCCAGACCAACATGTGGACCGGCCGTTTCGCTAGCGGCATGGCACAGTCCATGGTTGACCTCTCCTTCAGCCTCCACTTCGACTCCGAACTGATTGAAGAAGATATCGAAGGCAGCATCGGTCACGGCAAGGGTCTGGTAGAATCCGGCGTTTTGACCAAGGCTGAATACAAGAAAATTTGCGACGGTCTCAAGACCATTCTCGATGACTATCATGCAGGCAAGAACCTGTGGCAGCCTTCCGACGAAGACATTCACATGGCAGTGGAACGCGTTCTCACCGAACGTATCGGCGCTCTGGGCAAGAAGATCCACACCGGCCGTAGCCGCAATGACCAGGTCTGCACCGACTTCAAGCTTTACATGCGTCACCGCGCCGCAGAAATTCGCGCTTTGGAAGTGGAACTGATGGACGTCGTTCTGGACCTTTCCAAGAAGTACTTCGGCAAGCTGATGCCGGGCTACACCCATCTGCAGCAGGCACAGCCCATCTACTTCAGCCATTATCTGATGAGCATGTTCTTTGCCGTTTCCCGCGACGTGAAGCGCTTGGACAACTTCCTGGAACTGCACTCCCAGCTGCCCCTGGGTAGCGGCGCCATGGCAGGTTCAGCATTCCCCTACCAGCGCGCATTGGTTGCAAAGGAACTTGGTTTCAGGGATGTGAGCCCCAACTCCATCGACGCCGTAAGCCATCGCGACATGATGCTGGAATTCAACGCCGACCTCGCCATCATCGCAAACACCATGAGCCGTTACGCCGAAGATTTCGTGAACTGGAGCACCAGCGAATTCGGCTTCCTCACCTTGCACGATGCATTCAGCAGCGGTTCCTCCATGATGCCCCAGAAGAAGAACCCCGACTCCATGGAACTGATCCGCGGTAAGTCTGGCCGTATGCTGGGTAACTTCAGCGCCATGTACACCTTGGTGAAGGGCGCTCCCCTCTCCTACAGCCGCGACCTGCAGGAAGACAAGGAACCGGTATTTGACAGCGTTCACAACGTGAAGGTCATCCTCCGCGTCATGAAGGAAGCTCTGGAATCTGCACGTTTCAACTTTGACAAGATGGAAGCCAAGATGCTGCCGGCCCTGCTGGCAACCGACCTGGCAGACTTGCTGGTGGAAGCTGGCGTTCCCTTCCGCGACGCACATCACGTGGTCGGTAGCCTGGTTGGCGAAGCCGCCCGCCAGGGTAAGGAATTCACCGAACTGTCCGACGAATCCTGGGCAGCCGCCGGCGTTCCCGACGTGCAGAAGATGAAGAAGACCCTCACCTTCGAATACAGCGTCAGCCGCCGTAACATCGAAGGCGGTACCGGTCCCAAGTCCGTGAAGCAGCAGTTCGCAAAGGCCGAAGCTCTGCTTAAAAAGTTTAAGAAGGTTTAAGGCAAGCGTAGCAAAGAAGCGCTAGTGCTTCTTTATTACCGAGCCGCCAACTTCTGCACTGCGAATCGGTGCCAAAAGTTCCGCAAGGATTAATGCTAGATTCTACACCCCTTACGGGGTTCAGAACGACACGCGAACGAAAACGTTCCCTAGTACAATTGAAAAACCGCAGCCAATCTGGTTGCGGTTTCTTTTTTATAGTTTGCTTTTTCTCTTTAAAGATTCATAGACTTTACGCAACGTACAGAGTAAGCGTTCTTCTCTTCACGGGAAACTGTTTCAAATGTATCGCTGGTATAACGGAACCAGATCACTTCCTTGAGATTTCCGTTAGGTTGCATCCAGAAGTAGGCACTTGTACTCAAGTCAATAAAGTCACCCGATTCGTAACCTCCTGCAGGATAAGCGTTAAACCCAAAGAGATCATCACCGTTATTATCATCCTTCCAATCAGTCGTAGATTTTAAATAGTATGCATTGGAAGTTTCGAATCCCGCGTCTGACTTATCCCACAAAAGGTACACAGTCGCCATAGACGGAAGTTCCCAGCCTTCGGGGCAAACGTTGCTAGCCGCTTCATAGGTGTAAAGACGGCCATACTTCTTGCAGTTCTTTTCGTCATCCTTATAGCAATAGCTGCCATCCACATTGGCGTTCATATTTTCGGCAAAAATGGAATATACTTTCTAGAAAAAAAATGGACTGTAAAAGCCCATTTTTCAATAAAACTACTTCTTATCCTGCGGAACCAGGCGCTCCACAATACGGAACAAGTCGTTATAGATTTCCAGGAAGTCTTCTACCCAGATGGGGTCGCGTTCGCCCACCACATGGAAGGTTTCTTCCAAAGTATGACGGGCATTGTAAGGACCAACCAGGCTGCCCGTAGGAATGGAAACATTCCCCTGATAGGCGGACTTGGCCACGATGCGGGCACGATAGCTTCGGCGCAAACGGGAAATCAGGGCGGCACGGAGGGCCAGCAGTTCATCGTGAGCCAGCAGGAATTCACCAGCCTTGATCCAGGCTTCAACCTGAGTCAGGCGGCGCAAGGTGGCGTCACGTTCCGTTGCGGGAATCAACTGGCGCTTAGTAGAAAGAGTCTGCTTGATTCTTTCGGAAATCTGGGACAGCAGAGATTCATTCCAGATGAGCAAGGGGCTTTCGGCAAATCGGTTGTCGGTCTCCACCTTGGGCGTATGGGTCGCAATCCAGCGGTCCAGCTTTTCGGCCACCATGCCTGCTTCGGGCAGACGGTCAACGGCGATATACTCACCGGCACGATTCAGCAGGTTGTCGGCATAAACCATACGCCAATGGGGCAGCTTTCCGGTCTTGCGGATAGCATCTACACTCTGTCGTAAAGATTCCAAACGGTCCTGCATAAAAATCCTTCAGTATCAAGCCTTACTGCTTCTTATCCATCATCTGGAGCGGGGTCACGCCAATTTCTACGCGGCGGTTCAGTCGGCGATGTTCTTCGGTATCGTTAGGATACTTGGGCTGGTGTTCGCCAAAGCCTGCGGCAAAAAGACGATCCGGGGGGAATCCCTGGGCAATCAAGGTCTTCACCACATTCACTGCACGTTCCGTAGAAAGATTCCAGTTGGTATAAGTATTGGATTTGATGGGAATGTCATCAGTAAAACCGCTAACCATGATTACATCCGTAGAATCCAGTGCGTCAAGAAGGCCCTTGCTGATTCCCTTAATCACGCCCACACCTTCGTTGGTCAGGTCGGCACCATTCACCGGAAAAAGGAAGGATGCCTGAATCTGGATCTTACCCCCTTCCAGGGCAATAAGGCCAGCCTCGATAGAGGTCTGCAAACTCTTGGAAAGAAGGGCGTTACGTTCAGCGGCAATCTTGCGCATTTCTTCCTGACAGCTCAGCACTTCCTCTTCGGTACGGGTAAGGTCTTCGGCCTTCTGTTCCTTGAGGGTCGCCATGGCCACAAAAGCCAAGATGAACAACGACACCAGGGCAACGCCCAAGTCCGTGTAGGCCATCCAGGGATTGCTGTTTTCGTCTCGCTTGAAACGCATAGATTATTCCTCGACCTTGTTCTCTTCGGAAGAGGCGGATGCAACAGAGTAAGAGCCCGGACGCTGAGTCTGTTCCAGAACTTCCAACAGGATTTCCTGAGTTTTGACCGCATTTTCCATAAGCACTTCGCTGGCACGTTCGTGAAAGGCTTCCAGAGACTGATTCAGATGTTCGATGAAGTTTTCTTCTTCGTCGCGTTCTGCAGTATCGCCGCTGAGCTTTTCAAGAATGGTTTCAAGACCAGCGCGGAGCATTTCAAGGTTGGCGCTCAGTTCAGACTGGTTGACTCGCATGAGTTCTGCCGTTTCTACGATGTTGCCGCCAAGAGCGTCGGTTGCTTCCTTTTCCTTGACAACGCGTTCGTCGATGCTGACGGTAAGAGCCTTCTGGGCTTCGAGCAGAGTTGCAGAAGTTTCGGAAAGTTTCTGGAAGGCGCCCAGGATATCGCTGGAGAGGCCAGCCAGCTTTTCGGAAACAGAAGCGGAAAGTTCTGCAGAACCGGCCTGAGCCTTTTCGGCCACCTGAAGGGCAACGTTCTTGAGAGTTTCAAGACCATCGCGCTGGGCATCCACATTGGCATTGGTACGTTCTTCCAGGCGCTGCATGAATTCATTCCACTGTTCGTTGGACTGCTTGACCTGTTCAGAAATGGAATCTGCAATGCTGTTGGAAGTATCGGCCAGAGAACTCTGGGCAGATTCGCTAACCTTATAAAGGCCATCATAAACGCTGCCAGAAACATCGCTCAGGGCAGACTTCACATCGTCAGCCACACTGTTAAGGCCAGCCTTCACGCCGCTGGCAATATCGCCAAGACCAGAATCCAGTGCAGAAGAAAGGCCGTTCAGCTGATCTTCAAGCTTAGACGGAATAGATTCCACAGAAGCAGACAGAGCCTTCACGCTGTTTTCCATGGGAGCAAATGCAGTAGAAATAGAAGCGCTAACAGAGCTACCCAGATCCTTGACGGATTCGTTCATGCCGCTCATGGCAGAAGCCAGAGATTCATTCAAAGTCTTCACGGAAGCAGACATTTCTGCAGAAACCTTTTCTACAGAGGCATTCACGTTAGCAGAAACCTTGGCCACGGAATCAGAAACATTCTGGTTCATCATGGTGGTGGCGGCGGTCAGTTCCTCGCCCACCTTAGCCACAATACCCCCCAGGCCATCCTGCACAGCAGAAGTCACCTTGGCCAGATTCTTTTCCACAGCGTCAAACAGACGTTCCAGTTCATTCTTGTTCTGTTCCAGTTCGTCACCGGTTTCGCCCTGAAGATTCAAAGTCATGGTATCCAGGCGGGCCATAAAGGAATCGCGGGCATTGAGCAACAGGGAGCGGCTAGTATTCAAAATCAAGGCGGCAAACAAACCACAAAGGCTAGTACCGAAAATACCCTTCATACCCTGGAACAAAAGCTGGATAGTATCCAAAGTTCCCTGGGTGGTAGAATTGTCGATGGCACCACCGGCTGTGGCCACGGAATACATCAAACCGAAGAAGGTTCCCATAAGGCCCAGCAGAATAACGGTACCGCCAGCGCTACGGGGAACGTTAATGCCCACATTGCTGTTGAGCACTTCGAAAGCGATGGGAGAATCCAGACGAATCCTTTTTGCCATCAGGCGGTTGGCCAGCTGAATGCGGTTAGCCACAACACCTTCGCCAGACACACTGTAAGAACCGCGGCTTTCGCATTCGTCTAGCACCAGGTTTTCAGCTTCGATCAAGTTCAACTTCTTAAGAGCCAGAAGCTGTTCCATCACGAACACGACAAAGATTGCGCCCATGATCACCCAGCCAAACAGCGGAGCGCCAAAGTACAATGCGCCTGCCACCAAAACGACAAGGCCCACAATGGTGAGTAATAAGATGGAACTAAATGCACTCTTCATTTTTTACCTGCATTTCATTAAGCCTTAAAAGAGGCCTGGGTTTCAAACAAATTCATCTGACCGCGGTTGAATCCGCGAAGGAACATAGCCCACTTGCTCTGGTACCACTCGATTACCTGAATGGTAAGTCCGCGGGCATAATCACAAAAATCATCGGTAAAGGCCAGGAAGCCATTTTCGTATGCGTAATGGGGATTCCAGTAACGACCTACATTACGGGCACAGGAAGCGGCAGAACTGTAGTAATGAGTATTACCCTTGGTAGCAAAGGCCGCAGCAAAACGCTTCTTGGCCAGGGCGTTCAAGGAACTGCGCAACGAAACCACCATGGAGTTTTCCTTATCGCGCAAGGAAGCTTCTAGACTGGGCAGCAACTTGGACATGGCGTCTACGGCGGATTCGCTATGCCAGTACTTGCACAACTTTTCCTGCAGTTGCATCACGCGGCCATGCATACGCACAAACAGAGGTTCCGCATCGCTCACCAGCAAATGGATGGTTGCCGAATAGAAGGCATTAATATCCTGTTTGCTGTTCTTGACCGTCAGATACCAACCCTTTTCTTCGTCATGATGCAAAAAGTCACCTCCTTCCAAAAGGAGTCGCATCACTTCATCAGTAGAAAAACGCTGCATCCACTTGGTGCGGAATTCATCGTAAAGCTTATTTGCATCAGCGATAATCTGAGGGAAGCTGGCATCGGCCAACTTATAAGCGGTTTCGCTATACGAAATCAATTCCGACGTTCCTACGTTCACAGACGGGTCGTTCAGCATGGCATCAAGATGTTCGTACAGCACGATGGACCAAGTGACCATCATGGACTGCGACAGCGTTGCCACCATGGAGGAACGGTTAGGGCGCACCGTCAGACGGACACTGTTGCCCGTCATCTTTCGAATTGATCTGCGGAAATTTTCCTGCACTACGCCAGATGCTCCCTAGAAAGCCGTTTCGATACGATGCCAAATACTGCGATTCACGCGCTTGCCCTTGCCAGCCATTTCTTCCACTTCGCTGCGGACATCGGCTTCAAGATTGTTATTGATCAAGCTCTTATCACCGTCAAACTTTCCACCGGCTTCAAGATAGAGGCCGTAAACATTGTTGGAAATCTTGGTTTCGGCAGACATCACCTGACCAGCACGCACAGAAAGGGCAAAACGGTTGCGGGTGAATTCGCAACGGGCCAGGAAAACCTCGGGCACGTCGTCGATCCACAGGCCATAGTAGTTGTTAATGAACTGCACACTTTCGAAAATACCCTTGGAGCGGAACACCGTATTGCGGAAGGCATTCTCCACCACCAGGTTCTTCACTTCGAAAGGACGGCTAGAAGAAACAAAATGTAGACCGTTCCAGCTTTCGCTAGAGTCGGCACTGCGGAACACCACAGGCTTCTCGTCGGTACCGGAAATCTTTACGGAACCGCGAAGCATCAGCTTGGCGTATTCACCCATCAAAACGGTAACACCCGGTTCCACCATCAAGGTATCATTAGCAGAGAACACCACCCCCTGTTCCAGAAGGTAAGGGCTGTCAGCCTCCACAAGAGTAACCTTGCCGTTCTCGATCTGCGGGAAAGGCATCTCACCAGCCACGGCAAGACCGCACACAGAAAGAGCAGTCAGCGCAGCTGCAATAACCCCCGCAACTCGCTTAGGAATCAAAATCAAAATTCACTCCTCAACTTGATCTTCTGGATCACGTGCATTTCGGGAATAACACTTTCGGCCACCAGGTCGCTTACTGCCAGGTCGCCAGTCAGTTCCAGGTTCACAGAAGAAATGGCCCCGTGGGTCATATCAAACAGAATCGTTCCGGAACCCACAATAAAGCCCTTGCTGGACATACGAACGTCGGCAGTAGAGTCGGCCACTTCCTTGTACTTCAGGTTCATGCCGATCTTTGCCATCTGCACGCCGTCGTGAACATACTGGTCCTGCAGGGTAAATGCCTTGTACACCACCGTATTGGCCTTGTTGTTGCCCGGAATATCCATGGGACGTTCCCAGGTTTCGCCAACGGCAACGGGCTTACCCGGCAGCAACGGCTGCACCTTCAGGAACAGGCGGATCAAATCCAGGGCTTCGGTTCCGAGCATCACGGAATCTTCGATGACCGCATTGCTGACAATGCCGTCCTTGGCCATCTTGAACTGGAAATGTTCCGTGGACATATAACGTTCCATGCTGCGGAATTCATCCACAGAACGCTTGTCGGACTTGTAGTCCACAGAATCAATCTTCATCTGGAACTTGGCAGCCCCATCATCATAGGCGGTCACCAAAGTATTGGTAGCCTTGACCACCAGATGTGTATTCATGGCCTCGGGAGTGCCAGTCACCGTATCCATCGGCAAAATGGCATTCAGGGAAGATTCCAGGTAATAAGTCTGGGGCGGAACGTTCTGGGTATTAAAAGCCAAAGTAAATTCGTTACCGTCACAGGAACACAAAAACATGAGCGCAGCAGAGCTGGCGAAAAGCTTAAAGAAATTCATAAGTAAAATTTAATTTTTTCAAATTACGACACAGGCGGTTTGGCGCCAGAGTCCCCCTTTTCAAGGCGCATCCGCTGAAAGAACAGCTTTAACAGCCCCAAACATTCCCCTGCCAGAACTCCGCCTGTCACGGGAACCACCCTTTTCAGGGCATTATTGGCAATCACGTCAATGGTCGTGCCGCAGCCACCGAAACGGGTATCCGGGGAACCATACACAACGCGACCGACACGGCTGTTCAAAATGGCGCCGGCACACATGGGACACGGTTCCAAAGTCACATAGAGAGTGCAACCATCCAAACGCCAGTTATCCAGCGCATTGGCCGCCGTACCGATAGTCAGAATTTCGGCATGGGCCGTGGCATCCTTCAGCATCTCGATCTGATTATGCCCCTTCCCTATGACCACACCGTCCTTTACGATAACGCAGCCAATGGGAATTTCACGTTCATCAAAAGCCTTTTCGGCCTCACGCAAGGCCATACGCATAAAGCGTTCGTCTTCAGCATTCTGGTTTTCTAGGGAATCGGTCATAAACAAACCAAAAGGGGATTATACAAACAAAGAAATAATGGAGATAATCAGGGCAAGAACAGCTAACGATAAAGAGACAATTGAAATCGGAGACTTCGGCTCCTTAGGCAGCTCTGCATCGGGTCGAATATTTTCGGGAAGCAACTTGATCAAGAACCTCACCTGCTTTTCCAGGGCGGCACAACGGGATTCAAGCCCCTCGAAACGATTATCGTGTTCTTCGTCCTTGATGGCCTGACGATGGAGTTCCTGATCCTGTGCATCATTCTTGTTGGTAATGGAATCAAGGCGGAAATCATGTTCGCGATCCTTGGCCACCTGAGACTTCAACTTGAATTCCTGACTCTGATTCTGTGAGCTCAGGGAATCAAGGCGAGCATCGTGCTCACGATCCTTTTCACGAAGTTCCGAAATTTCACTTTCTTTTACGTCTGACATAAACACCTCATCTTATACCCAAACGTGATCCCGAATATTTCAGTCTACTTCAAGCCTCTTCCATAGGCGCAGTTGTTATCTTCCTGCATATAGTCGCCATCGTGATAGTAGGCGGCACGGGCGCGACAGCCTCCGCAACGGTCATTGAACTTGCACTTGCCGCAAGCCCCTTCGTAAGCCTTGGTACGCAGTTTCTTGAAAACTTCCGCATTGGCCCAGATTTCGTCAAAGGGCGTATCGTGAACATCGCCTGCGTCTTCAAGCATGTAAGCACAAGGGCGAACGAGGCCCACCGGATTTACAATGCAATAATCCAGCCCGGCAAGGCAACCGCGGGTGTAGCGAGTCTTGATGCCCAACTGGTCAGCAATACGCAGGAACTGCGGAGCGCAAGTAGGCTTTACAGGAATACCCAGAGTGCGGCTCTTTTCCATAATGCTGCGGAGCAACTTTTCGTACTCCGCTACATGAAGTGCATGATCCGCAATTTCCTTGCCACGTCCCACCGGCACTAAAAAGAAAATCTGATGGTTTACAGCACCGATGCTCTTGACCCAATCCATAATTTCCAGGATTTCGCCCTGGTTCCAATCCATAATGGTGGTATGAATCTGGAACGGGAGACCTGCGGCCTTGCAGTTTTCGATACCAGCCATGGTCAGTTCAAAAGCGTTGTCCAAGCCACGGAAATCATTATGACGCTTGGGATCGATACTGTCAATGCTAATGCCCATGGCCATGGCTCCGGCCTTCTTAAGTCCCTGGGCCAATTCGGCGGTAATCATGGTACCGTTAGTACCGAACACCGGACGGAGACCATTCCTGGAAGCATGTTCCACCAATTCCAAAATGTCCGGGCGGGTCATGGGTTCGCCACCGCTGAAAATCATGATCTTGAAACCGGCCTTGGTGATTTCATCAATGAGCTTGTGGCCTTCGGCCGTTGTCAGTTCTCGATCCCTGGTACCACCAGCGTTCTGGTAGCAATGCTTACAGGTCAAGTTACACTTATTGGTGGTCATCCAAGAAACGATCATGATTATCCTCTTTTTACTAAGGCTAAATATAAAAAATGGAAATCCTCAGTTTGGATTTCCATTTCCATATCAGTTAATAACTTGGTTATCAATTACAAACAATGTCTGATTAGAACTTATGGCAGTCCGTCATGCCTTCCCGATAAAAGTAGGTAGCGCCTTCACCCACATCATTCGGGCACTCCATGGTATAGCCTTCCGGGCAGGCGTCCACCAAAACCGAAGACTTCAAGTCTGAACTGGAGCCACCGCAAAGGAACTCTACAGACTCGTGAGTAAAACAACGGATTTCACCATCATTGAATGTATTGAGGCAAGCCTTGCCGGACTTGCTTCCGCCATTGTTTCCACCATTGTCCCCACCGTTAGATGCAGACGGAGACGAAGAAGAATCATCACCGCAAGCAGAGATTGCAGCGGCAAGACCCAGAGAAGCAAGAATCATAAAGAACTTTTTCATTTATTCTCCTAAAGATTTTGAAATTTTCTTTCCTAAAATATAACAATGAAATATTTTTTCATCATCGATAAAAATATAGAAAAAACTACTTCTTGATTTTTGCAGCAAATGTCAGTGCTGCAGAAATTGCAACCGCAAGCAAAGTGGGACCAACAGCATCAAAGCCAGTATTTACAGCCACCTGGTAAGATGCAAAACCCACCAGCCAGGCAAACAAATTCCAGATCCAGAAACACTTTCTTTCGAGATGTTCCTTCACAAAGAAGAACGAAACCAGAAGAACAGCCGCCATGGGCGCAAATACAGAAGCGATCAGATACAAGAAATGAATGTAGTGGTCCACGATTCCCCAAATAGCAAGAACCGTACTGAGGGCGCAAACCACGACTCCCGTAACCTTGGGATTCAGCCTACCCACAATGGCCTTGGCCGATTCACCTGCAGAGTTGGCGGCCAAAAAGTTGGTCGTCACCGTAGAAAGGGCGACAATCAAAATGCCTGGGATACCGATGCCAGCCAAAAGAATTGCCTGGGCGATGTTGGTCCCCACACCAAGACCAGCAATCTGCAGGCCAATAAAGTACATCCAGAAGCTGGCGGCAGAATAGGCAATGGCAGAAACCGCAGTTGCCGCCCTGGGGCGAGCCACGTCCTTGGTATAGTCAGAAATTACCGGCAACCAGGAAAGAGGCATGGCAATGGAAATTTCAAAGACCGTCCAGAAATTGAAGGTAGGAAGACTAGAGGCTGCTCCACTGGAAGCTACCGTAGCCGCGGCACCACCCAGGCCAAAGAACTTCGCGGTAAGCACCACCAAAAGAACGGCCAGCAAGCCCATGACCACCGTGGTGATCTTCTGGGTACGGCGAAGCCCCACAAAAACCCAGGCCGCAATAAGCACAGCCAAGATAATGCAAGTCAACGGGAATGAAACCGGCAAGTTCAAACCCGCCAAAGCCATGGCACCCTGGGCATTCAGAACTGCAATCCAGCCAATAAGCTGCAGCAAGTTCAACGAGGCAAAAAACTTGGAACCGTACTTACCAAAAGTGGAAGCCGTAGTCTCCATGGCGTTCAAGCGGACCCTGGCACCGATAAGTCCCACAAAGTACAGCATGATACCGCCCAAGACATGACCAAGAATCAGCGGGAGCCACAAACCATCGGGGGTATTGGAAGCCCCAATCTCGATACCACATTCAATTTCAGAAACGGAGATGGCTACACCAAACCAAATGATTCCGTTAGTAAAAACGCTCGTCTTCTTTTCCATATAAGTTCCTAGGAGTTTTTCAAATTTTTGGGAAAAAGATAGAAATAAAAGTCTAGTTTTATTACTCTAAAAGCAAAAAAGGCTTCCTGACATCAGGAAACCTTTATATGTGAAACTTGATTTAGAAAGACTAATTATTAGTCTTCACCGTCCAAGAGTTTATCACAACTGGAGTCGGCGGCATCAGCGTCGTAGAAGTACACAGCACCACTTCCGTCAGGAGAATCGCACTTCTTCTTTTCGCCACCGGCGCAGCCAGAACCCTTAGTAGCTGTAATTCCGAAATCCGGTGCACCTACACAGCTTTTTTCCAACTCATCAGCAGCAACAGCATTGGAAGAAATTTCAGCACAGGAATGCGAAGTAAGGGTTTCACCCATAAAAACGCGTTCAGTCTTCATATCGCAAGATATAATCTTACCACCGCTAGAGGAAGAGTCATCACCGCAAGCAGTAAACATGGCTGCCAAACCCATAGCAGCAAGTGCGAGAGCAGTCTTTTTTCAAAAAAAGTGATTTAAACCTAAGCTAAAGTGCTTTTAGGACCTTGCGGGCAGCTTCGATAGTCTTTTCGATGTCGGCATCAGTGTGGGCAGAGCTGACGAAAATGGCTTCGAACTGGCTGGGGGCCAAGTAAATGCCTTCATCCAACATTCCCAGGAAATACTTGCGGAAAAGCTCCAAGTCAGACTTCTGAACATCTGCGAAGCAATTTACAGGACCATCAGTGAAGAAGACGCAACCCATGGAACCCACCTGGTTTGTGGTCATAGGGAGACCCGCTTCCTGGGCAGCAGCCTTGAGGCCTTTTAACAAGTTCGTCGTGGATCGTTCCGCACGAGTGTAATGTTCCGGATTGCGGCTCAGTTCGCCCATGGTAGCAAGGCCCGCAGCCATGGCCACCGGATTGCCGGACAAGGTGCCAGCCTGATAGATTCCGCCCAAGGGAGCAATCTGCTGCATCACATCCAGGCGGCCGCCATAAGCACCCACCGGCATGCCACCGCCAATGATCTTACCGAAGGTGGTCAGATCCGGCTTAATGCCGTAAAGGCCCTGGGCGCAATGAACACCCACACGGAAGCCGGTCATCACTTCATCGAAAATCAGGATGGAGCCATGCTTCTTGGTTTCTTCGGAAAGAGCCTGGAGGAATTCCTGAGTCGCAGGAACAACGCCCATGTTGCCAGCCACCGGTTCCACGATAACGCCTGCGATTTCATCACCGATGGCGTTGAAAGTTTCGCGAACCTGAGCCACATCATTGTACTGGAGCGTCAAAGTATACTTGGCAAGGTCTGCGGGAACACCCTTACTGCTGGGCTTGCCCGTAGTCAGCATGCCGGAGCCGGCCTTGATCAGCAGGCTATCGCTGTGACCATGATAGCAACCTTCAAACTTGACAATCTTATCGCGCCCGGTAAAGCCACGGGCAGCACGGATGGCACTCATGGTAGCTTCGGTACCGGAGTTCACCATACGAATCATCTCGATGCTGGGAACCAACTGCATCACCAATTTCGCAAGTTCAGATTCCAGACCGCAGGGTGCGCCAAAACTAAGGCCATTCTGAGCCGTTTCGGCAACAGCCTTGATAACGGCATCGTGAGCGTGGCCCAACATCATGGGGCCCCAGGAACCCACATAGTCCACATAGTCGTTTCCATCAACGTCATAGATATGGCTACCCTTGGCACGAGCGATAAAGGGAGGAGTTGCCCCCACGTTTCCAAAGGCTCGAACAGGACTATTGACACCACCCGGCATCAGGGACTTTGCTTCAGCAAACAGTTTTTCACTAACAGAATGATTCATAGGATACAATATAGGAATTATGAACTTTGAGCATCCCCAAGATTTTACAGTTGTGCATCAAAAAACTTCATGATTTTTCTGCAGCATCTCGCTTGACAGTTTGTTCTAAGTTTCATATATTCCGTCTATCTGCGAGTGCAGATTTTTTCATATATCGTATTCATCTGCGAATGCAGATTTTTTTTACATAGCTTCAACCTTTAACCTGCATTTTCCGCAGTTTGGATTGGCACCTTCTTTACAACAATCTAAACCGAGGTCACCCTTGAATTCAGGAGGTGACCCGAGGGCAGGTTCCCGGCGATTACAGTAACACAGAAGGATCAGCTCCGCAAGTACCACTACTATCTGATGGAAAACCAGCTGAAGGCCAATGCGGAAAAGGGGATTCCCTCCGTGGCAATCATCCTCTACAATGGCAAGGACAACTGGGACCCGCTTAAAAAGCTGCAGGCGTACCCCAAGGAACTCCAGAGGTACCTGCTCCCCTTCAAGTGCATCCTGCTGAACGTGAAGGAGGTTTCTGACGAATCTCTGAACGGATTCGGGGCGCGCCTTGCAGCCTTCATCTGCGCCATGAAGTACATCTGGAATCCAGACAATTCTCGGGAGACATTCTCTAAAGTACTGGACCGAATCCACAGGGAACTGCCCCAATCGGAAGCCCTTGACTTACTGTACCAGATGGATGTATATTTGAAAGGATGGTTAAGAGCCAACTTTATGGAGGCATTCAAGATGGATTTCGTTCGTCCCAATTACAAGACTGTCGGCGACGTTCTCAGGGAAGAAGAAGAGATCAGGAAGCTTGCAATCCCAAAGCCCTAAGATTCAGATTTCTTTCAGAAAAAAATCTCACCCGCGGTTATATACTGCGGGTGAGTTTTTTTTGAAACCAGTAGTAAAAAAAGCCCGCCGGCACTAAAACCAGCGGGCTTTTGAGAATTAAACAGTTATTCTTTATCCTTTACGCAACGGATGGATATTGCATAAGCTGTCTTAGTTTCAGTAAAAGACATTTTTCCTTTATTAGGGTCATCATCAGCATAGTCAAAAGCCAAGGTGGAATACGTACTTGTTGCCACCGAATTAGCATCAGTCGTCCAGAATGCCGTATACTTGTCAGGATTCCAACAATCGCTCGATCCACAATTACCTGTGGGAACGACACTGAATCCCAGTTCATCAGTTCCGTCCCATGTCGTGGATCTCAAAACTTTGGACGGATCGCCGGTTCCCCCACATGTGGCACGAGCGATTAGATCCTCAAAATCAGCCCTCGACGGCAAACGCCAATCCTCAGGGCAAACACCATTTGCACCGTAATAAAGCAGTTGTACACCGTTAGTATGTACTTTTGTCGTGACGGAAGAAGCACTATATTGAATGTTTTCAGCAAACCATGTCCGATCACCGATGGTCACAGTCTTGTACTCATGATCATCGCGAGTATCGGCATAGGTACCCTTAACAGTCTCTTCACAGGAGGGGGCTGCACCGCTGGAGGTTATCGGAGCGGCCGCGCTGGAGCTGTATTCAAATACTTCCGGTACAGCGCTGGAGCTCGGAACAGATGCGCTAGAGCTAGGAGCAGCTTCGCTAGAATAGGATGCGCTGGAGATTATCGGAGCGACCGCGCTGGAGTAGGCAGGTGCAGCGCTGGAGCTCGGAACAGATGCGCTAGAGCTAGGAGCAGCTTCGCTAGAATAGGATGCGCTGGAGATTATCGGAGCGGCCGCGCTGGAGTAGGCTGGTGCAGCGCTGGAGGTTGCTGTGCTGGAGGCAGTATTTTGAAGAAGTTCATCGTCGTCAAGGCAAATCCATTCTTCCGGATCATAGGGAGTGCTTCCGCACAAGGGCTCTTTGAGATTGACGGAATTGTCACCGCAGATAAGTTTCACGACACCATTGCCTTTGTCACTGATGCTGCAGCTGGCACCATCCTTACCGTCATTCACCACATATTCGGCAGATTCGCCTTCGGCGGTTTCGCAAGTGATGGTCGTCGTCTTCGTGCCATCATTATTTTCGATCTGCGATGCAGAGCAGGAAAGGCCATCTTCGCCCTTATCGCCCTTGTCGCCCTTGTCACCCTTATCGCCCTTATCGCCCTTGTCACCCTTATCACCCTTCAGGCTGGCAAGCCAGTCTTCCAAGGACAATTCAGATTCAGCCAGTTCGAAGGCGCTCTTGCCGTTCCTGAGGGTGTCTAGGACTTCGCCATCGCAGCTAACTTCGATGCCTTCATTAATGATTTCGGCTGTACAGCTGGTGCCGTTGTCGCCATTGTCGCCCTTATCACCCTTGTCACCCTTGTCGCCCTTATCACCGTTCTTGCCGTCTTCACCGTTCTTGCCGTCTTCGCCGTTCTTGCCGTCTTCGCCGTTCTTGCCGTTTTCGCCATTCTTGCCGTCTTCACCATTCTTGATGGTGCCTACGACTTTGCCATCGCAGCTAACTTCGACGCCGTCATCAACGACCTTGGCAGTACAGCTTGCGCCATTCTTGCCATCCTTGCCGTCCTTACCATCCTTGCCGTCTTCGCCATCCTGGCCCTTCAGGGGAACCCATTCCCCATCAGCACAGAAATACAGGGCAGCGGAATCAGTCACATAGGCCATTGCGCCCTGGTTGCTTTCGCTGCATTCACCAAGCTTCTCGTCAAGAATCGAGACGTTAGATCCTCCGTCAGATACGGTAGATTCATCACCGCAAGCAGACAATCCCAAAATAACAGCAGATGCAACTACTGCATATTTACTAAACTGAGCACTCATACTCACTCCTTTTAAAAAAAGACGCGGTAAATGTAAGAAAAAAAAATGATTTTGTCTACAAAAAGTAAGTTTATTTTTTCAGACAAAAAAAATTTTTTATTTATTATTTCCTGCATAAAAAAAACGCCCCTGCGAAAACAGTAGAGTCATTTTTAGACAACAAGCACTCTACCCTAGCAGTCCCTTTTCCAGAATTTCCTTGGCGTGGTAGGTAATGATGATGTCGGCGCCGGCACGCTTGAATGCAATCATATTTTCGCGGATGATGGAATCTTCGTCGATCCAGCCCATCTTTGCAGCGGCCTTCACCATGGAGTATTCTCCACTGACGTTGTAGACGGCTACGGGGACGTTGCTGATTTCGGCAGCACCGCGAAGCACATCCAAAAAAGCAAGGCCCGGCTTTACCATAACGATATCGGCACCTTCTTCCAAATCCAGTTCCACTTCGTGCATAGCTTCACGGATGTTGCGGACATCCATCTGGTAAGTTTTGCGGTTGCCGAAATGGGGTGCGGAATCGGCGGCATCGCGGAAGGGGCCGTAATAGGCGCTGGCGAACTTAGCGCTGTAACCCATAATGGGAGCGTTGGTAAAACCAGCTTCGTCCAAAGCTTCACGGATGGCGGTAATGTGACCGTCCATCATATCACTGGGGGCCACCATATCTGCGCCGGCAGCAATCTGAGAAACAGCTGTCTTCGCCAGAAGTTCCAAGGTGGGATCGTTATCCACATCGCAATCCTTGATGATTCCGCAGTGGCCGTGGCTCATGTATTCGCAAAGGCAGACGTCGCAAATCACGTAGATTTCCGGGAATCTGGCCTTGATTGCACGGGTGGCGCGCTGAACGATACCATCATCATCATAAGCCTGGGAGCCCATTTCGTCCTTGTGGTCGGGAATACCAAACAGCAACACGGACTTCAAGCCCAAAGGTCCAAAGGTTTCAATTTCCTTCAGCAGTTCATCGATGCTGAAGCGGAACTGGTTGGGCATGCTGGGAATTTCTTCTTTGACGCCCTCCCCTTCTACCACGAACATGGGGTAAACGAGGCAATCGGGGCTAACGGAAGTTTCCGCAATCATGTTGCGGATGGTAGTATTCTGACGAAGACGACGAGGACGGATAATCATAGGTTAAAGTTTTAAGGTTAAAGATTAAAGGTATGAGGTTTAATAATCGCGCCGAGGGCGCCTTGTTTTAGCACAAAACTCATTACTCATAGCTCACAGCTTTCTTTTTCAATTTGTTCTAGGTCTTTTTTCCAGTCTGCCTGAATTTTCTGTTTCAGTTTTTTTGCCAGGCTGGGAACGCGGCCCTGGGTGGAAACGGTTACGGTGATGTTTTTACCAAAGTCCATTCGGGCGGGAACAATGAAATCACCGTCCAGGTAATCGCAAGCGTTGTTCACCAGAATGCGGCGGGCTCGCGCATCGTTACTGACTTGTGCATTTACTGCCGGCTGATCCGTACAGATGAATACCATAGAAACAGAACGAAGATCCAGAACATCGTAAGGACGCTCTTCCAGAGTTACAGTCGTAAAAGAATTCTGCGGCACTTCTAGAGTCTTGAACTCAGGATCAAACATGGGTGCCACCACCGTAATGCGGGCTCCTGTAGGAAGCAAGGTCTTTACCTTACGAAGGGCTATGCGGCCACCGCCCACCACCAGCACATTTTTACCTTCCAGATTCATTTCAATAGCGAAAAGGCTGGAATTGGAATGAGCTTGATTTTCCTTTTGTGCTTCGGCGCGATTCGCACGACGAACACCATTGACCACCATATCCGCAAAGCCATCCCATTCTCCCAGGGGTGGCAAAAGCGTCATGGGAATCTGCGGGAAGTCCTTCTGGGCTGCGGCAACAATGGCGGGAATATCACCCTTGGAATGCTGACCGTTCAAAAGCAAGTAAGGCAACAAGGTTACGGATTCCACATCCTCGCGTAAGATAGCACGCAAATCATTATCCAAATCCACAAGGCTAGTACTTGCTATACGAGCGCCAGGCATATCCTTACGAAGGCGGTCAAGAACAGTTTCAAAACCGCGGTAAGCTCCCGGACGGATGCAGTTATGGGCGATAATCAGAACGACTTTCATACGGCGTAGTATTCCGTGATTTTCTTGACCAGGGAATCCATGGAAGTCTCTTCGCTTTCCACAACTTCAAAGTCGTACTTCTTGGCGGTGGCAGAGGTCAGGCGACCAATGGAGAAGGCCAAATGAGGGCGCTGCGCGCTGAGGTTTGAGGCCGCACCTTCGGTGCTTTGAGGTAATTTCAAAGCGTTCATGAAATTTTCCACGGCACTGGAGCTGGCGAATACGACGGCATCAGCACCGGCAACGGCTTCACGCTTCCAGTCGGGCAAGGTGGCCACAGGAAGGGTTTCGTAAACCACCCAACGGGTTGCCTTCGGCAAAAGCTTCAAGATGGTATCGTCGGCAAGATTTCCCTGGAGAAGGAGGATGCGAGATTCGTCAAGACGGGATCCGTCGACGCGCGGCGCTTGCTCAGGATGACATATGGCGGCAAGCAGCTTGCCCAATCCTTCGCCGGTGTGGTCTTCGGGAACGTAGTCGCAGCGGATGCCACGTTCCAGCAACTTCTTCTCGGTAATTTTCCCGACAGATGCAATCTTCTTGCCGGCAAGGATGCGAATGTCCAGGCCCGCCTTGAAGAGGGCTTCAAAGAAGGAATCTACGCCGTTGGTACTGGTGAATGCGAGGACGTCAAAGTTTGAAAGGTCTGCGAAATCAGCAGCAGTCCCATCCAAAGAACCTACGCGAGGTTCAACACCACGAGTCTCGATCATGGGCGTCTCAATAACTTCGGCTCCGAGAGCCGTCAGGCGGGAAGCGATTCCCCCAGCCTGCTTTGCGGCTCGAGTAATCACCAGACGCTTACCCGAAAGTGGCAAGTTCTTTCGCCAAGCGAGAGACTTGCCCAATTCCACTACGCCACCCATAATGGTAATGGCAGGAGCGGTTACGTTTTCACGAAGGATAGTCTCCCCTGCGGTTTCCAAGGTACACATAACGGTACGCTGGTAGGGGGTTGTTCCCTTTTCGATAAAAGCCAGAGGAGTCTTGGGATCCTTACCGCATTCAATCAGACGGCGAGAAATCATTTCCATATTGGAAATGCCCATCAAGAAAATCAGAGTGCCAGGGCACTTGGCAAGAGCGGGAAAATCGAGACCAGAAATGCTAGATTCTTCGACTCCGCCCTTCGTGCTTCTACCCAAAGGGCATAACTCAACTTGAGAACTAAAGTTCTTAGTTTCGTATAGCTCAGAATGACACGTCTGCATTTCCTGCTTTTCATGGCCGGTAACAATGTGGAAGCTGGTAGCAATTCCACGATGGCTTACAGGAATGCCTGCGTAGGCGGGCACAGAAATGGCACTTGTGATACCGGGAACCACTTCGAATTCCACACCGGCATCAATCAGTTCCAAAGCCTCTTCGCCACCACGACCGAACACAAAGGGATCACCACCTTTCAGGCGGGCGATTACGGCACCAGGCTTTTCCTGGGCAAACTTCACCAACAGTTTATTGATTTCGGATTGCTTAACCTTGTGATGAGTAGGCATCTTGCCTACATCCACCATTTCGGCACTTGCATTACAAAAAGACAAAATTGCCGGAGAAACCAAACGGTCGTACACAACAACATCGGCACGTTCCAAAATGGACTTGCCCTTCAAGGTAAACAGACCCGGATCACCGGGGCCTGCGCCAATCAAATAAACTTTTCCAAAATTCTTCATTCCGTATTAAAATTTAGAATTTATGGTAGGACGTAAAATCTTTTATTATTCAGCCAGCTGCTTTTTAATGAGTTCCGCAAGGGCAACGCCCAAAGCCTTGGATTCTTCGAGCGTATTGGATTCATTCATGTGGATTTCACGGGACGTTTCAGCACGAAGCAAACGAGAGGAAGATTCGTCCCAATAGATACCGCGAATTTTCAAAGTACGTACATCACCAATTGCGTCTTTTTCAAATTCTGCAAAACTTGCCACAGGAAATTGGCATCCTGCATCCAGAGCCTTCAAGAAAGCCATTTCGGCAACGGCAATACAGAAGGTGGGAACGTGGTTTACGCGGGAGAGGATCGTTTCGACACACAGCTCTTCGGGTTGGCGCAGGGTTTCAATGGCGAGGATGCCCTGGCCGCTGGCAGGGAGCATCTGTCCGGTGCTAAAATATTCAGTCACCTGATCCGCCAAACCCATTCGGTTCAAGCCGGCGGCAGCAAGGACAACACCGTCCAATTCGGCCAGCTTAGAAATGCGGGTCTGGATGTTTCCGCGAATGGGAACGTATTCCAAATCCGGGCGCAAGGCCTTCAGCTGAACGACACGTCGAATGCTACCCGTTCCAACCTTGGCTCCCGCAGGCAGGTCCATAAAGCGGATGCCAGCGACACCCCCGCGGGCCAAAAAAGCGTCACGGGGATCTTCGCGTTTTAACACGGCAGCCAACTTAAACTGGGGAAGCACTTCGGCAGGCATATCCTTCAGGCTATGAATCGCAATGTCAGCGCGCCCTTCCAGAAGAGCCACTTCAAGTTCCTTGATAAAAACGCCTTTGCCTCCAAAACTTGCCAGGGACTTGTCCAGACGACGGTCCCCTTCAGTAGTCATAGAAACCAGTTCGTATGAGAGGCCCGCGCAGTCCCCACCATCGGCGCAATTCCCACCGACCTTTTCGTCAGCGAAAAAACTGCGGTTGGCCGCAACGATTTCATCGGCAGCCTGGGTGGTCTGGGCAAGCGCCAAGGCGCTCTTACGGGTCGCGATTCTTAGCTTCATTACAAAACCTTCTGCTAGATCCTTCGCTACGCTCAGGATGACACGTTGCAAAGGCATTCCAAATACTTCTGAACGTCTTCAGGAGAATTTTTGTCCTTTACCTTATAGAGGTACTCGCTGGCGATTTTCTTGGCGAACCGTTCAAACATCATCTGAATTTTTTCAGATTCCGCAGTTTCCAAATTCGGCAAGGAGCGGAGCAATTTCTCAGATTCCTCGGAAGCCATCCGCATCATCTTTTCGGCCTGGACATTAATAAGCTTGGCCACATCATCCATGCGGTACCACTGCAAAAATTCCTCGATACCTTCCTGAAGGATTTTCTGGGCGGCCTCCAGTTCGATAACGCGGAGGCGGCGGTTTTCATCCACAACTTTCTGCAGTTCATCGACGCAGACATAGGTAACGTCCGGAAGTTCGCCAATAGAGGCTTCACCATTACGGGGGCTTCCCAAGTCGATGACCAAGTGGGACTTTTCCTTTAAGGCGGCAGCGTACTCATCCCTGGTAATAATCGGGTCATGGCAAGCGCTACATAGAATGACCACATCGCACGTTCCAACCACATCGTAGCGGTTTTCAAAAGGAACAGGAGTCAACACGTCGGCAAACTTTTCGGCATTAGAAAAAGTGCGGCTGCTGGCAAAAATGTGAGTCGTATATTCCTGAACATACTTCAACATCAGGGAACCCATTTCGCCAAGGCCGATAATGTAGACCGAACGGTTTTCAAGATCGTCAAAAGTCTTAAGGACCTGCTTCATGGCCAAAAAGGGAATGTTGCAGCTAAGCTTGCTCAAATTGGTTTCGGTCTTGATGCGCTTGGTGGTGTGAATGGCACTCTGAAAAAGCTTATTCAGGCTGTTGCCTGTAGCCCCAAGCTGGTGAGCCGTTTCGTAAGCACGATTAATCTGGTTAAGGATCTGGTCCTCCCCCACGGCCACGGAATCCAGGCCCGCACACACGTTCATCACATGATGGGCCACATCGTCACCACACTTCACATAGAAGAACTGTCCGAAGTCTTCAAACTTCTGTCCAACCAATCCGCAAATGTAGCGGACCAGTTCGCCTTCCTCAAGTTCCCTGTCGCTGGCCACGTAAAATTCAGTGCGGTTACAGGTGGCAAGAATCAAAAGTTCATCAAAAGGTTTGCGCTGGAGAGCTTCGGTCTTTATATCCATGGGGATATAGAACTTCTCGCGGACAGCAATATCCGCGACCTTATGACTCATTCCTGCCATGTAGATTTTTCGCATGGCCCAAATGTAGAAAAAACGTTCTGATCTTTAATGTTCTTCAATCCATTCGTACCGTTCTTTCATCCACTTCACCATGGCTTCAACCGCTTCATCGTAAGAATCATACGGTTCCTTCAAAGCCCAGTTTTCGGTATTGCGGATAATGGGCCAACGCTTGTATTCATTGGCAATAGCCTTCTCGATTCCCTTACGGTACAGGGGCACGCTATCGATCAAGTCATAAAAAAGTTCCTTGTGATCTTCCCAGAATTTTTGCGCTTCCAACCGAATGTAATAGTCATTGAAAATTAGACGGTTCCAGCGTTGAGAACGAATGTACCAACCATCGGCAGATTTATTCTGATCATAGGAAGCATTGCCGAAAGCCAGGTCAAAATCCCACAGGGGGCCAAAATGAATCAAGCCTCCCTTCGACCAAGTCATATAAACGCTTCGGGCAAAAGAGCCATCTTCATTCTTTGAATATTCCTGCACCCAATAGTAGCGCAGATAATCTTCCATATCAATCCATTTGCTCATGGTATCAGAATAACCATTGTGACCGCCATGAATAAAAATCTCAAATTCATTCAGGTGTTCCGTCAGCAGCGCTTCTGACTTTTCCGTCATATTCTTGGGCGACTTCACATGGAATGTGTATCCCAAATTCGTGGTCACATAAGGCGGATCCAATTTTTTACTGTCTTCCTTTTCAAACAAAAAGGTAGAATCGTTCTCTTCGATGTTCACCCGGTTCTTGCCCACCTTTACGGTTTCAGAAAAAAGGTAGAGGCCCATATATTTGCGATTTAGATAAAGCTCTACAAATTGCATCTTGGGAGTATATCTCGCCCCAAGCCATTCCGAAATTCTGGACATCATAAAATTCCGCAAATGAGTCTTGTCCCCATAATTGGCGATCAGGGCCCAGTCCCTATTCTTGGGCATGCCGAACATTTTTACCTTGTCTTCAAATTCCAGTTTCAACCCGTACTTGGGCATCTTGGCGCTTGAATTTCCGCGGCCACGAACAGTCAGCTTATAGACACCGCTAACCGGAGCCGAGTCGCCATAAATCTGGAGCCGCGACGGGAATTCCGTTTCAACATCCCGGATCTGAGAAAAATTTTCGGTCTCGATAACCACACGGGGAATACCCGCATAAGGGTACTGCGAATCATCAATGGGCAAGTAATCCATTTCGTCATCCGTTCCATCATAAACACAACCGCCAAACAACAAGGCGATCAAAAGGAACATCAAACTTTTTACGAAAGACAACCGCATACGACATTTCAAAAATACAACATAAATCATCATTTGTTTAAATCTTTGATATATTTGGAGCATGATGCGAGGGACTTCCATTTTAATGTTGTTGGGCGCGGCCGCCATGGCCTACGCAACCGAAGTCCTGCACCCTATTTTACCCCCAAGCACCTGGGCCTCTGTAGAAGGAGCCGTCGATCTAGACGAAGACATCTACAGTGCCGACATGAATGTCTCTGCCGAGTTCGCCCTTCCTATGACCGGTGGCAAGGCCAGCCTTTATGTTGACGGAGCCTTCCGCTTCTTGAGCTTCAGCTACGAATATTCGACCAAGGGGTACGTCCACAATTACTGCAACCTTCACGTAAACGGTTTTAACGAAACCTACGTAGGCGCCAAGTTCATGCCCTTCGTCAACGAAGAAGCCGACATTCTGAAAGGTGCCGGCCTGAACGTCGGCTGGCGATTCCCTCCAGGAGAAGGTTCCCAGCGGAACCGATTCCACCGTCTGAACATAGAGCCCTTCTACGCGTTCAAGTTTACGCAAAGATTGATTTTGGGGACCGCATTCAGGTACAACAGATTTTTTGAAAAGAACGACTTCGCCCCAGGTGACGAAGTCGGCTTCAAGGCATCTCTGGCATGGAAATTCTGGTGGAACGAAAGCACACAGAGTGGCTGGATTTTTGACCAGGTGTTCCTATACCAGAACCGAATCCACGAATCCGAAAACCTGCACATGGACAAGCCCTACCGCAAAATGAAGGACGACTTCCATGGTTACAAGATGCGATTCGACCTTTCCAGAAGGTTCAGCGCCCTCCCCATTAGCCTAGGTCTCAATTACGAAATTCACGAAGGCACCCTCTTCGGTTTCGAGACGGGTCATCGCATCGGCATCTTCCTGAAAGCAGGAATCTAGAAGTACTTATAGCTGGTCTTCTTAAGTTCGCGTACAGAATGCAGTACCGCAAACTGAGGATTGCCAAGAGCCGCCACAGCCTCGTTCACAAAACGCAGAAGTTCTTCGTTTGTAGAAGCATGGAACATGGCATAAACATTATAGGGGAACCCCTCAAACGGAGGGCGTTCATAGCAATGGGACACATGAGGATTCGCCGCGAGAACCGCACCGGCAGCAGACCCATCAGCCACATCAAAACAAACCATGGCATTACACGGGAAGCCGGCATCCTGATGGCGAAGTACGGCCCCGAATCGGCGCATACGCCTGGACGTCAGGTCAGAACAAGCATCCTGTAAAAGATCCTCCAGAGACTTCGTCCCGCTAATGACATCCGCGAAAAGTTCGTTAAACGGAGTCAGGGAATGAGGCAAATCTCCACTCAGCAACCGGATGCGGGTTCGGTCAGAAACAGACAACGCCGAAACGTTCAAGGCATTCGCCGAACTTACCGAGTTCATCGCGCTAGCCGAAGGTTCGCCCTGCTTTGCCGAAGTCCTGGAACGCCGAGACATGACCGTGTTGATCTTGAACATCTTGCGGGCCGGCATGGAATGAACATCGTGCAGAGCGGTCTCCCCGCAAAGTTTATCGATTACAGCCTGCAAAGCCAATTCACTTTCGGCAATGACCGTAAACCACACATTATACTGGTGAGACCTGACGTAATTGTGGGTAATGGCAGGAATTTCCATAACCGCAGCAGCAAACTGTTCCAGGGCAGAATCGTCAGTGGCACCAGTCGCCACGCTAGGAACCTTGCCGGCACACAGGCGGCTTACCAGACCAAGTCGTTTTGTATCGTACACACCGCCAAGTCGACGGATAACGCCAGATGAACGAAGGGATTCAACCACATCAAATACAAGCTGTTCCGTAGTATGCAAATGTTGAGCATCATCCGCATGCTGCAACACGGCTTCGCGATTCAGCATATCGGCCAAGACAGCATAAGGACGTTCCACAATGGGGAATCCGTCCTGGATGATGTCAAGGATTTGCTGTTCTAATTCAGTCATAATATAGTGGTTAGTAAGCAGTGGTTAGTAAACAGGTTTATAATCCTAATCACTAACCACTAATCACTGTTGACTAGATAACCACTTCGTCGTCGTTCAGGTAGCAGGCCGGGTCCATTTCCCAGAAGTCACCTGTAACAGCTTCGGCGCGGGTACGGAAGTTACCGTTGCAAAGGTTCAGGAAGGCGCACTTGGGGCAGCGCCCCTTAAGCAGCGGCTTACGGTTCTTGAGGCCCGCCATAATGGGATTGGATTCGTCGGTCCAGATATCGCCGAACTTGCGTTCGCGAACATTGCCCAGGGTTATGTACTGGGTAAACTGGTCGGGATGAACGTTACCGATACTGTCGATGTTACCGAAAGCCATACCGCTACGGTTACCGCCATTGCTCTGGATCAGCTCCAGAATCTTCTTGGCGCGTTCCGGATCTTCGCGCTTCATGCGCTGGTACAGATACACGGCGTCGGCGTGATTGTCGACAGTCAGAATTTCCTTATTGAGACCACGCTTCTTAAAATCAAGAACGCGGTCGATAATCAAGTCCATGACTTCACGGCTTTCTTCGTGGCTCAGGTCATGGTCAACAATGCCGCTGCCACGGCCGCTATAGACCAGGTGGTAGAAGCAGGCGCGATCGATGTTTTCGGCTTCGATCAAATCGAAGATGGAATTCAGGTCGCGGAAATTGTCCTTGGTAATGGTAAAGCGGAGGCCCACCTTCTGACCGGTAGCCACACAGTTACGAATGCCGCGGATGGCAAGCTTATAGGCGCCCTCTTTACCGCGGAACTTGTCATGGGTAGACTCGTTACCATCAAGGCTAATACCAACATAGCCCACCCCCATGGCCTTCAGCTTTTCGGCCACTTCGGGAGTGATGCATGTACCGTTGGTAGAAATTGTAGGGCGAATGCCCTTGCTGGCCGCATAGTTGGCCAGTTCAAAAAAGTCGGGGCGAAGCAGAGGTTCGCCACCGCTGAACAAGATCACAGGAACCTTGAATTCAGCCAGCTGATCGATAAGTGCCAGACCTTCTTCGTGGGTCAGTTCGTTCTGATACTTGATGGCTTCAGAACGGGCATAGCAGTGTACGCACTTCAGGTTGCAGGTCTTGGTGCAGTTCCAAACCACCACCGGGCCGCGGCCTTCAGAAACTCCGTTCTTGGCTTCGTGAGCCTTGGGAGTATAGCGCAACTGGTCCCCATAATTTGGGGCATCCATCAAAAGCTTGGTAATACTGATCATCGTGAATTCTCGGTTCCTAAGGTCAAATTACATCTTCACAGAATCCTGGGAGACGAACTTCTTGATCTTCTTGTCGCCAATCCAGAGCTTCTTGTGAGACTGGAGGTCGGTAAGTTCCATATCAACCTGGTAGAAGATAACGGACTTGCCACCTTCCTGGTCGACGATGGTGTTGATGGTGCCGGTGAGCATCCAGTCGGCGCCCTGTTCCATGCCCAGTTCCTTGGCGGTTTCTTCGGTAGCGTTGCCGCGCTGGTCCATAACTTCCTGGCGGAGTTCTGCGCGTTCGTCGGAGTTGGCAACGAAGTCAACAGCACCGGAGTTCAGCAGGGCACGTTCCATGTCCTTGGTAAAGGTTTCGACACTGATATGTTCGTGGCTCTTGTTCTTGACCTTGCCGATTACGACAGTGGGAGTACGATCCATAGACTTGATGAGACGGTCGATCTTTGCGCTAGAAAGGCAGCTAGAGATCATTTCGTCAGCCACCAGGCGGGAATCGGTGTCGTTCCACTTGCCAGACAGGTCAGTAGTGGAATTTTCGTCGATACGGGTAACGGACTTGCCACCACCGCTGCTGCAAGCAACAAAGCAAAGGCTGCAACCAACGGCGAGAAGAGCGAACAGTTTACGCATAATTATCTCCTTTTAGATTTTATGACCCATATATAGAAAAAATACCCCCATCCGAGGACAGGGGCACTTTCAAGATTTTTTGAGATTCAGAAGAATTACTTATCAGCGAACTTCTTGGAAGCTTCAGCAACCTTCGGGTCCTTCTGAGCGTCCTTGATCTTCTGCTTGATACCATCTTCGATCTGCTTCTTCAGCTTTGCAGCGAGAGCCGGGAAACGATCTTCAAGAGAGTCGCTGAATACCTTGGGAGCCTTAGGAGCGGCCGGCTTGCCACCGAACTTACCACCCTTCTTGTTGAACGGGCGCTTGCCACCCTTACGGGGAGCCTTCTTCTTATCGGCAGCCTTAACTTCTTCCTTAGCTTCTACCTTAACTTCTGCAGCTTCTGCAGCTTCAACCTTAACTTCTTCGACTTTTTCTTCTGCCATGATATACCTCTTGAAAATATTGTTAATTGTCGGGCCAAATGTAGTAATTTTTTGATTTTTAGCAAAGATTGTAAAGCAAAAAATCCCTCTTTAGGCGTAGCGATTCTCCAACCAGTGGGCCAAAACCGTAATATCGGCCGGTCGGACCCCCGGAATTCGGCTTGCCTGGCCCAATGTGAGGGGCTTCTGGGCGTTCAGGCGCTGACGACTTTCGATACTGATGGCCGAAATCTGCATGAAATCCAGGTCCGGAGACAGCTTTACAGACTCCATCTTCTTCTGGTCGTCGATTTCTCGGGCCTGACGGTCGAAGAAACCGGCATAAATCTCTTCGGCATACATATACCACTGGTCGCGGCGGGAAATGTTCAAATCGGGAGTAGCCACCTTGAAGAACACTTCAGGGTCGATGCCGGGGCGGCGCAAAACGTTAATCCAGCGGGTACGTTCCGTTGCCAGGGCCTGACCACCTTCGGCCAGAATGCTGTTTGCCTCTTCGGGGAGGGCGCTGGTAGTTGCAAGACGTTCCTTTACAGTAGCCATCAGTTCCTGACGGCGGACCCAGTCGGCAAAGTCGGATTCCGACAGCATGCCGATCTTGCGGGCCTTTTCCTTGAGGCGGGCTTCGGCGTTATCGCTGCGGAGGAACAGACGGTATTCGGCACGGCTGGTAAACATACGGTAGGGTTCGTCCAGCAGAACGTTCACCAGGTCATCCACCATGACGCCCAGGTAGCTTTCGGAGCGGCCCAGAATCAGAGGTTCTTCGCCTTTAACTTTAAGGGCAGCATTAATACCAGCCATCAAACCCTGGCCAGCAGCCTCTTCGTAACCGCTGGTGCCACAAACCTGGCCGGCAAAATAGAGGCCGGGCACCTTCTTGCATTCAAAGGTGGGGTAAAGCTGGGTCGCATCTACGGAATCATACTCAACCGCATAACCGATCTGCAGCACCTTGGCGCGGGTCAAACCGGGAATGGTATGAATGGCCTGGAGCTGAATATCCGCCGGCAGACTGGAGCTGAAACCGTTGATATACACTCGACCAATATCGGCCTGTTCCGGTTCCAGGAACAGCTGGTGGCCATCACGGTCGCCAAAGCGGTTGATCTTGTCTTCGATACTGGGGCAATAGCGGGGGCCCTTGCCGTGGATACGTCCACTGAACATGGGGCTATCCTTAAAGCCGCTACGCAGAATATCGTGAGTCTTTATGTTGGTGCGGGTAATCCAGCAGACGCAATCGTTGCGGACAAAGCTGTTCTTGGGGTCGCCCCAGAAGTAGTTCGCATCGCGGCCGGGAACGGCATTGTCCAAGTGGCGGTCGCTCATGGGCCACGGGGAATCGTCACCACGCTGCACTTCGCATTCGTTAAAGTCGATGGAATCCGGATCCAGGCGGCTAGGCGTACCCGTCTTAAGGCGACGGAGCTGCACCCCTTCGCGGGCCAGGCATTCCGAAAGCTTGTCGGAACTAGGCTCCCCGACTCGCCCACCGATGCTGGTATCCAGACCGGTAAACATCTTAGAAGCCAGGAAGGTTCCGCTCGTCACCACGATAGACTTGGTAATGTAACGCTTGCCGTCCAGCAAGGTCAATTCCAGGCGGCCATCAGCCATACGTTCAAAGGCAGCCAGTTCCCCTTCGATTACATCCAGCCCCGGGAGGTTCGTAATCACTTCCTTCGCCACTTCGCTATAATACTTCATGTCGCACTGGGCGCGGGGGCCCCAAACGGCAGGCCCCTTGCTCATGTTCAACATGCGGAACTGAATACCGGCCTTATCGGTCAGCAAGCCCATCAGGCCACCCAAGGCATCGATATCGCGAACGATCTGGCCCTTGGCCACACCGCCCACAGCCGGGTTGCAACTCATGCGACCGATGGCATCAATTTCCATAGTCAGCATGGCCGTCTTTACGCCAAGTTTCCAGGCAGCATGCGTGGCCTCGATACCGGCATGACCGCCACCAATCACAACAACGTCGTATTCAGCAATAATCATAGGTTAGGATAAAGCGGATCGCAGAAAGGATAAGGGTTAAAGCGAGATTAAAGCGGAAAGGATAAAGCGGAAAGGATAAAGGTTAAAGAATCGAGCTCATTAGAATCAGCCAAATCCTTTAACCTTTAATCTTTAACCTTTAAACTCTAAACTACTTAGCTGCGGGAGCAGGTGCTGCAGGAGCGGCAGGTGCTTCAGCCGGAGCTTCGGCAGCCTTGGGAGCTTCGACAGTCCAGACAACCGGAGTGCCCTTCAGCAAGGCAGCGATTTCGGTCTTCAAAGTTTCCTTTTCGCTTTCGAAGGAACCGTACAGCTTGTAGGTACCATCCGGGTTCACCAGGTAGACCTTGGGAACGTAGCCATCGCTATAGAGTTCGCCGAATTCGCGGGTTTCATCCCACACAACGTTAATGGTTTCGTCCCACTTGGCGTTGTCCATGAACTTACGGATGCCAACCTTGTTGTTTCCGCCGCTAGCAACAGCCAGGGTGGTCAGGCCGGTAGAAGCAAATTCCTTGGCGATGTCGAGAATCTGGGGAGCAGCGTGCTGGCAGTGGCCGCAAGTTGCAGAGAAGTAGAACACCAGGGCAGACTTGCCGGCGATGTCAGAAAGGTCGGTAGACTTACCGGTAACACCAGTTACAGGAACCTTGTAGTTCATGAGCTTGGGCATGCCGTTAGCGAGAGTATCGCCACGGAGTTCAGCCACGGCAGCCTTCACCTTTTCCTGTTCTTCCTGCTGCTTCTTCATGGCTGCCTGACGGAGTTCCTGAGCCTTCTGCTGGTAGCGCTGGCCCACTGCAGCCAGAGAATCCTGGGGCAGCTGGAGGGTAAGGGTCGAGTCCTTCACCTTGGCGGCAGCTTCCTTGATACCGAGAATGAAGTAGTCTTCATCAAGAGAAGTATCGAACTGGCCACCAATAGCGTTCAGCTGGTTACCGAACTGCATACCGATCAGGTAAGAGAACTTGGCATTGTCGCTGGACTGTGCGTTAATGGTAACGTTAGCACCGGTAGAAGCCTGGGCTGCAACAACAGGCAGGGCGTTGGTTGCAGAATCCATCCAGGCACGCATCTTCTGCTGGTCGCCTTCGAAAGAAGCGAAGGTTGCGCTATCCGGGCGGGTTGCCTGGGCACGGTTACGGGCGATAGCTGTGTAACGGCCACCCACTGCCTGCAGGGAATCATCGGTCATCTGCGGCTTGAAGCTGGTATCCTTAGAAGCCTTCACCATGTCGCGTACGCCCTGGACCACAGCGTCCATGTACAGTTCTTCGCCCATCTGGCGAGGAATGAAGGTAGCGTTCTGACCACCAAACTGAGCACCAAGCATATAGGCGAACTTCTGGTCGTCGGTAGAATTGGCATCGATGGCAACAACCTTCTTGGCAGCCTGTTCATTACAGGCAACCAGAGCGAGGGCTGCGGCACCCAGAGCAAACTTTTTCATGTTCATTTTGTAATCTCCTAATTATTCAGCAAAATATTCCTTGGCCTTGGCGACAACGTCTTCCACCTTGACCATGGTGAATTCCTTTTCGTTGCGGAACTTCCATTCCACTTCGCCGTTTGCAAGACCCTTCTTGCCGATAGCGATACGGACAGGACTGCCCCACAGGTCGGCATCCTTGAACTTGACACCCGGACGTTCGTCACGATCGTCAACGAGAACGTCGATGCCGTTTGCTTCAAGTTCTGCTTCGAACTTTTCTGCAAGTTCCACCAGTTCCGGTTCCTTGCCGATGGGAACGATTTCCACCTGGAAGGGAGCGATGGACTTGGGCCAGATGGGGCCGAAGTCATCGTGGCTGTTTTCAACAACGGAAGCCATGAGGCGGCCGATACCGATACCATAGCAGCCCATGATGGCGGGAGCGGTAGTTTTTTCGGCAGTGAGATACTTGGCACCCATGGATTCAGAGAACTTAGTGCCCAGCTTGAAGATGTTACCCAGTTCGATACCGCGGGTTTCAGAAAGTTCGCCACCGCAGCTGGGGCACTTGCAGCCGCCCTGAGCTTCGGCAATGTCGGCCACTTCGAATGCCGGGAAGTCGCGCTTCGGGGTGCAGTGCAGCAAGTGGTAGTTTTCTTCGTTTGCGCCCATAACGAGATCGCAAGCGTCAGCCAGAGCTTCGTCAACGATGATGCGGGTGTCGTGTGCGCCGATGGGGCTAGCAAAGCCCGGCACCATGCCGCAAGACTTGATGAGAGCGTCGTCTGCCGGGTAAAGTTCCTTGGCCTTCAGCAGGTTGTGGAGCTTGATTTCGGAAACGTCCAGGTTGCCCGGAACCATGACGGTAATGAGCTTGCCTTCGAAGTCGAAGAACACGCACTTGGCAGTGGACTTGGGGTCGATCTTCAGGAATGCGCTCAGTTCTTCGATAGACGGGCAGTGAGGAGTTTCAACCTTTTCGGGCATGGCATTGGCGTCGCCCTTGTAGGTTTCGCGGGTAAACTTTGCGATTTCGCGGTTGGCCTGGTAGCCGCACTTCTTACAGAGGATCAGGTAGTCTTCGCCGTTGGGAGTGTCCAGCATGAATTCGTGGGCAACCTTACCGCCCATAATGCCGGTATCGCTCTGCACCACCACCGGTTCAATGCCTACGCGGCGATAGATGCGGAGGTAGGCGTCATATTCTTCCTGGTAGTGCTTGTCCAGGTCTTCCTGAGAAGAGTGGAAGCTGTAGGCATCCTTCATGAGGAATTCGCGAACGCGGATCAGACCGCCGCGGGCACGGGCTTCGTCGCGGTACTTGGTCTTGAACTGGTACAGCATGAAAGGCAGCTGCTTATAGCTGTTCAGCACGTAGCGAGCCATATCGGTCATGGCTTCTTCGTGGGTCATGGCCAGCACCATGTTGTGGTTGTTACGATCCTTAAAGCGGAGAAGTTCTTCGCCAATGGCCTGGTAACGGCCAGATTCGCTCCACAGGTCTGCGGTCTGAACCACAGGCAGATCCACTTCGATACCGCCAATCTTGTTCATTTCTTCGCGAACAATGTTGGTGATCTTCTGGATCACGCGGAAACCCATGGGCATCATGGAATAGATACCGGTGGAAACGGGCTTGATGTAGCCGCCGCGCATCAGGAAGATGTGGCTGGGCATGGTAGCGTCGCTGGGCGTTTCGCGGAGCGTGACGTAGAAGTACTTAGAGAGTTTCATAACGATCCTTTAAATCCGTATGGACTATAAGACAAATTTTTCGGGCGAAAATTTAGCAATATTACAACAGCTATTTTTTTAAATGTCAGGGTTTGGCACCGCCAATTTTGTATTTTTTCGGCCATGGAATTTATAGATAAAGTTCGCAACAAGCCTTCCGTTCAAAAAATCATGAAGTTTTTCCCGGCAATCGCCTTTTTAGGCGGTTTCGGCTGGGATTCCATTACCCTGGGAATGTCTATCGATGATTCGGACCTGTGGTTTCTGCTGGCCTACTACACCGGCGCCCTGATCCTGGTCATTTTGCTGTCTGCCCGCCTGGAACACCCTGAAGGATGGACCAAGGAGCGCCTGGCAGCCGCTGCCGCCGCACAGCCTGTAAGGCCCGCCGCCAAAAGCACTGCAAAAACCGACAGCAAGGCCGAAGCAAAGGTTGAACCCCCTGCCGAAATCAAGGCAGAAGCCCCCAAGCCCGCAACTGCCGCCAAGGCCGCCCCCACCGGCAAACTGGGCAAGGCCGCCGAAATGGCAGCAGGAGTGGCCGCAAATGCAGCAGGTGTAGCCGCAAACGCCGCGGGAGTTGCCGCCAAGGCAACTGCAAATGCCGCAGCAAACGCCGCCGGAGCCACCGCCCGAGCCGCAGCAAACGCCGCCGGGAAGCTGGCCGACAAGGTGGGCTACGAAAGTACCGCCATCCCCCAGAACGCCATCGTCGTAGAGCACCACTTCCTGGACCGCGAATGGAGTCCCGTCTGGAAGGACCGTTTCACTTGGGCCCTGCAGTTCTTCTTCGGCGGCATGTTCAGCGCCCTGGTGGTCTGCTATTTCAAGAGCAGCGGTTCCATCGCCTCCTTCATCCTCGTTATTTTACTTGCAATTCTCCTGGTCGGAAACGAATTCCTCAAGAAGCATTACGAAAGTTTCGGCTTGAACCTGGCGCTGTTCTGCCTGCTGGGAACCATGTTCATGAACTTCACCATCCCCCATGTGGTTCACAGCATCGGTTTCGGATGGTTCTTCCTCTCTACACTTCTTTCCTTCGGCATCTGTACCGCCATCTGGAAGATTTCCCGCCGTTCCAGGGGCGTCCTGATTGCACCCGCCCTCATCAGCATCCTGCTGGTGGTTGCTTACCTCATGAACTGGGTTCCGCCTGTTCCCCTGGTATTAAAGCAACACATGGCCTGCCAGAATTTTGACAAGGCCACCTACACCTGCGACATGGACGAACCCACCTTCCTGCAAAAGATCGGCCTGGGCACCCCCACCGTCCATAAGCAAGAAGGCAACGAAGTCTACTTCCTGGCCTCGGTTTATGCCCCCGCCAAGCTCAAGGCCGAAATAGAATACCGCTGGTACTACGAAGACCCCACCACCGAAAAGTTCAAGCTGACCGACAAGATCTCTTCGGGCCGCATGGTCATTAACGGTGGACGCGAAACCGGATTCCGCAGTTTCTCTCGCAAGAAGAACGCGCCCCCCGGCAAATACCGCGTAGAAATCGCCTACAAGAACGGCGCCGTGATTGGCGCAGGTGCGTTCGAGGTCTTTGACGCCACCCCCGAAGACACCTTCGTCCGCGATACCCTGCAGTAATCAACCTGACTCCCCTACATAAATATTGGCTATGTTCTTTCAAAGTGTAGATGTAATATAACTATCTAAAAAACACACCCTTTTAGAAACTGAGATTTACCTACCTAAAAACTGTATCTTAGATACTTGGTCTAACCTAATCTTTGTTGGGTTAGACCATTTTTTCAGTAAATTCAACATAAAATGGCAGTCCTACACTCTAATAGAACATAGCCTAAAAACAACAAGAAAAAGAACAAGTCTCGCAAGAACAGCTTCAAAATCGAGTCGCTCGAACCGTGCCTCATCAACAATTTCTATCTTCTTTCTTTGGAGTGAACAAATGAATCGACTGTTACCTTTTGCCCTTGCCCTTGTTGCCGCCACCATGTTCTTTACCGCCTGCGGAGGCGACTCCGGGAGTGGCGCAAGCGACGAAATTTCCGTGAACTCGAGCGACGACGAAGGCCTCGACGCCGCCTCCAGCAGCGGGAAGACTTCCAAGAATAGCTCCTCGAGCGACGGCGCAAGCTCCGCGGATGTCACCCTGAGCTCGTCTCAGGGTCGGCTGTCAAGTTCGAGCGTTGCAGCTGGCACCGACCGGGGGTCTAGCAGTAGCGGGGCGGCATCGTCGAGCAGTACGTTTGTTTACCACATGTGCGAAAGTGGTGACACTCTAAGCTTTGTGGATGATTTGTCGTGCATGGTGTATTTTAGTTGTGTGGATTTCGAGTGGAATATTGACTCTACGATATGTGCCCCCAAGCCCAAGGTTTACCCGAACATGGACCGCCAATTCGAAAACCCGTACAGCACACTCAGCGAGTTCACGGACCCGCGTGACGGCCAGAAGTACACGACGCTGATACTCCACAAGTATGATTTGAATGGAAAACTTGTGGAAGACGATTCCATCGAGGTTTTCGCGCAGAACCTGAACTACGGCGAGATGGTTGACTCGAGCGTCCACCGGCTGGACGACGGCAAGGTGGAGAAGTACTGCGAGCTAAACGACGAGTGGTTCTGCGAGAACGGCTGGGGCGGCCGCTACACTTGGAGCGAGGCGATGGGGATATCGTCGAAGTACGATTCCGTGCTCTGGAAGGATACGACCGGCGGCAACACCCGCATACACCAGGGCATCTGCCCGGAGGGGTGGCACATCATGAACGGCTACGAGTGGGAAAACTATGCGAAGGGCACCGGCCAGGACATGGCGTCGAAGGCGAACTGGACAACGGACAAGACCGGCGCGAACCTGCTCGGCATGTCCGTGCTGTTCGACATGCGCGACTATGAACTCAGCTGGATGCTGACTGATTTTGTATTGCCTCAAGAAATGAATGACTCATTGGCGAACGTGGTGTCTGTTAATGATGATTACGTGAGTTACGGAAAGAGTGTTGGTGCTTTTAAGAGAATGAACATTCTTTACATCCGCTGCGTCAAGAATTACTAGCCGCCTGACATAATCCAGGCCAAATTCAAGAAATTTTAAACAAAAAAGGCACGGCGATACACCGTGCAGGGGGGAATCTTTGTCCAATATCAATAAAAACAGGCTATGTTCTTTCAAAGTGTAGATGTAATATAACTATCTAAAAAACACACCCTATTATAATCTGAGATTTACCTACCTAAAAACTGTATCTTAGATACTTGGTCTAACCTAATTTTTGTTGGGTTAGACCATTTTTTAGTATTTTAGCCTAAATATTAAAGGTCAGACGAACTCTTTCGCGGATCAAACCCATAAAAACAAAACGGACTAAACCTGCATCAAAGCAAAGTTTAGTCCGTTTTTTTGCGCCATTCCGAGGTCTACAGCCCCGAGGGAGCCCGCAGCAATTACTTACTCGGGCTGATTTTGTTCAGGCCGATTACTTGCCCAGGCCGAAGCGGATAGCGCGTTCACCCTGCACGCGGAGCACATACACGCCGCTATTCAGGGAGCTCAGGTCAACCATCTGACCGGCAGAAACATTGCCGCTCATGGCTGCACGACCGCGAAGGTCCACAACTGCATACTGCAGGTCCTTGCCGCGAGAAACGCTGAAGTTCATGTTGCCTGCGCCCATGCGGATTGCAGAAGCCTGGGCAAGCATAATGGGCTTGCGTTCGATACCCACCACAGGTTCGCTCTGGGTCAGCTTGTAAAGGAACTCGAAGGCTCTCTTCTGCACTTCCTTTTCGTACTTGGGATCGTCATCGTAGAATTCGTGGGCAACACCTTCGACAAAGTAAGTTTCATGTTCAATCTTCTTCTTGGTCAGCAGGGAGTCAATCACATAGCTGCCATACAGAGTGGGAGCGTGCAAATCCAAGGCATAAGAAGCCACAGTGGCACCCAATTCAGAAGGAATCAGGTTCTGCAGCACCTTGGCCACATTGCTCAGGGGGCGACCCGTCTTGAAGTAAACGGTTTCATCCTTGGTGCCGTGAATCAGGAGCACCGGAGTCTTGTTGTCACCAATCATCTTCAGGTTGTGAACGGCACCCCACAGGGCAACCACACCGTTGGCAAAGGGATTTCCCTCAGAACCGTAATCATCCAGGAGACCCAGGTCAGGAGCGCCCTTCTTCTTGATATAAGAGGGGAAATCATCTTCGGTACGGGCATAAACATCTTCCAGGGAGATGATTGCGCCGGCGCTATTTCCGAGGAGGTAGATACGTTCGGGGTTGATGCCGTACTTGTCGGCGTTGGCACGGAAGTAACGAACGGCGGCACGAACGTCCTGAACGCCACGGTAAACGGCGCGGGCGAAGTCAACGCTATCGATGCTGAGCTGCTTATCCTTACCGGTCAAGGTTACGCCCAGGCGGTATTCAATGGAAGCGGCCACGTAACCGCGGGCAGCCAGGGAGTCGCAATAGTTCACGGACTTCTGTTCGAAATCGTCCTTGGCTCCGGCCACCATGGCACCACCATGACTCACGATCACCAGGGCACGATCCTTGGCCTTGTCATCCTTCGGTTCATAAAGGTCCAGCTTCAGGTCGCGCTTTTCGGTATCATTTTCGTTGTTGTAGAAGTAGGCGACCGTCGTGGGGTCCTGCTTCAGAATTGAAGCAGCCTGATTGTACTTCAGCAGGGATTCCGTAATGGTATGATAGGAGCTGAGGTGCGGCACCTTGGTAGCGAAGCTAACGTCAGTAGTCTTCTTGACCTTGAACTGGCGATCCTTATAGCGTTCTGCGGCAGTTGCAGACGTCGAAAGAACCAACATAGAGAGCGCAACGGCGGCTACGCCCCATGTTTTTGATGAAAAATAGTTCATATTCTCTTCCTTTCTTAAAAATTCGGCGGGAAATATAGACAAATTTTCATAAATTTGTAGGTATGACAAAGATTAAAACCGCAACTCTGCAAGGAAAGTGGACTGGTGATACCAAGTCCAACAACGAATGGTACAAGGCCGAAGCCCGCAAACTCAAAGGCCAGGGTGTCGATATCATCATCCTCCCCGAAATGTTCCACACGCCCTACTTCCCCTTCGAAGAAAACGCCGACTTCTTCGACATGGCCATCGAAAAAGATGACGTCCTTGTTCAGGAATGGCAGAACATCGCCCGCGAATTGAACGCCGTCGTGGTGTTCCCCTTCTTCGAAAAGCGCGCCCGCGGCATCTACCACAATTCAGCCTTTGTCTTTGAACGCGACGGAAGCATCGCCGGCCTTTATCGCAAGAGCCACATTCCCGACGATCCCGCCTTCTACGAAAAGTATTACTTCATCCCCGGCGACACCGGCTTTGAACCCATCCAGACTTCCGCCGGCAAGATCGGCGTGCTGATTTGCTGGGACCAGTGGTTCCCCGAAGCCGCCCGCATCATGAGCCTGAAGGGCGCAGACCTTCTGATCTACCCCACCGCAATCGGCTGGATGAAATCCGAACCCGCAGAACTTTACCCCCGTCAGCAGGACAGCTGGACCACCGTCATGCGCGGCCACGCCATCGCCAACCGCACCTTCGTGCTTTCTGCAAACCGCATCGGCACCGAAGGCGAACTGACCTTCTGGGGAACAAGCTTTGTTGCAGCCCCCGATGGCTACCTGATCAAGAAATGCGATACCGATTTCCTGGGAGCCTCCATCGTCGAAATCGACCTGGGCGAAACTGAATTCAATCGCCGCTGGTGGCCGCACTTCAGAGACCGCCGAGTAGACCTGTACGGCGACATCCTAAAAATCTGGTGCGAGGATTAACAGTAGACAGTAAACAGTAGGAAGTAGACTGTGATATAATCGCGCGCACCAGCGCGCCCGAATAAAAAAGAGCTTCCTACATCCTACTTCCTACTAATCACAAGCCACTAACAACTAAACACTAACCACTAACCACCTTTCTATGGCAACATCTATTCGATATCCCGCTGAATGGGAAGAACAGGCAGCCACCTGGCTCGCCTTCCCCCACAATCCCAAGAACTGGAACGGCGAACGCGGCGTAAAAATCCGCGCCTTCTATTTCAAGCTGATCAAGACCATTACCGATTTCCAGCCGGTCAACGTCATTGTCCCCAGTCAGAAGTTCTTCTCTGACGAAGAAAAAAGTATCCTGGCCTCCTGCAAGCACCCGGCCAACGTCATGGTCATCAAGAACAACGACATCTGGATCCGTGACTACGGTCCGTTCTTCATGCAGAAGGGCAAAAAGAAAGTCATCGTAGAAACCCAGTTCAACGCCTGGGGCGCCAAGTTCCCCCCTTGGACTCTCGACAACAAGATTCCCGCAGCCATCGCCGAAAAGACCGGAACCAAGCTGGTCAAGAGCGTTCCCTACATCTTTGAAGGCGGCGCCATCGAAGTGAACGGCGACGGTCTGGGCATCACCACCCTGGATTGCCTTATCGGCAAGAACCGCAACGCCGACAAGGACCTGCCCAAGGTTGTAAAGGCCCTCTGCAGCGCCTTTGGACTCCGCGATTTGCTGGTCCTCCCCCACGGCCTTCACGGCGACCACACCGACGGCCACATCGACAACGTCGCCCGCTTCGTAGAAAAAGACCGCGTGGTCATGTGCTGGGCCGAAGGCAAGTCCCCCAATGCCCCCATCCTCGCCGAAGCCAAGTACCTGTTGGAAGCCTGGCTCAAAAAGCACTACGGTGATTCCGCCAAGGTCGACACCCTCCCCATGCCGCCCCAGCGCACCTTGCCCACCGGCGAAATCATGCCAGCAAGCTATATGAACTTCATTTATGCAAATGGAGCATTGATTTTCCCCAAATACAAGTCTCCTAACGATGCAGTCGCTATGAAGTATTTCCAGAGCGTCTATCCCGATCGCAAGATTATTGCGATCGATAGCCGCACCGTACTGGAAGAAGGCGGAAGCCTTCACTGCATGAGCAAGCACGAGAACGCGTAGTTCAAGCGAACTCTTTGAAATATGGGCCGCAGAAAAAAAACTGCAACCTGTAAGAAAAGCCTCTTGATTCAAGAGGCTTTTTCTTTTGGACTTGTAGAAAATGCAGAACGTTTGTGCAAAGCAAAAAAAAACGTCCCCCCCCAAAAAAAGAGGAACGTTTCTCAGATTTTTTACTTGGAATTTTCAAGTAGTTTCTATGCGTTTTCCAGCAGTTTCTGGACGCTCTGGGCAAACTTTTCCAGGCTGGGGTCGCGGGCGCCCATCAGGAGGATGGTATCACCAGGCTTGGCGTCGGCGACCATAGCCTTGGCACATTCATCACGCTTTTCGATGTAACGAGCATCTGCGCCAAGGGCCACCAGGTCGTTGGCCAGATCGCCTGCGGAAATGTCGCGAGTAACCGTTCCACCAGCGTAGTAGATTTCGCTGAAGTACATTGTGTCGGCGGCACGTTCCCCGTCTGCGGAGGCCGCGTCGGAACCGCGCAGGGCCTTGTTGATGAATTCCACCAGGTCGTTACGCAAGAAGCGAGTAGGTCCAAATCCATGAGGCTGGAACCAGGCGAGAACGCGGCCAGCGGTAAAGCTCTGGGCACTCTTGATGCTGGCAGAAATCTTTGCGGGATTGTGTGCGAAGTCATCCACCAAGGTCACGCCATTGAAGGTGCCGAGAATCTGATGACGGCGGAACACTCCCGGGAAAGAGCTAAGGGCGTCCGCGCAGGTGCGGAGCGAAACTCCGGCCTTGAGCGCGGCTGCGGTTGCAGCCAGGGCATTTTCCATATTGTGGCGGCCCGGCATGGGAACCGTAAACTTCACCAGTTCATTGTTGTGACGGCAACGGAAAATGATGCTGGGGCCTTCCGTGCGGAAATCAATGCCCTGGACGCCCACATAGCTTTCAGTACCGAAGTCGTTATGACGATCCTGGCTGAAAGGCTTTGCCAGCGGGTGAGCGTCATTCACGATCAAGGTCTTGCCGTTCTTCAGAATGTTGTCGCGGAACTTGCCGAAAATTTCCTGCAGTTCGCTCATTTCCTTGTGGTCCTTATCCACGTTGAGAATGAGGCCCACTTCAGGTTCGTAGCGGACCAGCGTTCCATCGCTTTCGTCGGCTTCAACCACAAGCCATTCGCCCTTGCCGCTGACAGCATTACCGATCTTACCTTCCTTCTGCAGGTTCACAAGGCCAGCGCCAGTCATTACAGAAGGCTGCAAACCGGCGTACTGCAGAATGTGGTAAATCATGGCAGTCACAGTGGACTTGCCGCTGGTACCGCTAACCGCAATGGTCTTTGCTTCCTTGGAAATCTTGGCCAGCATTTCGCTGCGGTGCATCACCTTCACACCAAGTTCCTTGGCACGCTTCAAATCCGGATTGGAATCTTCGATGGCGGTGCTGACCACAACGGCGGTCAAGTCTGCGGAAACACCTGAACCATCCTGGGCAAAGCACTTGATACCGCACTCCTCCAGCTGTTCCATAACCCGGGGCTTCTCGCAGTTGCCTGCAAGATATTCACCAAACTGACGGTCAGATCCGCGAACATCAACACCGCGGCCAACCAAGTACTGGCCAATGGCACTCATGCCAACACCAGCAACACCAATAAAGAAATAAGCTTCCATAATTCAGGCGGCTCCTGCGCCAATTATAAAAGGTTCGGATCGATTGTGGGTTCGTAACCGGGTTCTACGAAGTCTTCCTTGGCAATTCCCTTCTTGCGGGCGGCCTTCATCTGCTTGATGAGCTTGCGTTCGGCAGCCTTGGCCTTACGGGCGGCGGCACGTTCCTTGCGTTCAGCAAAACGCTGGGCACGAGTCTTACGTTCCTTATAGGGAGCGGCCTCTTCCGGAGTGATAGCCAGGAGTTCGTCGCTTTCGTATTCGTCGATGTAATCGCCCTCGTCCTCAAAACGCATTTCGGGATCCAGTTCGCGGAAGGCGGTATCGTCTTCAGAGAAGTTGGGAGCGTCTTCGGGGCATTCCTTCTTCAAGAGTTTCAGCACCTTGTCGAAAGGCTTTTCCAGAGGAACCTTGAACTTCATCTTCTTGCCGGTAGTCGGGTGAATCAGTTCAATCTTCACAGCCTGCAGCAACTGGGCCGGAGCAATTTCCAGAACCTGTTCTGCATATTCGCGCATCAAGGGAGACACGCGGTTCAGGCAACCTTCGCGACCATCGTACAAGGGATCGCCCACCACAGGGTGGCCCATGTAACGGCTATGCACGCGGATCTGGTGAGTACGGCCGGATTCCAGCTGCAGTTCCAGAAGGGTTGCAAAATTAAAGAACTTCTTGGCGGTATAATGGGTACGGCTTTCCTTGCCGCCATTGACCACAGCCATCTTCAAGCGGTTCTTGGGATTGCGACCGATAGGCGCATCGATGGTACCTTCCAAGTCGCGAACATGGCCCCACACCAGAGCGTTATAGGTGCGGTGCAAAGTGCGGGTTTCCAACTGATGTGCCAGGTGACGGTGAGCGTTGTCATTTTTGGCAACCACCATCAAACCCGGAGTGTCCTTATCCAAACGATGGACAATACCCGGGCGCAGAGCGCCATTGATGGTAGAAAGGTTTTCCTTGAAATGGTACAGCAAACCGTTGGCCAAGGTACCGCCCTTTACGCCGGCACCCGGATGCACCACCAGATTACGGGGCTTGTTGATCACCACAATATCGTCATCTTCGTAAACGATATCCAGAGGAATTTCTTCCGGTTCCAGGGTAGAGGCTTCCTTTTCGGGAACTTCACCGCAAACCACCACCATACCCGTTTCTACACGGAAGTTCTTGGGAGTGGCCACCCCACCCACCTTCACTTCGCCGGCAGCGATCATCTTCTGCACATCGGTACGGGAAACATTTTCAAGAACGCCAACAAGGAACTTGTCGATACGTTCACCATTCTTCTTTTCGTCTACGAGATAATTCATACAAGGGTAAAGATAGAAAAAAGCCAAATCCCATTTAAGATTGGAATACAGCAAACAGTACAATTCAGACTTTTTGGATTTATATTAATCGGTATGCGATACTGTATACGATGTGCAAGGGATATCGGTGAAGGGCACGAGTATTGCCCTCACTGCGGGACTCCGCAAAAGAGCCCCCTGCCTCGCCCAGTACCTGCAAAAAAGAAAGCGATCTGGTTCAAGATCGCAATTATCGTGGGAATCGTGCTGGTATTGATTATCGCGGTCTGCGTATCCATGGCAGTCACCATGTACGAAGATTCGAAACCCAATCCCGACGCCATCATCCACAACGCAAACGGGTCCATCACCACCACTGCAAAGACACTGCTCAAGGAATTCAACGACAACGAAATCCGCGCCGGCGAAATGTTCAACGAAAAGCGGGTCTCTTTCTCGGGATGCGTGGAATCCGTCAACGACATGCTCCTCTTTTCGACGGTTCACATCAACAACTGCGGAATCCTGGGCTCAAAAACCATCAAGGCCATCTTCCCCACCTCGGCCAAAAAAGACCTGGCCACCCTGGTAAAAGGGAACAAGGCGACCATCACCTGCACCATCGTAGATGGCGGCAACATCATGGGCGTCCTGGCAAAGGAATGCCTTGTAAATCGCTAGAAGTTAACGGTTCCAGCCGGAATGGCCGTCACCATAAAGCAGGGGGCCGTTATCATCGGGGTGACCTCCCCCGGTAACCGCGCCCTTCACTCCAAGCCAGCCACGCATCCTTTTGATACGTTCGGCCTTGCGCTTTTCGTCATCAAGTTTCTTCTCTTCATTAAGGCACTGTTCGTAGGCATTTTCGTCGTAGAGAGACATAGATTATCTTCCTTTGTAAGAAAGATAATCATTTTTTTGCAAACTATCTCTCAATGAATTGAGCTTTTTCCTCTAATGATAGGTCGTTTATTGACTTGCCGACTTGTTCTGCATACGCAACCAAGGCACGATGATCATACCGGCAAGATGGAGCCACCTTGTAAGGGTCAATGTTCGCCACATATTCACCATGATTGTCAGCCAAATTCATCGTCTTTTCATTTCCACTCATAGGTGTAATTCTCCAAAAGTTTCCTTGCAGACTTAGGCTCCAAGAGGAAGTGATAAGGGTGGCGGATACCGACAAAAAAGCACCCTAGAACTTCAATATAGTGATTTAACAATTCTTTGTTAAGAGCATAGCCATAAACATATCCCTCATATCCCCATTTAATCGACATATCCACCGCAATGGCGAAAAGATGACCTCCGACACCAGCATACCTTTGCGAACCAAACAGATGCTTGTTATTTCTTGGCGCAGTGCACGCCCAATGCAGCTGAACAACCTTGGATTCAGGTTCATTTTTAACAGCTACAAGCCCCTGAATTTCTCCTGAATCTTTTAATCCAAGGGCAAATACATCAATTTCCTTGGGAATCTTATTCCAGTCTATCCCCCACCCTTTTTCCTCTGTAAAATTGTCTAGAAAAGACCTGCTCTCTATCTTAAAAACAGCAGTTTCCTTTATCTCGCCGGTTTCATTATCCTTAAGGCATGGGACTATTTCGTCAAGCCAAATATCCACGCACCCTATTTCTGTATATTGCATATATCCTCTGTACGTTAAAACCATCATTTTCCCCACGTCGGGAAAATGATCGATAGCATTCTTCTGATTTTGTGATGTTCTAGCACTGTTGTTGGCAGGGGTATTCCCTGGCTTACGTAATGAGCAGGCTGCGTCTCCTGCCAGCTATCCAACAACATCAACCAGATGGTTAATGAGCCTTGCCGCGAATGCACGTACGGACTTATGCAAGTCTATGTCGACTGTCGCAAGGATTGGTGAAATACGGGTAAAATATACACCACCCCAAAACAGACGTCAATAGCCCCAAATTAGGGTAAAAATTTGCCCTAATTTGTGCCACTTGACTGCGCAAAGAATCCCTGTTTATATTAAGCAGAAAAAGGAAGGCTTATATGACTCTCGAACAGGAACTGAACATTCGCTACAAGAAGGGACGGGTAGAAGAAAAGGTGGCTGTCGCGCGTAGGATGTTCGAAAAAGAAAAGCCGATTGCAGAAATCGTTGAGTTCACCGGACTATCCGAAGCAGAAGTTCTTGAACTGCAGAAGGAAATGCAATAATTGGGGTTTCGCAGACTAGAACCGCAAACCATATAGAAAAGGCCACCCTTTAGGGGTGGCCTTCTTGCTTAAAATTTCGGCAAATCATCTTCCGAATTGGCTTTCGCAAGGAACGCCGTCGCCGTCGCCATCCATCTTTGTGCCGGGGCAATTTCTTATGAAGAACAGAGCCTCTTCATAACTTGTCATTTGGCTGCAGTAAACACGGCCATCACAAACAAACCCCTTATTCTCATTTTTTGAAGGAGTAGACGACCCATTATTCTTATGGGACGGAGCTGAGTAATCTTCGTCTTCTTCGCAATCCTTATCGCAAGGAACAGTGGGTGTAGAACAGCCAATAAATAGAGCAACCAACACGGCCAATAGGCTAATAACACGGAAATTCATATTCCAAAGATAACAAATCCTCGACTATCAATTAGGATATCTTTCCGAAACGTCTTGTAATTCGGTACTCATATCAAGAGGAACCCACACATTTTTTAATATATATTTTCAGTAATAATGAACTGATTATGGGGAAGCTTACAAAAATGGGTAGCTGACAAAATAGAGCCAAATAAAAACAACGGTATATTAACCGTCCAAAATAAAATCAAAGAGATTGTAAATGATACTAATGCTAACTTCATCTCCCCTCCTCCAGTCTTTTCTTTCTTTCTTCCCAATCGGGCATAAATGTCGATAACTGCTGGTAAAATTTCTTTGAATGATTCGGATGCAGCAAATGTGTAAACTCATGCATGACCACGTATTCAATACTTGATCTAGGTGCAGCAACTAATGCCGTATTGAAAGTCATGGAATTACTTTTCTTTTGACAACTCCCCCACCTGGAAATCATGGCTCGAAACTGAATTTTAGGATACTCGACCCCATATTTCTTAAACTTAGGATAATATGCGATGCAAATTTCTTCAATCAGTTTTTTGAATTCTGCACGAAGCCAGTGATTCAACAGATTGCATTTTTCCAAATAATTCTTTGAATCTTTCACAAATAAGGTTACAAAACTGCCGTCACATTCTACATGTCGATTCATATCCTGAACGACTTTTAAACGAAGATTATGGCCCAAGAATTCAACAGATTCTCCATCAACGAATTGCTTTGTCGCGTTCTTATGTTCCGCAGACTTTTTAAATCCTGCAAGAGCTTTGAAAATGTAGTTTGCACGATTGAATACTAATTCGTCAATTTTCTTAACTGGAACACTTTTGGCAGCAGAAACATAAACCGTCAAATCAGCTCTAACACGCAAATTGATGTTCTTTACATCTTTGCGTTCCAAATTGTAGCTGATTTGCCCTAAATCGGTTTCGACAATTCGAATCATTTAAAGCGCCTCAAAGCAACGGTAATAACATTTTCAGCTATTTTGTCGATGACATCAAAGTCAACCTTCAATTCATATTTTTCTTCCATATCAAAGAACAAATCATCAATATCCTGGCGAATGCGATTGTGAATGTCCGTATTATTCTGCCAGTCAACACTAACATTGTTCTGAACAATAGAAGTCACTTCCAGAGTAATTTCAGTAACGACAAAACGATTGGCATCCATATCAATGGCTTTTACCAATTCCGCACAAATTACGCCATAGAATGCTTCTGCATGGGGATTTCCCTTGATTTCGTCAGGATAGCTCGTTCCAGAATTTCCTTCGCGGTAATCCTTAAGAATCTCCTTCATTTCCTTTAAATACTGAGCTTCATCAAGGAGTTTCTGCTTAAAGGCTTCTAGAGCCTTCTTGATTCGTTTGGAGAAGCTTTCGTACCATTCAGGATGTTCATCGTGGTTCAACTGAATACTTTTTGTCAAATGTGACGCAATAGCATCAGCCTTGGCACGCGGGGATTCCATTTTTTCCACAGCTTTTTCAAACGCCGGCTTATCAAGAATATCTACCGGCTCATAAATCTGCTGAACATCACCCACAGACATATAGGTATCCAGCAAATTCTGCATCTGTTTTTCATAAACAGAATTGTCTATGGCGTCCGCATAACGGATCTTTACGCTGCGACGAACTTTTGAAAAGAAGATGAAAGCTGACTGATATTCTTCGATTTCCTTTCGGTCAAAAGCAACGAAAGCCTTCTCGGAATTCAGCACCATGGTCAATCGGCGGCCAAAAAGGCAAAGAGCATTGTAGAAGTTCTCGCGAATATCGCCATCGGCAAGCAATAATTCTATTTCCTCTTCATCTCGCTTATTTTTCAGGGAAGAGAAAATGTCACACAATTGAGAATAGGATTCACGGAGCCGAGAAACATAGGACATTACATCAACGACAACACCCTTGATATCTTCCTTGTCAAAGTTTTCAAGACCCGCGCCACTATACATTTCCATGGCTTCATCAAGATTACCGATCAATCCACGATAATCAACAATCAAACCAAAGTCCTTGCCGTCATAAAGACGGTTTGTTCTTGCAATAGCCTGCAACAAGCCATGTTCCTTCAGTTCCTTATCGATATAAAGAACCTGGGTTCTCGGGGCATCAAAACCTGTCAGCAATTTGCTACAGACTATGAGAATGTCGATTTCACCATCAATAAACTTGTTCTTTAAGGAATCCTCATAATCGTCAGCATTGTCGTAACGATCCATCATCTTTTTCCAGAAGCCCTGAACAAGACTATCATTACTTTCGTCGATATCTTCGTGACCTTCACGCATATCCGGCGCTGAAATCACCACTTCCGTTGTAATATCGCATAATTGATCAAATACAGCCTTGTAGCGTATCGCGTCACGCTTAAAGTTACATGCCAACATTGCCTTAAAGCCAGAAGCCTTAAAGTTATCCATAAAATGCTGGTAAATATCAATAGAAACGCGTTTAATACGAGTATCGCTAGATGTGAGCTTTTGAATGCTACTCCACTTGTTCTTTAGGTCTATGATTTGAGTCTTGCTCAACTTTTTTGTAACCATGTCAAACCAAAGGTCGATATTCTTTTCATCAACATCTTGTTCAACAAAGCGGCCTTCATAAATCAGAGGAACGATAGCCCCATCTTCCACACCATCCTTAATGGTATATTTATGGATGATTTTACCAAATTTCAGTTTGGTCTTTTCATTTTTCAGAAGCGGAGTTCCAGTGAAACCGATGTAACAACCATGCGGGAAAACAATACGCATCTTGGCGGCCAACGAACCATAATTGGAACGATGGCTTTCATCAACTAGTACGAAAATATCCCTAGACTTGTTCTTTATGCCCTGATTTTCAACCGTATTGAACTTGTTGATAATCGAGGTGATAACATCAGCAGAGTCTTCATTAATCAAGTCACAAAGGTTCTTGCCACTGGTAGCTCGGGTGGGAGAAAGTCTTGTATGGGAGAATGTATTGGCAATCTGCTTATCCAGTTCCTTACGATCTGTAACAATAACCACCTTGGGGTTACAGGAACTCATTTCTTCTAGGATATATTTAGCCACCATGACCATGGTCAAGGACTTGCCACTTCCCTGGGTGTGCCAAATGAAACCGCTCTGACGGTTGCCTTCTTCATCATTCTGGTTGATGGTCTTGATAATTTCTTCAACAGCAAAGAACTGCTGGTAACGGCATATCTTTTTTATCTTGCCGTCATAAAGCACAAAATACTTCGCGAACTTGCGAAGTCTTTCATGATCAAATAATGAAACCAAAATGCGGTCTTGTTCGGTGGGTTCCCGGTTGACAACATGCTGTTCCACCAGCTTACTTTGCCATTCTTGATTTTGTTCTCGCCACACATTCCAGTATTTCTTTCCGGTTCCTGTTGTAGCGTATTTCACCTTATTCTTATTTGTTGCCACCAGAATCTGGGTGAACTTGAACAATTGCGGAATGTAATCCTTGCCCTGGTTCCTTATGTTTTGCTCTACAGCCTGGTCTTCACTAATGGTTGGGGCCTTACATTCAATGACGGCAAAGGGAATTCCATTCACAAACAGGACAATATCCGGGCGAGCGTTATTTCGTTTATCCCAGCTTTCGCACTGAAATTCCTCAGTTACGTGGAACACGTTATTTTCAAAGTTTTCCCAGTCGATATACTTGAGATTGAAACTTTTGGTAGTGCTATCCGTAAGAGTTTCTGGATAACTTTTACCGAGCATCAAGGCATCATAAATGCGTTCACTAGTCTTAACGAGTCCTTCGGTAAGAGGAACATCAAGGTCGTTGATGGCTTTTTCCACATTTTCGGGAGAGAATCGATAATTTACGCCACCATATTCAAAGGTATTCATCTTCTGAAGTTGCTTACGAAGCACATCCTTCAAAAGAACATTGTAAAGAGTTCCGCGCTTCTGTTCGCAATCTTCACGAGAGATAAAAGTATAGCCAAGCTTTGTCAGCAATTCTATGGCAGGATACTTGCTGATGTTATCTTCTAACATGATGTCTGACTGATTTTTGAAACTCATAAGGCACCTCTAAAAGTAAATTCGAACAACTAAGCAGAAACTCGTACAAGTCCAGTAAGTAACAACTGCATCAAGGACTTTTTCTTCAATTTTTCCTGTTCAAGATCCTTCTGCAAAAGGGAAATTTCTTCATCAGCAGCGGAAAGAAGGTTATATATTTTCTCTTTTTTTTCTTCTTGAGAAGGAATAAACACCAACAAATTTTCAATGTCTTTAGAATTCAATGCTGGATAGTTTCCGCCCACAAGTAAAGCTTCATACTGTTTATCTAATTTTCTAGAAAATAATTGGTGATATACTAAATACGAATCAAATTTTGACTTAAAAGACAATACAGCAAAACCGGTTGAAGCAACAAATTCTTGTGCATCAAAATCAATAAAAGCAAACGCATGTAGATAAGGACGTACTGTACTCATAAGAACATCATATTTTTTTATCAATCGCCTTGCTCTAACGGGAGCATCTTTTATTTTTTGTTTATTTTGCGGAATGTCAATTCTACCATTATTAACCGATGCAATATCTAAATAATAGAAGCTTTTTTCTTCATTTTCTTTTTTTACACAAGTATCATTAAGTACGCAGATTTCATTCAAGGGAATTTCCTTACAATTTTTATAATTCAAATAAAAATCCACTAAAGAATGTTTACGCCTTTGTTTTTCTGCAATCAGTTTTTCCTTAAGAGCAATCACCCTATCCTGCGCAGCCAAAATCTCCGCAATCTTTTCCTGTTCCTTCTTCGGAGGACAAAGTAAATTTGAGTTAAAGAAATCATCAACAGCAATATTTAGCAAACCATGATTACGAGCACCTTCTTGTGCAAAAGCCTGAATTTCCTTATTCATTAAACCAGCCTCAAAATAATGCACATAAAAATCGGGACATTCATTTGCTGCATTGGCTGAAAAACAAATATAAAGCGGAGAAACAACACCTTTTTCGTACAAATCAAGACGCTTCAACGCTCCAAAAGGATAGCCACTAGAATAGCTCTTATTATACGCAAACTCCCCTTTTTCAAGCAAGAAATAATTTGACTTGTCATCACTCGCAACAGTCTTATTAAAGAATTCTTCTTGGTTTATTAAGCCGTATTGAGCAGAAATTGTCAAAACATTTGTATTGCCTTCTTTATTTTTCCGCATCAATCGTGAAAACATGTCATGAAAGCGAACTTCATGCCATTCTTTCGGAACAATTCCAATCTTTGTTCTCTTATACCCAGCCGGAACCTTCCCCGCCTGCACCAGCTTAATTCGTTTCTCAATCTTAGGAGTCATTTTACATTTCCTCTTGGTGTAACGGGGATTTTGGGTAACAAATCACTTCCATCAGATTCATTTCTATCATGATGATATTTTGCTATTTCGACATTACTTATAATTTGTGTATTAATAAGATCTGTTGTTGCCTTTATTCTGTTTGCGAGACCTGTTGGATAATAATAATTTTTTATACATTCCCATCGAATGTTTTTTAATCCTAAAGACCTTGCCATTTCTTCCAACAATCGTAAATATTTGTCTGCTATATTTGCGTTTTGTCCCTTATTAGTCTCCGCAATAAAATTGGCATATGCTTTACGTACGGATTGATTCTTATAAAAGAATACATCAACAGTATTTAATGCTTTCACATTTTCTTCCGCAGCAATATCATAACGATAATGCATTACGACTTCAAATATTTTTAATTTTTGATTTTTCGAAGCTGTTTTTCTTTGCCAATATAACGTAACCAAAGTAGCGATTAAACCTGATACCAAAGCCGTTCCAGCTAAGCTTAATATATTTATCCAATCTATATTATTCACAATCATCCTCTTTTTAAATTTCCGGTTTAATAAAAATCTTCACAAATCCATCGTGATTTTTTTCTAAATCATTTTTCATGCCAATAGAGTTGCCTAAATATCCATCTGGATCGTACACGAAACAGTACAGTTGTTTACAATCCGGATGAGCTTTATACTTTTCAATGTCTACAATAAGCTCCTCGCCCAATTCCTTTTTTGACATGGAAGGACGGGTCTTTTTCACTTCAATAACCGTTTGTAAATCTTTTAGCAAGAAATCCATTCGTTCACAACCTCCTGCATACGAAGGAGTCCATTCCTCATCGCGAACATCATCAAAATGTAAAACCAACAAAGCATGCAATAAATCCTGCACATCATATTCGTCTTTTATAGTTAAGGTTTCTCTATTGTCATGACGAGTGCGCAATTGCCTCGCGACGCGAGCAAATTTATTGAAGATGTTTTCTAAGTCATTCAGAGAACTTTCGCAAATTCCACTTTTTCCAACAACAACATCATCTTGTTCAATCGCACCAATTAATCCATCTAATTGCTGTACAGCTTCATTAACCAGAGGACGTCTAGCTAAGGTGATTCCCTTATATTTTTCAAGACGTTCTGCATACTCAGTATGCTGCAATTCAAAATTTTTTAGGACAGTCAAAACCGCGGATAGCCAAGATAAAAACTTAGCTTTATCACAAAAATAATCGCTAGTAAACGAACTTGTTTGCCTCTGAAAAGCCTTAGCAACAATAATTTCACCTTTGCTCAGCAATTCCTTCAACTTATTTAAAACTTCATCCTTATTCATACTCACTCCACATCATTTTCGTTATCTCACGAAAATGATAATCTCTATTTTTCAACATCTGAAGGAAAGCCACCTGACATTTTAACCTGTTTATCCTGTGTTTTCGCACGTCGTTCCAGTTTCTTAATATCTTCAGACGGAGGTAAATCCTCTGGCTTGATGCCTCGATTAACAAGCAATTCCCTAATGCCTACATTATTTTGAACATGTTCTTTTGTAATTGCAGGCTCTCCGAACAAGTCCTTGGTTTCAACATTAACGTTGGTCATTTCTGTTGCAAGATTTTTTGCTGCTATGGTAAGCGTGGGCAAAAAATCAGCTAAAGGTCTGTTTTCGCTAACACCATACTTCGCCTTCATCGCCTTTGTTGTATTTCCTCCAAACAAAGCCTGGTCTCCACGAGAACGAATTCTAGCAAAGCCGGAATCATCAACACCTCGCTCATAAATGTTTTGAGAAAGTCGTTTCTCAGACTCCTTCAAACGATTGCGAACCAAGGTTCTTTCTATGTAATTTACACGTTCTTCAATCAGTTCTTGCTTTCTTGTCTGGATTGCAAAATATCCTTGAGCAAAGGCAATTTCTTCCTTAGAAGGATCGCCATTCATCGCAATCAAATAACAAGCATAACGCGTCAGCATGAAGTCCTTGACTTCTCTTTTTGCACCGCTTCCAAGCGCAACCATTTTCGTGACCTCACGAAAATGGTTTTCAGGTTCTCCTCCAGCTGTTTTACACCCTGTTACAGCTCGTTCAATAGCCTTCTCGAAATTTTCCCATCGTTCATAGCCAAGCAGTTTCATCATATCACGAGCATACCAATATTCAATATCCGTATTTTCGTAATGCTGCAAAGACTTATCGAAAGTGTCCTTAATGGCTTCAATCTGTTTCTTTTCCATATTCTCTCCTTACCATTTTCGTGGACTCACGAAAATGGTTTACAACCCCAGTTCCTTCATGTATTCCGCCATCTGCTTCTGGACCTTGGAAAGTTCCTTTTCGATGTACTTGATATTATCCTGGACCTTGTTGATATCAATCAGTTCTTCTTCTTCAAAGGTATCTACATAACGAGGAATATTCAGGTTGTAGTCATTGTTCTTGATTTCTTCAAGAGTTGCAACATGGCTATACTTATCTTCGCCTTCAAAGTCAGGATTTTCACGATAGTTCTTGTAGGTTTCTACGATACGAGCCACATCCTGATCGCGAAGGATATTCTGGTTCTTGCCTTTTTCAAAGTTACCTTCACCACTTGCATCCACAAAAAGAACCTTGTCGTTGGAACCGCGATTCTTGCGGAAAATCAGGATGCATGCAGGAATGCCTGCACCATAGAACAGGTTTGCCGGAAGCCCAATCACTGCATCCAGGAAATTAAACTTTTCGATAATCGTCTGGCGAATTTTGCCTTCGCTTGCTCCGCGGAAAAGGACGCCGTGAGGCAACACAATACCCATACGACCAGTGGCATCATCAAGACTATGAAGGTAGTGCATCACAAACGCATAGTCGCCCTTGGATGTTGGAGGAATGCCCCAGTCAAAACGACGGTAAGGATCCATATCCGGCGTCATCTTGGCTTTTTTATCGCTATCGGCATTTTCTCCAAGGAAACCGCTATCCCATTTGTCCAGGGAGAACGGAGGATTGGCAACAATACACTGGAACTTCATCAGTTTGTCGTTTTCGATATTGCCTGGGTTCGCGATGGTATCGCCCTGCCAGATTACGGCGTCATCAACGCCATGGAGGAACATGTTCATGCGGCAGAGAGCCCATGTCTGCATGTTCTGTTCCTGACCATAAATACGGACCTTCTTGCTCTCAACCTGATGGAACCCCTTGAGCAAAAGGCCGCCACTTCCGCAGGTACCATCATAAATTCGGTCATTTTCCTTGGGCTGCACAAGTTTTGCCACAAGTTCAGAGACCTTACTCGGGGTGTAGAATTCGCCACCTTTCTTGCCGGCATCCGAAGCAAAGTTTGCAATCATATATTCGTAGGCGTCACCGATAATATCGGCACTACTCAACTGAGAAGGTCGTAAGTCAAGATCCTTGAAATCTTCAAGAAGATTCTTGAGGATTGCATTCTTTTCCTTTGGCTCACCAAAATCCACTGTAGAATTAAAGTCGATGGCTCGGAACACATTGTGAAGCTTTGCGCTATTGTTGTTTTCAATAGCAGCCAAGGCAACATTAATCTTTTGACCGATTTCGGAATCGTTTCGATTGTTGTAGAGATAAGTGAACGAGGAAGATTCTTCCATCACAAAACGTTCGCGACTCATGGCACGAGCAACACGCTGTTCGTCACCCTTGTACTGCTTGACATACTTTTCACGGGTTTCCGCATACACATCGGTCAGATACTTGACAAACAGCATGGAAAGGATATAATCCTTATAACGGGAACTATCGATTTTACCACGGAAGCTGTCGCAGGCATTCCAAAGAACTTTTTCAATATTTTGCTTTGTTGTCATTATTCTATCCCTTATTTTTTAAACTTTTTGTAAGCCGCTTCGATGGTGAGCTGACGCAGTTTGAGTTTCTTTTCAGCCAAATGTTTTAGTAAGAACTGTTCTAGTTTTGCCTGGCGAACCATATTGCCGATAATCTTTTGCTTTTCCAACGGAACATCCGGAATTTGGATAGTTGCAAAGAAGCCCGAATTTATGGTACCTAAGAATGAAGATCCGTTTGCATTCTGGAGAATTTGTTGTTTTGTAGATTTATCCTGTAGAAAGTGGAAAACAAAGGCTGCATCCGCTTCTTCTGGAATGACTCTAATAATCGCAAAATGGGAAGGAACCAAAAGGTTCGTGTGTTCCCCTGTAATCAACATAGTTGTGTAAGGGGCGCTCAAACGAATCAAGATATCGTCTTCATGCGTCAAAAACACATCACTCAAATGTTCCTTGGTGCAAAGATATTCTACCTTTGACGGGTCAATTTCACCGGAGTCCGAAACGCTCTTCAAATTCAACGCAAGATATTCTGGAGCCTCCCCCTCAAGGTCCTCCATTTGCTCAATTTCGTCAGAATTTGCCCTTTTTCGAGCTAAAACGACCCCTGTTCGTATAGTTGCAACATCTTTCAAAAACATTTTGTCTTGTACCATTTGTGATTTACAGAGATAAATATAATCAAAAAGCAGGACAAACGGGGATATTTTTGAAAATATTTTTGTTCCGCTCATTTTGTGACAACAATGAATTAACCACACCCATCAAAGAAGCATAATTCCAACAAAAAAGGTCGCCCGAAACGACCTAAACAAATCCCTACTATCCCTCTTAGCCTTATTCCTCTTCCCCCAGCTCCACGCCTTGTTCCCAGGCGCGTTCGGCGTCGCATTTGGGGATTTCGCCATCTCCGCTGTAAACCGAATTATTTTCGTTCAGATTTACCAAAAATTCGGTTTCAAGGTCGTTCCATTCATCTATGGAGAGCTTGTCGGCTTCTTCTTCACTTTCGGCACCTTTGTTCATCATGCGGGTATACACCGATTCATCCGTCTTGTAGATGTTGGGGAAGCCCTCGAATTCCACACTGAATGTTCTTGACTACATATTTAGACATAAGCAACTCCTTCTTGGATTCCTATACCAAATATAGGAGCAAACCTCCGTCCGTTGGATTCAATCCGAAGCACCATCCCGCGCAAGGGATACCCATAGGATTCAATCCGACGCACTTTCCCGCGTAATGGATTTGCCTTGGGATGCAATCCGACGCACCATCCCGCGTAATGGATTTGCCTTGGGATGCAATCCGACGCACCATCCCGCGTAATGGATTTGCCTTGGGATGCAACCCGACGCACCATCCCGCGTAATGGATTTGCCTTGGGATGCAATCCGACACACTTTCCCGCGTAATGGATTTGCCTTGGGATGCAATCCGAGGCACTTTCCCGTTTTTGGGACACCCTTTTGGATGCAATCCAACGTACTTCCCCCACTTTTTAGCTGCTAATTTGAACAGCATTTATTGTAAATTTTACTCATTTGTTCAGTATCAAAAATCAGAAAAATGCATTTTTTTCTTCATTCATACGCCAAAATGGCCAGTTCATACGGAACACCCCCCAAAAATGTGGTTTTTGCGAAAACTTTTTTTGTACATTCTTTTGCAAGGAAATGTTCGAACAATTATCCTAAAAAAGACAAACAAACTTTCTTATATAAAGGATTAAAAATATGAACAAAATCAAAAGAATTAATTTCCATAGCATGCGCAACGAAGAAGTTCGCGCTATCCACTACGAATGCCTGAAATACACCAAGTATCTTTCGTCCGACATCTTTTCAAACAACGTAGCCGCCTACGAAAATGTATTCCAGAAATATAGCGATGCGTTAAAGTTGAACGCTACCGAGAACTTCGAAACCACCAAGGATCTTGACATCAAGCGCACCGATATCTATGTAGCCTGCCGACGTATCGCCCTGGGATTGCAGCAGTTCCCCAGCCAGGATCCGGTCATCCAGAACACAACGGCAAACATCGTTGAGTTCTTCAGCAAGGCTCCCACCATCCACAAAATTGCCCAGAATCAGACTAGCGGTATAATCAAGGGGATTGTGGAGAGTTGCTACGCCCTGGATTCCAACGCCCTGGAGGCTTGCGGTTTCAAGGTTTACCTGGATCAGCTTAAGGAAGCCAACGAGCGTTTCATCGAGGTTTCTGCCGAGCGCGCAGCCGCCTTGGGGAATCGCGAGACGGAGCTGGTCAAGCACACCCGCGATGAGTTGAACGAAATTTTTGACCGTGTGTGCTCCGGCGCCGAAGGCCTTGGCGCATCAGGTAACGAAGACTGTCTGAACTTCGTCAACAACATCAACGGAATCATCGAACGATTCAGTTCCGTCTACAAGTTGCGTCAAACCCTCAAGCAAAACGCCAAGGAAAAAACAGAAGTAAAATCTGAAAACAAAACCGTGGTTGCCTCCGCAGTGAAAGCAGCCTAAACCCAAAACTAATTAAAGGAGTTCGCCCGGCCCATCAAAAAAAAATGGCCGGGCTTTTTTACACAATAAATTTCTTACAAAATCATAAAATATGTATAACCTACGATTATGTTTCCAGGTTAACACTTGTTTACCTGATGTTCATCCAAGGTATGCCATAGACAAATCGTCTATGGCATTTTCGGTTCGGCCAGATTAAGGGGGTTCTTTTTAGGGTAGATTATATTTGGGCGAATTTTTGCCCGGGATACAATAAGGAGTTCTTGTGAAGCACAATTTCCAGAAAGTTTTTGTGGCGGGGCTTTCCGCCTTGGGTTTGGCCATGTTCATGGCCTGTAGCGACGATTCCACCCCTCATGCGGCCGACCCTGTGGTTGATCCCTCTGCCGGATTAGAGGAACAGCCGCAAAGCGGCGTCAACCAGCCCGAAACCCCGGCAGACCAGTTTCCGGCCGAAAATCCCGACCCTAGCGAAAATACGGTCCCGGCAGAAAGCTCCGAATCCGGCGAAATTGCAGACCCGGCCCCCACATCCAGCGAAATTACAGAAATTTCAAGTTCTTCCGAAGAGGTTTCCAGCTCCAGCGAAGAGGAACCCGCCTCTTCCGAAACGGTTCCTGCCGAGCCTTCCTACGCATTCGGCTATGCCCTCAAGAACGCCCCCACCCCCAGTAAGGGTTGCGGCAGGGAAACCACCCTCAAGACCGACAAGTTGGTCGAAAATGGCGAGCATCATGTGGTCAACGTTAACGGTACCTACCGCGAATATTTTATCACCCTGCCAAAGAATTACGACAATACCAAGCCCTACAAGCTGCTGATTGCCCTCCACTGCTACGGCAGTTCCGCCGAGGACTTCGTCCACCACACACCGGACTACGACCACCCCACTCCCTATTACAGCCAGCAGGCCCAGGATACCGAGGGTAACTACATGTTCGCCTCGCTCCAGGCGGTAAATGGCCTGTGGAACCAGGGTCAGGCAGACCATGATTTCTTCGGTCAGGCCCTCACCACCATCGAAGACAACTACTGTATCGACACCAGCCGCGTGTTCATTACCGGTTTTAGTTTCGGAGCCATGTTCTCTTACTCCCTGATGCAGGACTACCAGGAACGTATCCGCGCCGCCGCCACCTATGCCGTGGCCGATTACAACATCTGGCTCCCCCAGGATGCGGGTACCGACAAGAACCTGCCCGTGGCCTGGATGAATGTTCACGGCCAGAACGACGACCGCTGCCTTTACGACAAGGCAAAGAACAGCGCCCTCCCCCGAATTTTAAAGAAAAATGGCAAGGCCTCCGACGGAGATAGCCAATTTACCGACGCCAGCGGCGAAATCATGGCCGAAAACCAGGGCAGCACGGGCCACACCTGCCACGACTTTGCCACGGTAGACGAACGATTCCCCGTAAAGTTCTGCAGCTGGCCCGGAAACCACCAGTGGACCGCCCACGACACCGGCAACATGGGTATCGGCTGGGGCTGGGAAGACACCTGGGTCCCCGAAGAGGTCCACAAGTTCTTCGAGCAGTTTTAATGACCGTCTAATTTGGAATGAAACTATATTACAATCCCAACAGCAATGCAAATCCCGATGACGAACTGAACGAAGATCAGCTGGACCAGGTTTCTGGCGGCGGAAAATTCGGCGGTTTGGATATTGCAGGTTCCCTCGGCGACGTCAGCAAGGACTTCAATAAGGGCAAAAACGGCGAACCGAAGTGTAATAGATTCTAATAATGGTGTAAATTTCTATAAAAGTAAGAAAAAAAGTGTTTTTTTCTGTACAAAAGAGTTATATATAGCGATAGAAATCTTAGACGCCATCATCAAGGAGAAAAAATGGCACGTAAAAAGGTTAATAACGACCTGGACAACGAACCGATCGTACCTAACGAAGACGTTGAGCTTGAAGAAAACTCCATCTTCGAAGAAGAAGAAGACGAATCCGAAGACAAGGGCATCGACGAGATCCTGGGTGGAGCAACCCTGGGCCGTGCCGCTGGTGACCTTGACGGCTGGGGCTCTTCTGAATACGAAGACAACTAAGCGCCAGGTTCTTATCGCTTAAAAGAAGCGTTCCTCCAGTGGAGGAACGCTTTTTTTTATTCAGTCTGCCCTAGCCGGTCTAAGCCGGGCCGAGTCTAAGCCGGCCCTAAACCAGGCCAAGTCCGGCCCGCGAAAACGGCATAAAAAAAGAAAACCCTCGTTTTTCAACGAGGGTTTCCTTTAAGTTTTCTTAAGCTAGAAGCTTAAAATTACTTGGTGATGACCTTGGCCATTTCGCAAACCTTGTTGGAATAGCCCCATTCATTGTCGTACCAAGCGCAAACCTTCACGAAGGTCGGGTCGAGCTGGATGCCAGCCTTGACGTCGAAGATGGAGGTGCGAGCATCGTTGCGGAAGTCGGTAGAAACGAGAGCTTCGTCGGTGTAACCGAGGATGCCCTTCAGGCCGCCGTCGCAAACACACTTTTCAGAAGCTTCCTTCATAGCAGCGCAGATTTCTTCGTAGGTAGCAGCAGTCTTGAGTTCTGCAGTCAGGTCAACGAAGGAAACGTCAGAGGTAGGAACGCGGAGGGACATACCAGTGAGCTTGCCGTTGAGCTGCGGGAGAACCTTACCAACAGCCTTTGCAGCGCCGGTGGAAGACGGGATGATGTTTTCGAGAATGCCACGGCCACCGCGCCAATCCTTCATGGAAGGACCGTCAACAGTCTTCTGAGTAGCAGTTGCAGCGTGAACGGTGGTCATGAGGCCACGGACGATGCCGAACTTTTCGTCGAGAACCTTGGAAATCGGAGCCAAGCAGTTGGTGGTGCAGGAAGCGTTAGAGATGATGTCCTGGCCAGCATAGGTGTTGTGGTTAACACCGTAGACGAACATCGGAGTAGCGTCCTTGGAAGGAGCAGACATGATAACCTTCTTGGCACCAGCCTGGATGTGCTTGCGAGCCAGTTCGTCGGTCAGGAAGAAACCGGTGGATTCAACAACGACGTCAGCCTGGAGAGCGCCCCAAGTGATGTTCAGAGGATCGCGTTCTGCGAAGATCTGGATCTTGTTGCCATCAACGATGAGGTAGTTCTTTTCGCCCTGTTCGAAGGAAACTTCGTGTTCGAACTTGCCGTGCACGGAGTCATACTTCAGCATGTATGCGAGGTAGTCGACAGTGAGGAGGTCGTTGATACCAACAACCTGGATGTCGTTAGAGAAGTTTTCCACAGCAGCGCGGAACACCATACGGCCGATACGACCGAAACCATTGATACCGAGTTTGAGAGCCATTATTGGATCCTTTTTTAGTAGTGAATTGTTTGCACCCCCTACAATAGGGAACGCTCAACTGACTCCAAATTTATTAAAATTGCGAAAGTTGAAAAGAGTCTTTTGAAAATTTTTTGCTTTTTATTGGCTTATGAATTTGAAAATTGCCCAAATGTTCCGTTTTGCCCCCCTTTTCGGGCTGTTTTTTCTGGTTTCCTGTGCCGGTAACGGTGCTCCCCTGACCGAAAACACCCCCCAGTCCGCCCCCGAAGAGACTACCCAGGGTAGTTACGCCGACGATTATTTCGACGACGGCACCCCCACAGCCGCCTCGACCCTGAACAGCCAGGCAAAGTCCGCCCCCGCCGCTAAGAAATCAGCCCGTTCTGGCGCCATCGGTTCGGCCGGTTTCAATTTCAAGGTCAAGAACCCCGCAGACTGGGCCCTGATTAGCGGCCCCGAAGCCGGAGAATCCGGCGTACCCTACGAATTTTATAATGCTAGCACTGGGCGTCGTGCGGTCCTTATAGAAGTGGAACTCCCCCAGGGCGAACCCATGCGCCTGATGGACCGAGCCCAGGTAGAAATGCAGGCTTTCGAAAGTAGCGGAAAGAAGGCCACCCTGGCCGAAACCTACCCCGAAGAGGCTTTCGGGACTACCGGTGCCTTCTTTGACGTGGCCGGCAAGCGCTACGAAACCCCATATGAGGCCGTAGGCTTTGTCACCGGCGGCGGCAACCATATTTATACTTTGACGCTGTCGGCTACCGACGATGTTCCGGCTCCCGGTGCCCTCAAGGAAGAATGGAAGGAATTCTTCGCCGACTTCCAGATGCTGGAGACCGCCCAGGAAACGGGCCCCGAGCTTTCTCCGGAGAACGTCCAGAGCTATCATTCCGACGCCCTGGGCTACGACTGGGCCGTAAAGGACACCCTCTGGCACCACTGGATGGGGATTTCCCGCCAGAACGAGGACCCGGACCTGGTTCTTTCTAATAAGGCCGAGGATGTTTCGCTGTTTGTGTACGGCGCCATGATTCCCCAGGACGAAGTGAGCCAGCAGGACCTGTTCAAGGTACTTTTGGTGCGCCTTGGAGTGGATCCGGGGAACCCCACCCTGGACGTGCAGCGCCAGAAGATCAAGGATGCCGACGGTAATATCCTTTATGCCCAGGATTTTACCCTGACCCACACGGTGAACAAGTTCGACTTCTATTACACCGGTCGCTATATATATAATGAGGGTCGCGGGATTTTGATCGTCTCCTGGACCCAGGGGATAAATAAGGGCAAGTACAGCAAACTGATGGATCGAGCCGTAGAAGGCTTGACTATGGGAGCCGCACCTGCCGCAGACGCCTCTGCCGAGGCCGCCAAGAAGCAGGCCAAGTTCAACGCCGCCATCATGAGCCAGGTGGGCCTGCTCCGCCTGCTTGAAAATCAGCCCCTGGTGGCCTTGAGTTACTTCGAGCGCGCCAACAAGATGGACCCCGAGGAACCCCTTTACCTGATCAACTGCGGTTTCGTGTACCAGATGAAGGAACTGTACGGCCCGGGTATCAGCCATTTTGAAAGCCAAAAGGAACTGGTCCGCAAGAACGGAAAGCTCCTGAGCATCCTGGGTGAAATGTACGAGGCACTGTTCGACTATGGCCGCGCCCGCGAATGTGCCGAAGGCGCCCTGCGCTACACTCCCAACAATCCTGAATATGTAATCAACCTGAGCGACGCCTTGTGGGGCCTGGGCCAGCGCAACCAGTCCCTGATTGTGGTGCAGCGTCTTTACGATACCCAGCCCAGCAGCCGTCTGGGTGTGTACCTGGCCAAGACTTACATGGGGCTTGACCAGTACGCCGAAGCGGTGGACGTTCTTTACGGTGTCCGCGGACGATTCGGCATGAGCGTGGAACTGGGAACCGCCTTGATGGACGCCCTCATGTTCCTGGGCCGCTACGAAGAGGCCCGCGCCATTAGCGAAGAGACTCTGGCCAAGGACCGCAACGATTATAAGATCTGGACCACCCAGGGTAAGATCCTTTTCTATTCCCGCAATTACCGCGAAGCCGAAAAGAGCCTGACCAAGGCCCTTTCCCTGCGCCCCGATAACGAAGATGCCAAGAGTTTCCTGTCGGCTACCAAGGCTTTCCTGGGCAAGGCTGACAACCGCACCCTGCAAAAGCCCATTACTCCGGTGGAAGACCGCACCTCTGACCTGAAGAAGCTGCTACGCCCCGAAGCCAAGGCCGAAGCCGTAGATGGGGACTTCCCCGCCGTGGTCCATTACAACAAGCACGCCCTCAAGGCCGACAAGGGCGCAAGCGACAAGGGGTTCGCCTGGACCCGCACCGAAGAAATGCTCATGGAAATCCTGGATGTGCGCGGTGCCGCCATCTATCGTGAGTTCACCTTCGACTTCTTGCCCGGTTTTGACCGCATTTATATTAACGCCCTGGAAGTCTACGACAGCAACATGAAGCTGAAGCAGAAGGCCAGCCTGAACGGTGCCTATATTACCTATGCAACCGAAGTCGGTGGCGGCAACGAATCCCAGACGGCCCACTTCCCCCTGACGGACTTGGAACCGGGTGACTTCGTGTACATGCAGTACAGCCGAACCAACATAGAAAACAAGGGCATGATCCCCTACACCAACTTCATCAGTTCCAAGGATGTTCCCGTTGGTGAATCCGTATTCCGCATCTACGCCGACAAGGACCGCTTCGTTACCGAAGAATATGGTCCTCTCGAACGTCAGGAAATCAAGGGCGGCATGGAATGGAAGATCAACAGCCCCGTGGTGATCCGCAAGGAACTCTACATGCCTGTTTACCGCGACTTTGGCGCTGGTGTCATGCTTACCGGCAAGCAGGAATGGGCTTCTGTTGGCGAAGATTACCAGAACTTGATCAAGCATCAGTTCAAGCAGGCCGTTTCTGTTCGCGAAAAGGCTTTTGAAGTCAAGGGATCCAAGGCAAACGACAACGCCGTCAAGGCCATCGTCAACTTTGTGCGCCGCGATATCCGTTACCGCGACATCCGCTTCGGCGGACACAGCCTGATTCCGCAAACAGCAGAATCCACCCTCAAGCAGCACCGCGGCGACTGTAAGGACATGGCCCTCTTGCTTAAGGAAATGCTGCAGTCCATTGGCGTCAAGAGTTATCTGACCGCCATCCACCTGACGGAAGAAGGTTTTGAACAGCTGCCCACCATCCAGCAGTTCAACCACATGATTCTTTATATTCCCAAGCAGGGGAACATCAGCGAAATGTGGGTAGACGCTACCGACAAGACGGGTAACGACCGCCCCGTGCCCCTGGATATGGAAGGCAAGGTGGCCTTGATCATTGACGACGACAGCAGCCGCGTGGTGACGACGCCTATCCTCGAAGATAATCAGGAACATCAGATTTCTGTGGACCATCGTCTGTTCATTGGCAACGACGGCGCTTGCGAATTTCGCGACTCCGTGGCTCTGGCAGGCAAGTTCGGAAGCGTCATGCGTAACCGTTTCTATGGCCGCGACGTCAAGGAACAGGAAAAGCTGATGGAAGACTTCCTGGCCTCCGGTATTCCCGACGTAAGTATCGGAAATATCAAGATCGAGAATCTGACGGAGTTCAACAAGCCCCTGGTTCTTGTGGTGACTTACGCCTCCAAGGGTTACTTCGGACAGGGAGGTTCTGAACTGAAGGGAAGATTCCCCAACGTGTGGGAACGTAGTTTGTTCAAACTCCCCAAGGTTTCTAAGCGTCATCACCCCATCCGCATGCCTCACGAAACGCTGTTCAGCTACAGCCTGAATGTGAAGGCCGCCGGTGGCCGCGAAGTGGCCGTGAATGGCCCCAAGGCACTGACCCGCGCTCCCGACTACGTCAGCTACGAAAAGGGCTGCGCCGAAGGCACCAACGCCCAGAATTGCATCAAGTGGACTACCTTCGCCCTGTACGCCGACCCCAGCGAATACGAAAAGATTCGCGAGGAATGGACCTACCTGCTAAGCGAAACCAGCCCCATGATCATGGTGAAGTAAGTTCCTAAACGGTTCAATAAAGACCTTTTTTGGCCCCCGAGTTTTTCGGGGGCTTTTCTCTTTTTTCTAAATTTGCGCCCACTATGAGTATTGCAATTCCCCAGCTGCCGAAAGGCACCCGCGATTTTTATCCTGAAGCACAGCGCATTCAGAACTATATCTTTGACACCTGGCGTAAAACCGCCGAAGAATTCGCCTACGAAGAATATGAAGGCCCCATGTTTGAACACCTGGAGCTGTACACCGGAAAGTCCGGCGAGGAAATCGTAAGCCAGCTTTACAATTTCGTAGACAAGGGTGACCGCGAAATCGCCCTCCGCCCCGAAATGACTCCGACTCTCGCCCGTTTGGTGATCCAGAAGGCCCGCGAACTGAAGAAGCCCTTCAAGTGGTTCTCTATGCCTCGCCTGTTCCGTTATGAAAAGGCTCAGAAGGGTCGCCTTCGCGAATTCTTCCAGCTGAACATGGACATTATCGGTACCGAAAGCATTTATGCCGAAGCCGACCTGATGGCAGCAATTGCCACCATGCTCCGCAAGTTTGGCCTGAAGGATGGGGAATTCGCCATTGGCGTTAGCTCCCGTAAGTTGCTGGCCACCTACCTGGACGAAATTGGCGCACCCAACCCGGCACAGGTCTACCCCGCACTCGACCGCCGTCTGAAAATTGGTCCCGAAGCGTTCGCAAAGGCTCTGGCTGACGCTGGCCTCACAGAAGATCAGGTGGCAAAGCTTGACGCCTTCATGAGCTGCAAGTCCATCGAGGAAGTTGCCGCTTCCGTCCATAGTGAAGCTGCAACCGCAGCCCTCGACGAAATCAAGGACCTGTTCGCCACTCTGGAAGCTGCCGGTTACGGCGAATGCGTGAACCTGGACCTTTCCATTGTTCGCGGTCTCGCCTACTACACTGGCATTGTGTTCGAAGTGTTCGACAAGGGTAAATCCATGCGCGCCATCGCAGGCGGCGGACGTTACGACAGCCTCACCGAAAAGCTGGGCGGCGACCGCATTCCGGGTGTCGGCTTCGGCATGGGCGACGTTGTGCTTGCAGACCTGCTCCGCGAACACAACCTGCTCCCCAGCCCCAAGCAGAGCGTAGACTTCTACATCGCAAGCTTCACCAACGACATGAAGAAGGTCTTTGAAGCAGCCCAGATTTTCCGCGCAAACGGAAATACGGTTTCCCACCCGCTCTCCTCCATGAAGATGGGCAAGCAGCTGGACCAGGCAAACTACCAGGGTGCAAAGATCGTTGTTTACGTTGACGGCGACAAGGCAGCCGCAGGCGAGTTCGAATACAAGGACCTCCGCGACGGCACCATGCACGTAGGCAACGTAGAAGCCATTAAAGCAGCACTGTAGCTTCGCAATTATGAATTATGAGTTATGAATTATGAGAAACCGCAAAAAAGCATTTGCCCACACGTTTTCTCTTTTTTCGTAATTCATTCTTCATTTTCTCGTACCTCGTAATTCATACCTCATACTTAACTACATGTCTCCTCTTAAAACCTTACTTAGCATCCTTAGCCTTTTCGTGGTCCTTGGCATTATTGCCATCGTTTACCCCGAAGGCGGAATTCATGTTGGCGATAAGACGCTCCGTTACCCCAAGCTGACGGACATTTTCGAGAAGGTTCCTGCCAAGGTCGAAGGCGACTCCTCTGCCGCCCAGGAAGATCCCGAAGCCGCCATCCAGGCCATGATGGAAGCAACCCGTCAAAAGGAATTCGCCGAATTCTCGGATTCTCTGAAGTTTTACGAGGACTTCTTCGAAAAGGGCAAGACCCGATTCGACCTGCCCAACAACGACGCCACCTGGTTCGACAGGTTCTTCTTGCATATGCAGTTGGCCGCCCTGGACAGCAACACCGTACACATCATTCACTACGGTGACTCCCAGCTAGAAGAAGACCGCATCTCTGCCACCATCCGCGAAGACCTGCAAGATGAATTCGGCGGTGCTGGCCCCGGCATGATGCCCGCCATGATGACCGTTCCTTCACAGACAACCAGCCACTCCAGTTCTGGCGCATTGGAACGTTTTATCTTGTTTGGACCCTCCGACGAAGAAGCGGACCACAGCCGTTACGGCCCCCTGGCACAGCTTTCTAAGCTAGATGGCGAAGCTTCCATTACCATCCAGAAGCGTAAGACTGGCCGCAAGAACGCATTCCCCCACGTTGGCGGTTACAAGAAGATCAAGTTGCTGGTGAACAAGAACGCCCGCATCAGAACCAAGCTGAACATCAGCCAGACTTTCGTAGACACCATCGTCAACGCCGACAGCACCATCAAGGAAAAGCGTTATTCCAAGATTGTGGAGATGCAGGCTCCCGCCATCGAAAAGTTCAACAAGCTGGCCGTGTACACCTGGAAACTCCCCGATACAACTTCCCTGGCCAAGCTCTACATTTCTGGTTCTGCAGAAATCTACGCCATATCTGCCGAAGGTTCTTATGGTGTGAACGTAGACAACGTAGCCATGCGCGGAAGCTCGGGTACAATATTCCACCGCATCGACAACGAACTGCTGGCCGAAAGCTACAAGGCCATGAACGCCCGCCTGATCATTATGGAATACGGAGGCAACATGGTTCCCGGCATGGGCTCCAAGACGGTTGAATGGTTGAAGAAGGTCATCACCCGCCAGATCCAGGCCATCCAGAAGGCCAATCCCGACGCAGACATTCTCTTTATCGGTCCTGCAGACATGGCCCGCCAGCAAGACGGAGAATGGCAGACCTACCCGGGCCTTGCCATTACCATCAAGACCCTCCGGGAAATCGCCCTGGAAAACGGTGTTGCCTACTGGGACATGCATCGCGTTATGGGAGGAAACGGATCCATGATGAAGTGGGTTCAGAAGGAACCGGCCCTGGGCTTTACCGACCACATTCACTTTACGCGCCGCGGCGCCGCCTATATGGGTGACCTGTTCTGTGCCGCACTGCGCATGCACTACGATTACTTCCAGTTCCGCGAACGCCATCACATTACCGATGAAAAGCTGAAGGACATTCATAAGTATGCCGACGGCGTGAAGGAAGAAAAGAAGAGAGCAAGAGCTGCCGCCAAGGCAGCTAAGGCTGCAAAGGCCAAGGCCGCCAAGGAAAAATCTTCCAAAGAAAAGGCTGCCACCAAGGGGAAAAAGTGATTCGCATATTCTTTACTTTACTTATAGTGTTAGCTGGTTTTACCTGCGGATTTTCAAAAGATCTGCCGATCGCCCCGGGTAGTTACCACATTGATTTTAGCAAGTACAGCTTCATCGATTCCACCTTGAACGTGATTCAGTTCCCCAAGGGGAACGCCAGTTTCGAACCGTTCTTCAAGAAGCTGGACACCCTGGTTTTCGAGAACCGCGGTCAGGTAAAGATCCTGCATATCGGCGGCTCCCATTTACAGGCCGACGTTATTTCTGGGCGTATCCGCGAACATCTGATCAAGGAATATCCCGGCGCCAGTGCAGGCCGCGGTTTCGTGTTCCCCTACTCCGCCGCAAAGACCAACACCCCTTCGACCTACGGCAGCGCCTACAAGGGCATCTGGAATCGCAATCGTAACATCCAGAAAGAAATCACCCGCCCGCTGGGTCTCCTGGGTATCGCCGTAAGCACCAGCGACCCCCGCGCAGAAATCAGCATCTTGCTGGACAAGTACAACAGCGAACCCATGTGGGGCGAAACCCGCCTGCGTCTGTTCGGCTACAGCGACAACAACGATGTGGTCCCCGTGCTCCGCGTCGACACCACTGACATCTATGGCGTCCAGGACACCGCAAGCCAGAGCTACGTGTTCACTTGCCCCCGCCCCATCGACACCATCCAGATTCAGTTCCGCTGGATGGATAGCCTGCAGCAGGCCGCCATCGCCAAGTTCATTACCGACTCCCTGTATCAGGATTCTATCGCCCGCGCTTCCGCCGACACCACCCAGAAGGATTCCGCAATCGCTTCTAGCGCATCGGCACAGCCGGCAGCAAACGTACCCGCCAACGTGGCACTGATCGCTCCCGACGCCCCCAGCGATTCCATGTTCCAGGGGGACTGCGACCTGCTGGATACCGCCTGCATGGCCAAGGCCGAAACAGTCGCCGCCAGCATGAGCAACAGCGAAGGTTTGCGCAAGTGTTCCGACGCCATCCAGGCTGCAGCCACAGCCAACGAAGATTCCTCGAACGCCGTCAACGTCCACTGCATTCCCGACGCCGAAATCATTCCCGATTCCGTCAAGAAGAATGCACGCCCCAACTTCACCTTGACCGGCATCCTTACCGAAACCGACAATCCGGGTATCACCTACACTGGCGTAGGCATCAACGGCGCCCGCGTCCACGACTACTTCGAAGAAGTCTGCCCCCTGCTGGAACGTCAGATGGAATTCTACAAGCCCGACCTGGTGATTTTCGCCATCGGCATCAACGACGCCAACGTAGAACATTTTAACGACAAGCTGTTCATCGAGGAATACGGCAAGCTCCTGGCCCGCATCAAGCGCGTGTCCCCCAATGCAGCAGTCATTTTCGAGACAAACAACGATATGTACCGCAAGGTGAAAAAGAAGCGCTACGTGCAGCACCCCAATGGCGATGTAGCCCGCAAGGCCTTCTTTACCCTGGCAGAAAAGTACAAGGCCGGTGTATGGGATAAGTTCAGCCTCATGGGTGGTTTGGGCTCCATGTCCAAGTGGGAAAAGGCTGACCTTGCAAAATCCGACAAGGTCCACTTCAAGCTGGCAGGCTACAACCTGCTGGGAGACCTTTTCTACAAGGCCCTGATCAACGCCTACCAGGAACACATCGCAAACTTGCCCGCCCAGGAACCCTAACGAATTACTGAACGATGCTTGACTACGTTATTCCCTACTTAACCCGCACCTTCTCTTTCGACCCCAACAGCCCCCTGCTGTTTACCCAGTTCTATTTCTGGGGATTCTTCGCAGTGGTCTTTGCCATTTTGACTCTAGTTCACAAGCGCATACTTTTACGCAACGCCTTCCTGTTTGCCACAAGTATGTTCTTCTACTATAAGACCAGCGGCAGTTATGTTTGCATTCTCGCCTTCTGCGTCGTGGCCAACTTCTTTATAGGCAAGTGGATCGAATCTACAGAAACCCAGTGGAAAAAGAAAGTCTGGATGGTCCTGGTAGTGATTATCGACTTGCTGGTGCTGAGCTATTACAAGTATGCCTACTTCTTCCTGGATGTAATCTACGACATTTTCGGCATCGAACTTCACGTCTATAACTTCTTTGCCGCAGCAAGTAACGCCATGTTCGGCACCAATTCCCTGGTAGACCGAATCATCTTGCCTGTGGGTATTTCCTTCTTCACCTTCCAGGCCATCAGCTACTGCGTCGATATTTACCGCGGGAAGATCAAGGCCGTATCCAACATCCTGGATTTCGGATTCTACCTGACCTTCTTCCCCCAGTTGGTGGCAGGCCCCATCGTCCGCGCCGACAAGTTCGTCCCCCAGCTCTATAGAAAGTTCTTCTTGACCCGCACTGCCTTCGGTATCGCCGTGTTCTGGATTCTGAACGGCCTTGCCAAGAAGATCATCCTGAGTGACTACCTGGCCACAAACTTCGTGGACCGCGTTTTCGATACGCCGCTGCTTTTTACGGGCTTCGAAAATCTGATTGCCCTGTTTGCCTATTCCCTCCAGGTTTACGCCGACTTCTCGGGCTATACCGATATCGCCATTGGCGTGGCCCTGCTCATGGGTTTCCGCCTGCCCCAGAACTTCAACTCCCCCTACAAGGCAATCTCCCCCACAGAATTCTGGCGCCGCTGGCACATGAGTCTTTCTAGCTGGCTCCGCGACTACCTTTACATTCCCCTGGGCGGCAACCGCGGCGCAAGTTTCGGCACCTATTTCTGGATTGCCTTTATCGCCCTCACCGCCATCCTGCTTTCGGGTAGCGTCTGGGTGGGACTGGGAATCGGCCTGTTCTTTGTCTACATCGCCCTGTACGCCTATTTTAAGCCGGAATCCCGCAAGTTCATTACCACCAACATGAACGCCATGACCACTCAGATCATGGGCGGTCTGTGGCACGGTGCCAGCTGGAACTTCATTATCTGGGGCGGCCTTAACGGTTTCGGCCAGGTATTCAACAAGATCTGGGTCAAGCGCAGCCTCAAGTTCCGCGCCTTCGCCTCCTTTATCCTGTTTGCGGTCTCGGCCATCATTTTCAAGCGGGAACATATCGCCATTTTCGCCATTTCTGCCGTCTGGTTTGGCGTTATCTTCTTCGGCATCTACGCCGTCATGATTTTCCGCCTGTTCAGCAACAAGACCTTCGGCTGGCTCCATACCGCCTGGAACGTCACCCTGACCTTCGTGTTCATTACCTTTACCCGTCTGTTCTTCCGCGCCGGTTCCAACCTGGACCCCGCCGAAGCCAACGAAGTGGCATGGAACACCGCCAAGAACATGGTGCAGCAGATGGGCACCGCCTGGAAGCTGGAAACCATCCCGGCCATCGCCTGGGAACACATGAACATTATCTTGGTGTTCATTGCCGGTATGCTGATCCACTGGATCCCCAAAAAATACAAGAGATGGTACCGCCTGAACTTCGCCATGCTCCCCATCCCGGTCATGGTCTTGGCAACGGCCCTTATCATCTTCGTGATCTACCAGTTCATGAGCGCAGACTCCTGCCCCTTCATCTACTTCCAGTTCTAGCGATTTTCATTTAAGCAAAATCACACTTTGAGTCAAAAACACCGCTATTTGTGGTGTTTTTTCCGTTTTACGCGTCAAAGAACCATTTTTCTTACAATAAAAAGTTATTTTACAACCGATGAGTTTCCAGTATCAGATATGCGGTCTAATTATAATAGTGTTGATCCATGTGATCTACTCTACTCATAAGCGTCTGATGCTCCGTAGCGAAAGGGTGTTCAGTAGGGCACTTCGCATTACTACGGGAATGCTGATTCTCGACATTTTGAAGGTCTTAGCCATCCAGAATATGGATACTCTACCCCTGAACATGATCAAGGGCATGAGTAAAATCTACGAAGGGTCCATCATCCTCTGCTCGGGGACCGTGCTGATCTACCTGATGGCCAACATTCTCAAGAAAGAAGCCTATAACGACCTGAACAAGACGACCCTGGCCGTACTTCTGGCCGAAATCGTTCTAGCAGCCGTTCATACCACCCATATCGACCCCCGTGGATTTTCTTACGGACCGGCCATTAACGTGGGCTATGTCATTGTGGGCGTAAACTTCCTGGTCACCCTGTTTTTCCTGATCAAGAATATCGAAAAGGTGGAACGTCGTAGACGTTTTGGGATCCTGCTCTGGATTGCCATGTGGGTGGCCCTAGTCCTAACTCAGCGTTACGTTCCCCATATCATGCTTTCTAGCCTGGCCGTTGCGTTGGGCGTGTTGATCTTGTTCGTCTTGCTCGAAAAGCCGGAATCTAAGCTGGACAAGGAATATGGCTGTTTCAACTATTTCGCCTTGCTGAACTACCTGGACGAAATGCTGGAAATCAAGGCCCCCATCCACCTGATGTCCGTTTCATTGAAATCTTCAGGAACATTGACTGGTACCGCCCTGTACAAGGAAGCCTCCCACGCCCTCAGCGTCATGGAACGCATACCCGGCGTATGGGTTTTTAGAGGCATCGGCCAGGATTTTATTGCCATCGCCAGGACCAAGGAAGCCATTGACGACCTAGGCAAGGAACTGGAACGAGAAGCAGCCCTGATTCCCTACATTTCTAAACTGGCCCGATTTGTGCGCAGCGACAACTGCTCCATATTCAACAATGCCGTAGAAGTTCTGAGTTTCTTGAGTTTCGCCAAGACCTGCGACAACGAAAAGAGCCGAATTTTTACCACCAACGACAGTTTGGTTGAAGCTTATCATAACCGCAAGCAGCTTGAAATAGAACTGAATAACGCCCTGATCGAGAACCGCATCGAGACGTTCATTCAGCCCATCTATTCTGTTCACGACAAGCGAATTTCTTCTGGCGAGGCCTTGGCCCGAATCCGCACCCGCGACGGAAAGATCCTGATGCCCAGCGATTTCATTCCCGTTGCCGAACAGAACGGTTCCATTTCGGAACTGGGCTACAAGATTTTTGAACAGACCTGCGAATTCATCTCGAAGAACATGGACCTGTTGGATTACATCGAAATCAACCTGTCGGTGGTCCAGTGCGAAGATGAAGGCTTGTCTCAGAAGTTGATCGAGATTATGGACCGCTACCACGTTCCGCCCCAGAAGATCAACCTGGAAATTACCGAAACGGCCTCCATCGTGACCAAGCAGAAATTGCTGAAGAACATGGAACGTATGCTGGAACATGGCGTCACCTTCTCCTTGGATGACTTCGGAAAGGGCGAATCTAACCTGATGTACATGGTGGATATGCCGGTTTCCATTGTGAAGCTGGACTTCGACATGAGCAAGTCCTACTTCAAGAATGACAAGGCCAAGTATGTGGTGAACGCCGTAGAAGGAATGTCTCACGGTTTGAACATGAAGCTGGTGGCCGAAGGTATCGAGACCGAAGAAGAACTGCGCGCCATGGAAAAGCAACGCGTGGACTACATTCAGGGTTATTACTTCTCTAGGCCCCTGCCCCAGGATGAGTTTGTAGATTTCGTGCAGAACTACAACGCTAACAGGGATATGGAAGCCGGAAACGAAAAGGAAGATCCCATCGAGAAGTTTAGACCCGCATAAGGGTACTGCAAATTTTATATTTGTAGTGATGAATTCCTCCGAAAATAAAAGCCCAGAATCCAATCTGGAAAAGCGCCTGAAACGTCAGGTCATTGGCAAGCCCCACCGCTTTATGGCCGTGGTGCCTCTGGGATTTGAAGAGACTTTGGTGGAGGAGTTGAAGTACATCGGAGTGGAGTGCGTCCAGGATTGCACCGCTAATGGGAACTGCGCCGCAGGTATCAAGGTCGCGGGCGACGGCAAGGTGGAATTCACCGCAAAGATTACCGAAGCCTGGAAGGCCGTAGCCTACAGCCGCATCGCCAACCGAGTCCTCATGGAAATCGCCACCTTCAAGGCCGAGAACTTCGGACAGCTGGAAAAAGGCGTAGCAGCAGTGCCCTGGGAATTGTATTTGCCCAGCGTCATTCTGGAGGCACAAAGTGCCGATAGAATCCAAAGCTTTTTAAATATTCACGTCACGTGCAAGCATTCTCGACTTTACCATAGCGATGCCGTGGAAGAACGCATCCGCAAAAACATCACCCCCACAGATCACGCTAGCGCGCCCCAGCACTTGTACGTCAACCTGCAAGACGACCGCTGCACACTCTGGCTAGACCTAGCCGGCGAAGAACTTTATAAGCGCGGCCACGAACGCTTTGTGGCAGAAGCCCCGCTGAAGGAAACCATAGCCGCCGCCATGATCTTCGAGGCGTCAAAAATCGCGAGCACCAATAACCCCAAAAGCACCGAAGGTGCGACCCCACACCTCAAAGCGAGCGACGCGAGCGCCCTCATAACCTTTATTGACCCCATGGCCGGAAGTGGAACTTTCTCGCTGGAAGCCGCCTACATCGCAAACGGCCTGATTCCTGGGAAATGTAGGGACTTCGCTTTGAAGCACCAACCCGCCTTTAAAGAAGGCACCTGGAACTTTATCCTAAAAGGACGTCATTCTGAAACAGCAGCGCCCTTACGTCATTCTGAGGAGCGGAGCGACGAAGAATCCACAACGAACCTTCTATCGATTATTACCTCCGACATTTCGGAACGTCCCATCGACATTATCAACCACAATGTGGAAGTTTCGCCCCTGCCGGCAGACATTATCAACCCGCAGCTGAAAGATTTCTTCAGCTACACCATAGAAGATTTTCAGAAAGCGTCGAGCGAATCCGCCCGCAACATCATCATCCTGCTAAACCCGCCCTACGGCAAGCGCCTGGCATTTGACGCCCCCAAGCTGTACACAAAAATCGGGCTGAAACTCAATGAATTCAAGGGAGCAGTCATCGCAATCCTAGCGCCCAAGGATTGTACCGGAAATTTGCTGAAAGCCTGCCCTGCCCTAAACCCAAGCAACAATCCCGAGGCAAAGCTCATCGAGACAAGTCACGGCGGCTTCAGCCTAAACGCAATCTTTGCAAGAATCTAACAAGCGTCCCAGCCTTTCAAATTAAATCTATTGACAAAAACATATATACTTTTGTATATTATCCATTGATGACAGGGTGGCAGGCCAGCCCACCTAAGATAAAAAAGAACGGCCATTGGATGACAGGGTGGCAGGCCAGCCCACCTAAGACAAAAAAGAACGGCCATTGGATGAATATCCGCGTTTTGTATATCCTACAGAACGCGGATTTTTTGTTTTAAGGAAAAATAATGAACGAAATAAAAACTGTTGTCCTGAAAAAAGACTTCTATGAGAAGCACAAAGAACACAAGGAAATCCTTTCCGACAAGGACGGGCGCCCCTACCTTACCTTAGTTGTGGAATGTAAGAACAAAAGGGATTGCCTGGTATTGATTATACAAAGGCCGTAGTCATTCAAGAATCAGACATTGAACGAAACAGCGCTGTTGATAAAAAAGAATGGCTAGAATTAAAGAGAATTTAGAAACTCACTGGATTCTTCGCCCCTGGGGCTCAGAATGACAATCGAGAAATATCGCGATATACTATATTTTCCTCGTTCAAATTTTATAGAATCGGCGCAGTCCCGCCCCGCATATACGGAACTGCGCAATTTATGAGGTAACATTATGCCGAAACTTCGTTCGTTGAAGACTATGGAAGGCCGCGAAATGGCCGGTGCACGTGCCCTTTGGCACGCAACAGGTACCAAGGTGGAAGACTTTGGCAAGCCGGTGATTTGCGTTGTTAACAGCTATACCCAGTTTGTTCCGGGTCACGTTCATCTGAAGGACGTGGGTCAGATCGTTGCCCGCGCTATCGAAGCCGCCGGTGGTGTTGCCAAGGAAATGAGCACTATCGCCGTGGACGACGGTATCGCCATGGGTCACGACGGCATGCTTTACAGCCTCCCCTCTCGCGACCTCATTGCAGACTCTACCGAATACATGGCCAACGCCCACCGCGCCGACGCCCTGGTCTGCATCTCCAACTGCGACAAGGTGACCCCGGGTATGCTCATGGCCGCCATGCGCCTGAACATTCCTGCCATCTTCGTTTCTGGTGGCCCCATGGAAGCTGGTCACGTCACCACCAAGGACGGCAAGGATCGCGCTCTTGACTTGATCGACGCTATGATCGATTCTGCAGACAACTCCGTTTCTGATGAAGAAGTTGCCGCTATCGAAGCTAACGCCTGCCCCACTTGCGGTTCCTGCTCCGGCATGTTCACTGCAAACTCCATGAACTCCCTGACCGAAGCCCTTGGCCTTTCTCTCCCGGGTAACGGCACCATCGTTGCAACCCACTCCGAACGTAAGAAGCTGTTCGAAGCTGCCGGTAAGCGCATCGTGGAACTTTGCCACAAGTATTACGACGAAGGCGACGAAAGCATCCTGCCCCGTAGCATCGCTACCATGGACGCCTTCGAAAACGCAATGCGTCTGGACATCGCCATGGGCGGTTCCTCCAACACCGTGCTCCACCTCCTGGCTGTGGCACAGGAAGCCGGCGTTGACTTCACCATGAAGGACATCAACCGTCTCTCCCTGAACACTCCTTGCATCTGTAAGGTTGCTCCCACCGTTCACAACATCCATATTGAACAGGTGAACCGCGCAGGCGGTATCATGGGCATCCTCGGCGAACTGGACCGCATGGGCCTCATCCACAAGAATGCAAAGACTGTTCACGCAGCAACCATGGGCGAAGCTCTTGAAATTAACGACATCGTCCGCGGCAACGCAACCGAAGAAATCAAGCAGCGTTACCTGGCAGGCCCCGGCCGCAAGTACAACCTGGTCGCTTTCAGCCAGAGCACCTACTACGAATCTCTGGATCTGGACCGCGAAAAGGGCGCAATCCGCGATGGCGCACACGCCTACACCAAGGACGGCGGTCTCGCAGTTCTGTACGGCAACCTGGCTCAGGACGGCTGCATCGTGAAGACCGCAGGCGTTGACGAATCCATCTGGAAGTTCACCGGTCCCGCTGTGGTGTTCGAATCTCAGGAAGACGCCGTGAACGGCATCCTTGGCGACAAGGTGAAGGCTGGCGACGTCGTTGTGATCCGCTACGAAGGCCCGAAGGGTGGCCCCGGCATGCAGGAAATGCTGTACCCCACCTCTTACCTGAAGAGCCGTCACCTGGGCAAGAGCTGCGCTCTCCTCACCGACGGTCGTTTCTCTGGTGGTACCAGCGGCCTTTCCATTGGCCACGCTAGCCCGGAAGCTGCCAACAAGGGTAACATCGGTCTGGTGGAAACTGGCGACGTTATCGAAATCGATATCCCGAACCGCACCATCAACGTGCAGCTCACCGACGACGAACTTGCCGCACGCCGCCAGGCTATGGAAGCTCGTGGTGCCAAGGCATGGAAGCCGGTTTCTCGCGACCGCGTAGTCTCCAAGGCTCTGCAGGCTTACGCCGCCATGGCAACTTCTGCCGACAAGGGCGCAGTCCGCGACCTGTCTCTCATCGGCGTTAAGTAAAAAAAAATAATTCCGGCCTTCGCCGGAATGCAAAAAATCCCGACGGTTCAAAAAACCGTCGGGATTTTTTGCATTCCCTTTCTGCGAATAAATCGCAGGCAAAGCCTGCGACGAAATGTGCATCGCACATTTCAGCGGGGGTTCTAAGGGGGGAGTGCCCCCTTACGTCATCGCTTACTCATTAGGCGTAGCAGTTCATCGGTCACTTCGCCCCACATGTCCAGCACCACCTTGCCAATGGCAGGATCGTACATCTTCCCAAGATTTTTCTCGATCTCTTCGCGGCAGAAATCCAGGGACATGGCATCACGATAGCAACGTTTACTGGTCATGGCGTCGATGGAATCCGCAATGGCAATAATGCGGGAACCCAGCGGAATATCATCACCAGAAATTCCTTCCGGGTAGCCTCTACCATCATAACGTTCATGATGATGCATCACAATATTCACCAGTTCCTGGGTATAGTTGGACTGCATCAAAATCTTGGCACCGATAGCCGGATGCTGTTTAATCGCGGCGAACTCATCATCAGTTAGCTTTCCCGGCTTGCCGAGAATAGCATCGCTAATTCCCACCTTACCAATATCGTGGAGAATGGCCGCATCAGAAATCATCTTCAGGGAACTGTCAGAAAGTCCGAGAGCTTTTGCAAACTTAATGGAAAGTTCCTGCACTCGGTCGGAATGATGGGCAGTGTATGCATCCTTTGCTTCTTCGATGGAAATCAGGCAAGACACCAGTTCTCGCAAATTCTGATTTTCGCCGTAACTATCCGCATGATGAGACGCACTCTTATCGCGATACATATTCAAGTCGGCATCCATTTTCCAGTCGCTTATGGACTTGCGCATGCCGTAATCATTTTTCAAACGGCTTTCACCTACAGCCATCGAAAGCCTGTACAGGGCGGTCTTGTTGTAAGTCTCAACCGCATTGCGAAGGCGCTTCTGCAGCTGGAACATCTTTTCTTTGCCGGCGTCTGCAACAACCACAAATTCATCGCCGCCAATTCTAAAGCAATGACCCGAAGCACCGAAGGCCTCTGTAACGGTCTGGGCAGCTGCCACGATCAAGGCGTCACCAGCCAGATGTCCAAAAGTATCGTTGGTATACTTCAGACCGTTCACGTCGATCATGAGCATCGACCAATCCGAAGGAGCATTCCCCTCGGAATCAATTCGCTTTAACAGGGAATCAAATGCCAACCTGTTTTCAAGCCCGGTCAGGCTATCCCTAGAAGCAAGGCCCTTCAGCTGCTGGTTGTACACCTGCAGCTTGCTGTTGATTTCTTCCAGTTCGAAGGAAGTCTCGCGAATGAAGGTCGCCATTCGTGCGGCCAGGGGCAACTTGGTGGAACGAGCTTCATGGCGCTTGAATGCCGAAGCCTGCAATCCCTTGCCGGGGCCCTCTCGCATAGCCGCAATCACAAGGGTAATGTTATGCTGATTCAAGTGGAACTTCTCACGCAGGAATTCACCGTGGGAGAAAAATCCCGTGCTATGGGCGATGCACTTAAAGGGGAAAATTTCGTAGGTCGGTTCCTGGGTGGCCCAGAAGGCCTTGCGGGCGGCACAAGAAAAGATATGCAGCACGTCAGGATTAAAGACCTTGATCTTTTCGCTTTCTTGCCTAATGGATTCCAGAATGGTTTGAGGTTCTCCATAGGAAAGTCTAACAATAGAACCCACCTGTACATCGGAACTCATGTTGATGGAACCGTCCGGATTGCTGGAAGCAGGAGCGCGGACAATGGTGGTTCCGTTATGTTCGTACATAATGGGGAAATCCAGCGCATTCATAAAGAAATTGCTGTCGTTGTTGATGTTCAAATACTTGTGGTAAACATCGAAAGCGGGAATGCCGCTCAATTCGTGGAGAACACTTCCGTCGGACTTGGTCACATGGAAATTACGTCCGATAGGCTTCCATCCGCTGATCTTGATGGACTCCACAATAAAATCTTCGCCGCCGAAAAAGAGGATAATCAGACCGTTGGGGTTATAACCGCCGACAGAAGAGAACACGCAGGAATCAGAACTGCTTAAATCCGTAGAGCAGACAATGCCGCCAAACATCTGGATATCGGGACGCAGACCATCCATGCCTTCGCAGAAATTTGTAGAGGAGTTGGCCGAAATGGTACGGTACATTTCGATAGCCTTGACCCACGGATTTTCATTGGCCTCGGCCACAATGCTCTGGGTAATTTCGCGGGCCGACATCTTGGACATGTCGTACTGTAAAAGTTTGAACCGGGTCGTGGGCTTTTCAAAAAAAGTAACCGCAATGGTAATTTCGGCAGCAGCATCGCAGTCAACGATGTTACCGCTAGTGGAATTTCCGAACCAAGGCACACCGGGGAATACTTCCTCGATGATCGTCCAGATAGGCTGCAGCTTGTGCGGGCTCAGAACCGTTGTGAAAATCTGGATGTACATCCTAGGCAATTCAGTTCCGTTCCCAGTCATGGGCAAAATCGCCTTCAGGACTTCCAAATTGTTCCGTAATTCCTCGTCACCCTTGTAAGATATGATTCTCTTCTGCATCGAAAATGTAATTCCACTTTAAGATATTTATTTCTTACAATATATGTTAATAATATACACCTAGGCAAACGAAATTTCACAACGCTTACATTTTTTAAAAATTCTATATTCCAGTTCGTTACAAGATGAAATTAACTTGCGCCTAGATTAAGGCCAAAGAAAAGCGAGATTATTTATGAGTGATCAGAAGGATTCGCTCCAGAAACCGTTCATGAACTCCAAGAAGGTGTTCGTTTCCGGCAAGATTTTCAATGATATCAAGGTCGGCATGCGCGAAATCCAGATTGAAGATCCGGATTTTACCTCTGTTACCGTCTATGATACCAGCGGACCCTACAGCGATGCCGACGCCAAGATCGACGTAACCAAGGGTATCGAACGTTTCCGTGAAAGCTGGATTAACGAACGTGGCGACGCCGAACAGCTGGACGACATGACTTCCGCCTATGGCCGCGCCCGCCGTGAAAACCACGAGCTGGACCACCTGCGCTTTAGCGCAGAACACCACCCCATGCGCGCCAAGGCTGGCCACAAGCTGACCCAGCTGGACTATGCCCGCGCAGGTGTCATTACCAAGGAAATGGAATACGTGGCTATCCGCGAAAACCAGCGTATTGACGAACTGGTGGCCGCAGGAAAGATAAAAGCTAACGGCAAGCCCATTACCGCCGAATTCGTCCGCGACGAAATTGCCGCCGGCCGCGCCATCCTTCCGGGCAACATCAACCACCCGGAATGCGAACCTATGATCATCGGCACAAACTTCCTGGTGAAGATCAACAGCAACATCGGCAACTCCGCCATTACCAGTTCCATCGAAGAAGAAGTGGAAAAGATGGTGTGGTCCGTGCGCTGGGGTGCAGATACCGTCATGGATCTTTCTACCGGTAAGCACATTCACGAAACCCGCGAATGGATTATCCGCAACAGCCCCGTACCTATCGGAACAGTGCCTATCTACCAGGCCCTGGAAAAGGTCAACGGCAAGGCCGAGGAACTGACCTGGGAACTTTACCGCGACACTTTGATCGAACAGGCTGAACAGGGCGTGGACTACTTCACCATTCACGCAGGCCTTTTGCTGGAACACATCCCCATGTGCGCCAAGCGTACCACCGGTATCGTTAGCCGAGGCGGTTCCATTCTCGCCCTGTGGCAGATGAAGCACAACCAGCAGAACTTCCTGTATACCCACTTCCGCGAAATTTGCGAAATTCTGGCACAGTACGACGTAGCCGTCTCCCTGGGTGACGGTCTCCGTCCGGGTTCTCTGGCCGACGCCAATGACGAAGCCCAGTTCGGCGAACTGGATACTCTGGGCGAACTGACCAAGATCGCCTGGGAATACGGCGTTCAGGTGATTATCGAAGGTCCGGGTCATGTGCCTATGCACAAGATCCAGGACAATATGGCCCGCCAGCTGGAAAAGTGTCACGGCGCCCCCTTCTACACTCTTGGACCTCTCACTACCGACATCGCTCCCGCCTACGACCACATCACTTCTGCCATCGGTGCAGCACAGATTGGTTGGTACGGTACCGCCATGCTCTGCTACGTGACCCCCAAGGAACATCTGGGCCTCCCCAACCGCGACGACGTTCGTGCAGGCGTTGTGACCTACAAGCTGGCAGCCCACGCCGCAGACATCGCCAAGGGCCATTTTGCAGCCCAGTTCCGCGACGATGCCCTGAGCCGTGCCCGCTTTGACTTCCGCTGGAACGACCAGTTCGCATTGTCCCTGGATCCGGAAAAGGCCATGGAATACCACGACGCGACTCTGCCCGGCAACCAGGCAAAGTCCAGCCATTTCTGCTCCATGTGCGGCCCTAACTTCTGCAGCATGCGCATTACCCGCGCCATCCGCAACTTTGTGGCCACCGGCGACATCGGCGAAGTCTAACAGAAAATCCAAAGCGATGCCGAAAGGCAAATTCTAACTTTGTGTAAAAAAACGAGTTCCCGTACATTCGGGAACTCGCTTTTTTATATCTTTTCAGCATGATTAAAGATTGCATTCAACTCGCCATTTCCATCGTCAAGATTTGCGTCGTGCAGATTCTGACCTGGACCTATATTCTGCCGTTGTTCTATTTCTTGAAGGGTATGCTTGAAGTGCGCCCCTTCAATTACCTCAAGTCCCTGAACTGGATCGTGCTCCTGGGCATTGCCGCCTTCTGCGTGATCCTCGCCATCGTAAACAATATCCGCGTCGAAGATTCCAAGTCTGTGGAATGGATCGGAAGCCAGGAAATCCTGGAAAAGCCGGCAGACATTCTGTAAGGGGGCCATATGGAAAAGTTTACCAAGAAGACCGCAATTTCTCTGGCACTGCTGATTGTCGCCTCCATTCTTGTCGCTTTCGGCGTTGCAGAAATCTCGTTCCCCGAAACCTTCCTGACCGTTACCGACAAGGATTGGATGATCGATATCTGGCCCAAGTCCTACCGCTATAACATTCATGTGGGTCTGGGAGCCATCATCGTGGCAGCAGGCATCTGCATTCCCGCCTACAAGCTTCACAAGGACTTCGCCATCCGCGCCCTGGAAACCTTGTTCCGCGTGGGCATTGGCGGCATGTTCATTTTCGCAAGCATTTTCAAGATCCAGGATCCTCACCAGTTTGCAACGCTGGTGGCTCAGTACCAGTTCTTCTCCACCCTGCACCTGGATTTCATCAACAACTTCTTCGCCCTGGTGTACCCGCAGTTTGAACTGTGGTTCGGTCTGGCCATGATCTTTAGCCCCTTCGTCAAGGAAAGCGCCTTCGCTATTTTCTGGATGTTCGTCAGCTTCATTATCGCGCTGGCTTGGGCCCTGGGCAACGACCTGGGCATCACCTGCGGTTGCTTCGAACTGGAAGATGGTGACGCTCACGACAAGGCCGAAGCCTGGACAAGCCTTATCCGCGACCTGGTGCTGATCTGGCCCACCCTGTGGCTTATCTTCCGCAAGAACAGAAGCCTAATCAAGGTCTGGACAGAAAAGAAGTAAGTGCCGAAAGCACACAATTCTTAAAGGAATTCATAGAGCAGTGGAGCAAAAGTTCCGCTGCTCTTTTTTCGTCTACCACATTTTCGCCGGCGATGACGCGGTCAATTACCTTGGCGTAGGCTTCGGCATCGGTAGGCGGATCAATCAGAGGAACAACCCCTTCCAGGTTTTCTTTTACCGCAGAGGTGGCTGCACACAGGGCAGGAGTTCCGCAGGCAAGAGATTCAATAGGAGGCAGGCCAAAACCTTCTAACAGAGAGGGGTATACCATCAGGTCGGCATGGCGGTAAAAGTCCCGCAGTTCCGTTGCGTTCAGGCGTTCAAAATGGTAGACGTTATAAAGCTTTTTAACGTTAATGATTTCGCGGAGTCGTTCCGAAAGTTTACCCACACGGACAAAGGCCACATCGGGGCGGAGCCTTGCCGTTTCAAAATAAGTATCGATATTCTTGCGGGGTTCATCAAGGCTAACGTTAACGCACATGCCCTCGAAATTACGCATACCGTGCTTGCGACGGAATGCCTTTTTATCGTCGGCAGTAATTGCCACTTCGGGCTTGTTAAACAGATCCTGGTCAATGGGGCAACCGATTACAGAGCCGGGAGCACAGGACATTTTCTTGCCAAAGTGAGCCGCAGCCTGTTCACGAGTCCATCTCGAATTATAGACAAAAGAATCCGCCTTGACGGTTGCACGGATATAGAACAGGTTCAACAGGATAAACTTGGCACTTGTGGGGTAAAGGGTTTCTGCAAAGGTATCGTGAACGAACATGACTGTACGTCCGTCATTCTTGCAAGCCTTTAACGCCGACTTTGCCACCGGCACCAGAAAACCCAACTCCGGTCGAATAAAGAAAACCACATCCGGCTGCACCGCCTTAATCGCCTTCTTTAAAGGACTGCGGAAACTCATGAATCCAGTATAGAGCGACTTGGCCCACACTTCGTGAGAAGTATAGGAATCCGGCGACACCACTGCAGCGGCACCTTCAGCCGACTTGGCCGCATCCGGGAAGAACTTGGGTGTCTTTAACCACAGCACATGGGTTTCAAACTCCGGCGTTACCGCCTTCACCAAATTCAAGGTTAGACGTCCAAAACTGGTACACTCATTCTTATCGCAAACAAAAAGGATTTTCTTCACAACGTCAATTATAAAAAATTCCTTTTTTTATATTGTGGGCTATGAGCAAGCACCTCTACTTTTATAGCGATGCGTCGGAATGGGGCGGCCAGGAAATTCTTTCGGCCCGTATCGCCAACATTCTGGCAGAAAGTTACCAGGTGCATTTTTTCTTTTCCGCTCAAAAGTTTGATTCCGAGTTACACCCCTCCATTGAACGGATTCCCCTACCCTACCATTCCCAGGGACCATTCCCCATTGTTCGAGATAGGTTTTCGGGTAAGTCGGGCAAGGCCTTCAAACTTTTAAAAGAACATGGAGCAGGTTCCGCCAACTTTAGGCAGCTTATCATCTGCCCGGGCAACATAGAACGTTGTATTCCCGCCGTAGTTGCCGCCTCCAAACTCAATCTGGAATTGATTTCCTATTACCCCATGGCCTTCACCCAAAAGGAATCGCTGGCCAAGTTTGGAACACTCCGCGACAGGCTGGCATTGAAAGTCTATCCGAAGATTTCGAAATGGATCGTCAACACGCCTTACCAGGAACGTCTGCTCCGCAGATTTATTCCCAGTGAGACGCCTGTATTCCAGTTGCCCAACCCGCTGACCTACCAGGAAGACGCAGCCCCCAAAGCACCTTCCGAAGTAAGAAACATCGCAAACATCGGCAGACTATACTTCGGGCAAAAAGGTCAGGAGATCATCCCCCCGCTAGCAAGCCTGCTAAAAGAAAAAGGCGTTCATTTTCACGTCATCGGACAAGGCCCCGACAGGGACATTTTCAACAAGATGGTCCAGGACTGCGGAACATCTAACGTTGTTCATAATTACAGTTGGCTTTCCCCTAACGAGGTCAAGGAAAAACTTCAGAATCAAATGGACCTGCTGCTTGTAACGTCAAGGTTTGAAAGCGGCCCCATGGTGCTTTTCGAAGCCTTGCAATGTGGCATTCCCGTGTTAGCCGCCAACGAAGAATACGTCAAGGACTACAGGCTTCCCTGCTGGATGACCTACGACCCCGGCAACGTTCAGGACGCCGTCCAGAAGATCCTTGATTTGCCCCAGGCGTGGAATCAAAAAAACTTTGAAGAGGTCCGCCAATTCCTTTTTGCAGGCCGTAGAGACCAAGAGTTCCAACAACAGGTGTTGAACATCTTTTCTCAGATTTAAACAGCTCCCGATATTTATATATTAGGGCAATGAACTCTGTACACGTTGTCCTATGCACCTATAATGGCGAGCGCTATCTTGATGAAATGCTCCGTTCCATTGCATGGCAGACCCTTCCGGCAAAATCCGTCACCATTCTTGACGACGCCTCGTCTGACAGGACTTGCGAAATTGTAGAAAGCTATAGAGAAAAGCTCCCCCTCCATTTTTACAGAAATGAAACCAACACGGGGCACAGAGCCGCATTTTCGAAAGCGCTGGAATACGCTCGACAGCTTGTACAGCCGGGAGATTTCATCGCACTCGCCGACCAGGATGACATCTGGAATCCAACCAAAAACGAAAAGTTGGTCCAGGGCGTCGGCAGCAAGGCCCTTGCATTTGGAGACGCCCAGATCATAGACGGTCAAGGCAACAAGACTGCAGATTCCTGGCGCGCCCTCGCCCATATTAGCAAGGACTCCAACATTTGCCGCCAGGTTGCCGGCATCAACAACGTCACGGGAATGATTTCTCTTTTCAGAGTAGAATTGCTGAACGAGATCCTCCCCATTCCAGAAGGAGTCACCGTACACGACCGCTGGATCGCCATGATGGCCCTGAAGAACGGAGGCATTGTCGCCATCGATGAAACCGTCGCCAGCTACCGCATTCACGGAGGCAACGCCGTTGGAGGTGTCGCCACGCCTTGCATGAGCAAGACCCTGGCCACGGCAATTTCCTGGAACGAGACAATTATCGCCAACGCAAACCGACTCAAAATGAATGACGGGGAAATCAATTTCGCGAAAAAGCACCTGCGCTGGACTCAACACAAGACAGCTCACACAACCGCTTTCCGATTCCTCCCCTGGGTTTTTGCCCACAGAGATGACCTTTTCTTAAAGACATCTGCAGTCACCAGATTAAAGCAGATTCTCTTTAGCGCTCTTGGATTACCACTGGCTAAAAAACTTTTTGGGAAATCCTGATGGAAAAGCAGACTGCCATTATTTTGGTTACCTATAACGGATGGGCCTTGACCGAGGTCTGCCTTAAAGATTTGCTGCCCCTGGTTTCTGCCAACGATGCAGAAACTGCAGGTCATTTCGTCGTAGCCATCGCCGATAATGGAAGTTCCGACGGAACTGTAGAAAAAATCCGAGCCCACTTTCCATGGGTACACCTCTACCCGCAAAAAGGCAACCTGGGCTTTGGCGCCGCCAACAACGGGGCCATCAAGGGTCTCATCGCAGACGGCATAGAATTCGACGCCATCTGCCTTCTCAACAACGACACGCGATTCAATCCAGAAGCTATCGTGACGTTGCGAAAGAATCTTGACCAGGCTGCAGAAGCAGGCCACAAAGCGATCATCGCGCCTACAACGCTAAACGCAGACGGCAGCCGTCAGAACAATTTTTTTGCTGGACTGGGCCCCGACGGAATTGGAGCCATTCCGTTTTTCCTAAACGCCTTCCGCAGCGAATCAGGTGCCGCCCGCATTCTAGAGGGCACACCCGCCCCCGCCGACAAAAATGGTCTTCAGGAAGTCCACTGGGCAAGTGCCGTCTGCTGGATGCTGCACCGAGCCCTCTGGGAAAACGTCGGCGGGTTCGACGAAAAAATTTTCATGTACTACGAAGATGCGGATCTGGCCCTGCGATTCCGCAAACTGGGCGCACGCTTCTACATCGCACAGAACGCCCCCATCACCCACCTGGGTGGCGGCTCCGCAAGCAACAGCCTCAGTCGCGCCCTGCAGCATGACCGCTCCCAGCAATACGTGTTCCGCAAGCATTTCGGACTCCGCGGACTTCTGCTTTCCAAGTTATTCCGCATGACCCGTAGCCTTGTCCGCATATTGACCGCCCTTCCCCGCTGTCTGGCAGGAGCCTCCGCCAAACAAAAGAGGGAATACCTCCGCCATCATTTAGCCTTGTTGAAGGAAGCCTTCAAATGAGAATCGTCGCCGCCCTTCTATTGTTAGCCGTTTATGCATCGGCTCATTTTACCGTAGTCGATACGTCAAAAAATTACGAAGTCAATATACACGCCCAGCTGTTGGATTCCCTGGCAATTACCAATTACGAAAAAATTCCAGGTCAAGGCAACACCCCCACCCATTATGACAACGCCATGTCGGTGCGTCTGTTTTTGGATGGTCATTTTACAGATGCCTTCCAGTTCGCTGCCCGAGTAAAAGTCAGCACCGACTTTACCAACCGCGATATCGCCGACCATTTCTACAACCCCAACGAAGGCGTTCCCTACAACAAGCAGAGCGACACCAAGCGTACCTGGGACCTGTTCGCCGCACACGCCAGCTACCAGCTTTCCGCCGTAACATTGCTTGGCGGTTTTGATTACCTGGACATGGGTCCCGCCCGTCGAAACCATGTGATTCTCCGCGGAGAACAGGCAAACTACCGCCCTTGGCAAGATAGCAGTAGCCGCATTAGCGACCCGGCCCCTACGCCCTATTTCGGTTATCAGTTTGAAGTGGGCCCTGTCGTATATTCCCAGTACGGCATGAAGCTTTTCGAGAAAAAAGGGAACGGTAAATATCTACACGTCCATCGTCTTGACCTGAACTTGCCGGCCAACATTACCTTGGGACTTTCCGAAACGGCCCTCTATGGAACCACAACAGAACCCGCAGGCTCCAACCCCAACCTGGATGCCGATAGCAGCGGTCGCGACTTTGAATGGTCCTACATGATTCCCTTTATCCCTTACGTTTTCCAGGAACATCTGCAGGGAGATCAAGACAACATCGGCCTAGCCTTTGATCTAAGCGTCAAGACCATTCCCCATTGGGAATTCTACGGCGAACTGCTTTGGGACGACATGAAGTCCCCCACCTCCATGTTTGATGATTCCTGGTGGGGCAATAAGTGGGCAGCCTCTGTTGGCATCGCCCGCGACAGCCTGCGTCTCGGCAAGACGCTCTGGAACTGGTATGGGGAATACACCCGCATCGAACCTTGGGTTTACACCCACCACAAAGGCGGCGCTTACACCTATGCCAGCTACGCCCAGAGCATGGGCAGCGATTTAGGCCCCAACAGTCAGGAACTCTACACCGAAGTTAGCGGTCTCTACCGCGTAGAATCCGGTCTGCTGAAAGACGCCCTCATCCGCGGAACATTGCTTGCCAGCGCCGTCGCCAAGGATACCGCATTCGGCGGAAACATTACCGACATTCACACTCCCGAAAGCGCCATCGACAAAAAATACCTGAATGATGAAACCTCATTCAGGTATTACGAAGTAGGCGGCAAGCTGGAATTCTATCCCTTTAGGTGGATGAGCATCCGTGCCGGTTACTCACGATTCTTCGGAGATTACGAAGGCTACAGAACCTACGGATTCGGATCCATTCAGTGGTGATGCCCCTTCTTGGGAATAAATCCCACCAAAATCAATAAGGCAAGAACAGCGGCACAGCTGTAATCGAACCATCCCAGGCCATCACCATCCCCGTAGTGGCCATTTGCAGTTATGGTGCTAAGGAAGGTGTCCATCATGAACGTATCCACCAGCCATCCAAAGAAGAAAGCTCCGGCAGCAATGCTGATTAGGTAGGCAATCAAAGTACGCTTGCCAAAAGTCTTACCCACCACAACCATAGATGCAATGCTTGTTGCAGGACCAGCCATCAGCAACACCAAGGCAGCACCAGGAGGAAGTCCCTTTGCCATCAAGGCCAAAGCCAGAGGGATGGAGCCTGTGGAACAGGTGTACATGGGCATGGAGATCAACAGCATGGCAAACATGCAGAGGATGGGATACTCGCGAATTGACATGAACAATTCATTGGGAACGAAGGCAGCAATCAAGGCACCCAAAACCAAACCGACCAAAAGCCAGCGGGTAATTTCAGGCAATAAATCGCCGAAGCCGTACTTGAAAGTTTCCTTCAATTTTCCAACAAAACCGTTCGCCTTTTCAGAAGAGTGTTCATCGAGACAGCAACTGCAACCATGCACTTCTTCATGACCGCAGCAACACTTGCGTTCCTCATGTTCATCATGGTCGTGTTCGTGGCAGCAGCAACATTCGTGATTCTCATGTTCGTCGTGTTCCTTATGGTCGTGACCGCAACTGCCGCAGCCGCATTCACTTTTGGGAACCGCAATTTTCGAAAGGTCATCTTCAGCCTCGCCCCGCGTTACCAGATTGGTTAGCAGCCCGCCGAACATCGAAGAGACAAATGCAGCCACCGGACGGAGAATGGCAAAAGGCAGTCCCAGCAGAGAATAAGTCGCCAGAATGGAATCCACCCCAGTAGCAGGCGTAGAAATCAAGAAGCTGACGCTGGCACCCTTGCTAGCCCCTTCCTTACGTAGGGCAACAGCCGTAGGGATTACGCCACAACTACAAATAGGAAGCGGAATTCCAAATAGCGCCGAAAGCAGAACCGACTTGAAGTTAGGCTTACTTATCTTAGGCACATATAAGGATTTGGGAACCCACACGTGCAAAATTCCCGCCAATAGGAACCCTAAAAGCAGGAAGGGCGCCATTTCGGCAAAGAGTTCTATTAATGCAGAAAGAAATATTGTTACGTATTCCATGATATTATTCCTCTTTTCAAGATTCAATAGTTGAACAACCTTTCAATCTTTAAGAGAAAGAAAAACAGCCTTCGCCGTTAATCTTCATCCTCCATGACATGGGCCATGCCCTGATTGAAAATCATCTTAACGTGTTCATCGGCCAGGGAGTAATAGACAACGCTCCCTTCCTTACGGCACTTCACCAGATTAGACTGTTTTAAAATTCGAAGCTGATGGGAAATGGAAGACTTGGTCATATTCAGCAAGACCGAAATATCGCTGACGCACATTTCCGGGCGACAGTCATTCCCATGGCATTTGCTAATTCCTTTCTTGTGGGAAGCCATATGGACTTCGGCACGCATCAAGGCGCAAAGAATCTTGACGCGGGTAAAATCACTGAAAATCTTGAAGATATCCGCCAGATCCATAAGGTTTTCATCCTCAGGCATCATAGGACGAATAGCATTCACCACTTCTTCGTGAATGCAGCTACAGTCGGTTCCTTCTAATTCGATTTCAGCCATTGTTACCTCAAGGATCTCAGTTCAGCCGAACAAACAGTTGAACAATCTTTCAACTACCAATATAAAAAGTTAAACGTTTCCCTGCAAGTGGTCCACATTATTTTTCATAAAAAAGACCACGCCTTGGCGCGGTCCCTTTAAAAATTTGCTGTACAATCCAGCTATCCAAACAAGGCCCTTATTTCTTCGTCGGTCTTAACCGCCAAAGCCTTAGTCTTCCATTCAGAGTCCAGCATCTTACGAGCCATGTCGGCAATGACAGTGGTATGGGCCATTGCAGACTCCGCCGGAGACAACAGCACGCACATGAACTTCGCCTTTTCACCACCGCGGATTTCAACATCCGTCAGACCCTCGGGGCAAACTACGAAAGCCATCAACGGTTCAGCTAGTCCCGGCACACGAGTATGAGGCAAGAGCAAGCCCTCCCCCATATACACGCCCTGCTTCACACGATCCACAAGCCCCTTCCATGTCGCATTAGCATCAAAGGAGCAGGGACCATGTACAAGAGCATCATAAGCGAAACCCAAGGCTCGGCCAAAGGTTTCTTCTGCTGCATAAAATTTTGTATAAACAAGAGCCATGGGCTATGCCAGTGCCTTATCCATAAATTCGAAGACTTCCGGTTCGGTGACCTTGGCGATCTTCTTGAATTCACCGAACAGCACGCGGAGCTGAGCCTTACCCGGTTCGATGTACTGTTCAAACTTCTGGATTCCCTTAACCTTAGAGAGGAAGCAATAAGCACCCATGGCCTGCATCACGCGCTGGAGGCTTGCATGGATAAAGGCTTCCCAGGCATCTTCCTGTGTATATGTCTTGGTTTCGCGGAACATGGTGCGCCAGTATTCAAAGAAGTCCTTGATTTCGTTCAGAGACAGGCTCACGTAAGGATCCCACAGGAGGCTAGCCAGATCATAGAACATGGAACCGCGACGGGCGCCCTGATAATCTACGAAGGCAACTTCAGAATCGGGTTTCACCATAATGTTCTGGCTCTGGAAGTCGCGATGCAAAAGTACCTTGGGCTGAGCATCCACAGAAATGGCCAGCACAGAGTAGAAGTTCAACACCGACTGAGGAATTTCCTGAATTCCCTTATGAGCCTTCAGGAAGTTTTCGGTAAAGTAGTCGGTTTCCCACTTGAGGGCGGCAAAGTCAAAACGACGGAGCCAAAGGTCGGAGCGGGAACTGAACAGGGAGCGAGAAACTTCCTGCCACTTGACGAGAGCGTCAATCACCACCGGATACAGGATGCGGACGTTGCCGGATTTGTTCTGACCAGACGGAAGAATTTCATCCAGCAGGTTGTGTGCGCCCAGATCTTCCTGCAACACAGAGCAACTTGCTTCGTCCACAAAATACACGCGAGGCACCGGCAGACCGAATTCACGGAAGGCGGCGGAATAATCTACAAAGCGCTTAAAGTCGTCATCTACAGATGCGGAAACCTGAAGTACACAGGACTTATCGCCACTGGCAATGCGGTAGTACTTGCGGCCCGAACCGGCACCGGCAATGGTTGTAATTTCAAAATCCGCGGCATAGCCGTGAGCCAAAAGAAAATCTTTAACTGCAGAAGAGACAATTTCGTTATTCATAGTACGGAATATATATAAAATTAGCGGTCAAGGTACCGCAATCTTTATTACGAGAACTTAATTCTCGGGTCTACCAAAGTATAAAGGATATCGCTGAACAGGCGGCCCACCATGGCCATTAGACTGCTCAGGAAAATAATCCCCATAACCACATTGTAGTCACGGTTTACCATGGAATTGTAATAGAGCAATCCCATGCCATCGATATCAAAAACCTTTTCGATCAAGAGCGCTCCGGCAAACATAAGGGTGCAGATTTCGCTCAGGCGGGTGGCAATGGGAATCAAGGCGTTGCGCAGAGCGTGGCGTACCAGAGCCTGGTTGAAACTCATGCCCTTGGCCAGGGCAGTTCGCATGTAGTCACGGCCCAGCTCCTCCAAGGCGGAGTTTTTCATGAGAAAGGTCAAGAAGGCGAATTCACTGATCATATAACAGAAGATAGGCAGCACCAGATGGTGAGCCAGATCTGCTAACTTTTCGAAGAACGTGAAATCTTCAAATTCGTCTGATGTCAAACCGCCCAGGGGGAAAATATCCAGGTAAGAACCGCCGGCCAAAAAGATAATCAGCAAAATACCAAGGGCATAACCGGGCATCACATAGCCCGAAAAAATCACGCCGCTGCTAAAGGTATCCAGCTTGCTTCCATGATGAACCGCTTTCCACAGTCCCAACGGAATACAAATCAAGTAGCTTAAGAAGAATGACGTAAAACCAAAGAAAAGAGAAATGGGGAAACGGCTAGTGATTACGTCCCACACAGGAAGACCGTAAGTATAACTGTTCCCTAGATCCAAATGAAGTACGTTCCAGAGCCAGGTCAGGTACCGCTGCCAGGCCGGCTTGTCGAAACCGAAATAAGCCTGAATCTGGGCAATCTGATCTGGAGAAAGAGCCTTCGACGCATCTACCCCACCCTTCATGGCAGCAGCCTGCTGGGCACGGGAAATCATTTCTTCTACCGGGCCACCAGGCAACAGCTGAATCAGGATAAAGCACACCAATGAAATCCCGATAAGAGTCGGGATCATCAGCAGCAAACGTCTAAGGATATAAGAACGCATATTAGCGACGAGGTGATAGCGGAAAGGTTAAAGAACTTAGCTAGGCGGCTACGCCGCTCTTCATCAACGAGGCTTAGCCTCGCATTATTCTTCTATAAACTTTATCCTTTAACCTTTAAGCTGATTAACGCATCTTGCCGGAGCGGAGGACGTCCATCATGTTGAAGGGTTTTGCAGTGCCGGCGGCAATCTGTTCGGCCAGGAAGTTCACGGCGTCCACAGTACCTTCGGCGTAAATCTTACGACCGCACACATTGTGCTGGAATTCGAAGTGGACGGTACCGTCTTCGCTATCCAGGTTGTAGGTGTGGAATGCGTGGCCGCCCAGATATTCTTCAGGCACGCCCATACGTTCCATCTGGCTCTTTTCGTCACGAACCTTTTCGATATCGTCCGGAGTGTATTCAAAGCCCATCTTCTGGAAGGAGCCAACCACGGCGCGTGCAGTACCGCTGGTGTCAGCCTTAGTCTTCTGGTGGCTTTCAACCACAGAAAGCTTGTAGCCGCTGAATGCGGTGGGGAATTCATTGGCCAGCCATTCGATCATGGTCTGGAAGGCCACAATCTGCTTGCTCATGTTGGGAGCAATCACGCTGGGGTGATTAGCTTCGGCAACAAGCTTGGTCAAAGCTTCGCGGTCACCACCGGTGGTGCCCATGACAAACGGAATCTTGTGCTTTACGTAGAAAGCAGCGTTGTCGTTCACTGCGGTGGGATGAGTGTAGTCCACGCAAATCAGGTTGGGGTACTTGGCAAGAACTTCACCGATGCGTTCTTCGCGGTTGCTGGGTTTCAAGAGCTGAACGGTCTTGCCAGCCACGACCGATTCATTTTCAACGATGATTTCACCAGTGAGGGAATAGGGAACCAGTTCCAGGCCGCGCTTGACGCAGGTTTCGGCCACGATCTTGCCCATGTTACCCGGAATACCATTTACCATTACTTGAACGGACATAAAAAACTCCTGTAATTATTTACAGGAGACAAGATAGAAAAAATATTTTTTTAGAAATTCTTTCGCTGTTTGAAAACGACCAGATGTTCCTTGGCTCGGGTAGCCCCCACCAAAATCAGATTGGCATTGCTATGAGGCGCGCCAGGGTCATTCTTGGACGGTTCTAGATCCGTCAAAACAACCACCCGCTTATCCAAGCCCTTATAGCGGTAGGCCGACACCATGTTTATGGCAAGACTGTTCAAAGAATCGCTCACATCGCTCCACTGGAATACATCATCGTTCAACGACGCCAGGCCGGAATGATTTTTGCTTCTCAATGAAACAACCAGAATGTCCTTAGGTTCGACACCCTTCTTTTTCAGATCCACAACCACCTTCCGCAACATTTCAATCTGGTCTTCGGGCTTGTCATATAGGCGAACATCTACCTCACGGCCAGGCACCGTATCTTCGTAACAAGGGATACGGATATCCGTTACGTCATGAACCCAGTTCAAAATTTTCTTGGTGCTGCGGAAGCCTCGCTTAAGAACCATTACAGGCATGGCATTAATGGCAGCATTCCCCAGAACCTCGCGGCCTTTGTACAAAGTCTGTTTGGAATCATAGAAGAATCGCACAATCCCCTTTTCTGGATCCTTCAACAGAAGCAAAGCCGTATCAAGCCAATCGTTGGCGAAGTCCTGTCCTTCATCAATAATCAGGGCATCAAAAAAGCGATTCTTCTTGCAACGTAATTTTTCCAGAGCCTCCTTAAAGAAGACCGACATGGATTCAAAATATTCAGCCTTCTCCTTAGCATCATCCGGTTCCTTGCGGGCAACACCCTTGACCTTGGCCAGGCGCACATATTTAGCCGCCAACTTATGGAATCCAGACATCACCACCTGCGATTCATCTAGGCCAGCCTCCACAAAATTTTGCTGCATGTGTTCCGCCAGCAAATCATTGTAGCAAAGAACCACAACCCGCTTCCCTTCGCGAGCCAGGCGGGTCGCCTCCCACTGCACCAACAACGACTTTCCAGAACCAGCCACACCCTCGATACGCATGCGCGGGTTACGAACAATGGACTCCATCAGCATTTCCTGAATTTCCGTCGGGCGCACACGGGCTTCTGCCTGCATATCCCAAAGTTCCGGCCAGGAAGGTTCATCAAAGCAACCCAGGAACGAAACCAGCCTGTCAAAATTTTCATCCGAAAGTTCATCATTGGGGAAGGGATTTCCTCCCCGAGATTCTTCCTTCATTTCCAGGATTTTCTTGACCTTACGTTCCAAAGTATTGTAGCTTTTCAGGTCCGACTTTAAAATCGCGCGTTTAGGTTGCATGGCATTGCTGCCAATTTTCCCAACGCTATCCATATCCGCAAAACAAACGGCCCACTGCACACGAACCCGGTGATAGCCAGCCCCTTCATCCTTGGGGAACATACCGCTAAAATGATCATGAAGTGGATAAATCAAGGACTGCACTTGTTGAACGGGAGAACGTTCCATCACGCGGTTTCCCTGCTTCCACACAAAACCGTTTTCGGAACCCTGCGACTCTTCCGTAGAAATCTGGCCGTCCTTGCATTCAATCAGGAGCATCCCATACTTCTTGTGGTAAAGGATGCAGTCCACTTCGCGGTCCACATCATTACCCCGGCCTCTCACGGCAAAATTCAGGTGAACATTCATCCACACATTCCATTTTTCATCCAAGCAGGAGGCCATATCGAAAATGGCCATTTCGGAACGTGAGGTAGATTCAGTAGACAAGCGCTTACGAATAGTAGACATAAAAAAATCCTTCTTTACAAGGAATATAATATCATAAATAAAAAACGCATACTTTTAAATAAATAGAAAAGGAATCATCCAGAACGGATGATTCCTAAAAAGCGAAGGCAACCCTTTTAAATATGCCCCGGAATAACCTCTAACAATCGAGATTTCAGCATCTCGTAACGAAGCCGTTTTTCTTCCTTGGCAAAATGAACCTCACGAGACTGCAATGCATTACCCTCATAGCAAAGCTTTTCACCGCCGAACTGTTCGCTGGTCAAGTCAAAAACACGGTCTCCAATTACATTATAGCAGTGGACACCACCTTCCGGCCGGAGAATGCCATACACATCCCCACCCAAAAGATCTTGCACTAAAAATGCCGTAATAGAACACTGTCCGCAGGTTTTGTTTTCGCAGGACCATTTTTGACGAAGGCGGGGTGCGCAAGTTTCAACACACCAGATTCCGGAAAGCAGGTCGTAAAGGCGCCGCACTTTTTCTGGAGCACCTTCCCAACCATAAAACTTGTAGGATTTATTCAACATGGCAAACCTTTACAAGGCCAACTTGTAGATTTCCATGGTAGCGGCAGCATCCAAATCCATATAGCCCTTAAGAACGTCGCCCTTCAACTTATGAAGGCGTTCGTTGAGCAATTCCAGGTTGGGATTTTCTATGCCAAGTTGTGCGAAAGTCACAGGCATATGGAGCTTGTCGTGGAACCAGGTCTTGAGGGCAAGAGCACCCGCCATAGCGTCGGCAGCTTCGTCGCCGGAGTTCGCAACGCCTAACACGCGATGACCCAGCTGGGCAATCTTGTGAGGATTGTGCTTGGCACCGTACTGCAGGAACGCCGGGAAAATCACAGCAAGGCCTGCGCCGTGAGTCACATCGTACTCTGCAGAAATTTCATGTTCCATGGCGTGGCTGTTCCAGTCTTCCACGCGGCCGATGGAACAAGTATCGTTATGGGCGATAGTAGCGCTCCACATGATGTTAGCGCGGGCTTCGTAATTCTGCGGGTCGGCAATAAGCTTTTCCGCATTTTCCATAATGGCCAGCAGCATACCTTCTGCAAGGCGGTCGCCAATCTGCACGTCAGGAGTGTTGCTCAGGTAACGTTCCAGAATGTGGGCCATCATATCGCTGACGCCGCTGGCTGTCTGCCATTCCGGCAAAGTCATAGTCAATTCAGGATTCATCACCGCAAACTTCGGGCGAAGAATCATGGGATAGCGGATACCCACCTTCACCTTGGTGGTGGTATTGGTAATGACGGAGTTGCCGGAACCTTCGGAACCTGCAGCAGGAATGGTCAGCACAACGCCCAAAGGCAGTGCACGAGTTCCCGTGGCTTTCTTCTTGCCGTCCACCACTTCGTACAAATCCCAGAAGTCACCATCGTAGTAGTAACCCACAGCCATGGCCTTGGCAGTATCGATTACGGAACCGCCACCTACCGGAAGCAAAAAATCCGGCTTAAATTCACGGGCAATCTCAAGGCCCTCGCGAACCTTGGTATCAATGGGGTTCGGCTGCACGCCACCCATTTCTGTAAAGGCAATTCCTGCAGCGGTCAATGCACTTTTCACACGGTCCAAAAGACCGGAGCGCACCACGCTGCCCCCACCGTAAATAATCATCACGCGGCTAGCGCCATGCTTAAGGCAAAGCTCCCCTACCAGGGATTCTGTGGAACGACCGAAAACAAATTCTGTAGGACTGTAGAAGGTAAAATTATTCATGAGTTTGAATATATAAAAGAAATGCCGGGGCTGAGCCACGGCTCCTCCAAAATTACATTGCAAAGATGACCAAGTGTTCCATAAAATCAGTGCTTCCATCAACGTTTTTTTGCAAAAAATGGACTCCCAAAAGGCAAACCAAGCTAATTTGGAGCCCATTTCATTACTTTGTATTCAACGAACATAATAAAGTTTGTTCAAAAATAGGCTCCAAAATGGACAACAATGAAAAAAGGAGTCCATTCAAAACTTAGACAACACGGTAATCCGCCATTTTCGCGTTAGTTTGTCTAAAAACATGGACTCCAAATCCGATAAACCAATTAAAATGGAGTCCAAAAATTCGAAAAAACGAAACAAATACAAGAAATGCAACCCCATAGGAGCCGCACTTTAAAAGTTGCTAGATCCTTCGCTAACGCTCAGAGCCTGCCCTGAGCTTGTCGAAGGGATGACATCTGAATCAAATTTCGCTTTAGAACCAGGCATTCAATTTTGTTCTAGAGTCAAGCGAGACAAGGCGCGAGCCCTCGTAGCGTACTAATCGTACGTGAGAGGGCGAGCAACGCAGTATCGCGCAGGCTATAGGACAAAATTAAACCTTCAGTTCGCCGGCGTCGATATTATTCCAGTCTTCCACTGCTTCGATAGCCGGGCGGACTTCTTCGGTCACGAACTTCACGACCTGACCAGGAGCGCGGCCAACGAACTTGCGAAGGTCCAGAATTTCCTTCAGTTTTTCTTCGGTGATGCCCAGCTTCTGGAGCTTTTCGTTCTTGAGAACGCGTTCGAGAAGGTCATTATCCTTACCCTGTTCCTTAACGACGCGGCCAGCTTCCTGAGACATCACGCGGATTTCTTCGTGGAGTTCCTGACGGTCGCCGCCATTCTTCACACCTTCCATGATGATGTTTTCGGTAGCCATGAACGGAAGTTCTGCCATAATGCGCTTTTCGATAACCTTGGGGTAAACCACCAGGCCGTTGGTCACGTTTTCAGCGATGATGAGCATTGCATCCATAGCGAGGAATGCTTCGGGAATAGCGAGACGCTTGTTGGCGGAGTCGTCCAGAGTACGTTCGAACCACTGGGTAGCCTGAGTAATGGCGGTGCTGTTCACCTGGGCCATGACGAAACGGGCCAGAGAGCAGATACGTTCGGAACGCATGGGGTTACGCTTGTAAGCCATGGCAGAGGAACCGATCTGAGTCTTTTCGAACGGTTCTTCCACTTCCTTAACGCCCTGCATGAGGCGCATGTCGGTTGCAAACTTGTGGAGGGACTGAGCGATGGAGCTGAGCACCTGGTTTACGCGGTTGTCCCACTTACGAGTGTAGGTCTGACCGGTGATGGTGAGCACGCGCTTGAAGCCAGCCTTGGCGGTAACGCGGCGGTCCAGTTCCATGATCTTTTCTTCATCGCCGTTGAACAGGTCCATGAAGGAGGCCTGGGTACCGGTGGTGCCCTTAACGCCGCGGAACGGCAGCACTTCGATGAGGAAGTTCACTTCTTCCAGGTCGATGAGCAAATCCTGGAGCCAGAGGCAAGCGCGCTTACCCACGGTGGTGAGCTGAGCAGCCTGGAAGTGAGTAGCACCCAGCTGAGCCATGTCCTTGTATTCCATGGCAAACTTGGAAAGCTTATCCATCACGCGGCAGAGGCGCTTACGAACGATGATCAAAGCCTGCTGCATCTGGATGAGGTCAGTGTTGTCGCCAACGAAAGCGGAAGTTGCACCCAGGTGGATGATGCCCTTAGCCTTGGGGCACTGCACACCGTAAGCGTAAACGTGGCTCATCACGTCGTGACGGCGGCGCTTTTCTTCTTCTTCGGCAACGTCAAAGTTGATATCGGTAGCGTGAGCCTTCAGTTCGTCCACCTGTTCCTGGGTAATGGGCAGGCCAAGTTCCTTTTCGGATTCGGCCAGGTAGATCCACAGCTTGCGCCAAGTCTGGAACTTGTACTGCGGGCTGAAGATGAAACTCATTTCCTTAGAAGCATAACGCTGAATCAGCGGGCTTTCGAATTGATCACGCATGTTTTATCCTTTGGGTTGTCCCCGTTAAATTTACGGGGTGAAATGTAGAAATTAAAACGTTCAAATCCTATACCAGCGCTTCACTTATGCAATGCAAAATTAGAATCGCATATAAACCTAAAAACAACTTACCAAGTACATTTTCAAAACGCAGAATTTAAACGTTCAAAAAAAAACGTCTAACTCATTGAGGAGCAAGACGTTAGAAATAAATCCATATTTTTAGGGAATTTTCTGCTATCCTTTCTGCAAATTTTCAATATCTTCGCGACTCAGGTAAGTTCGTTGTTCCAAACCATCAACAATTGTATTTGATATATTTGTTCGCAAAATTTAGGAGGAAACATGTTCAGAATTTTCGCTGCACTCGTTCTTATTGCGTTCATTTTTTGCGGTTGCTTTACCCCAAGTCGCACGGCACCTTCTGTCAAGGAATACTCCATGCAAAACATGGGCAGGTCCTTCGTCACCAGCAGAACCGTGCATATTCCCACCCCGCTTCCGTTCAAATATGAATTCGGCGGTGCTTGGGATATTCGGTTCAATATATTTGACCTAGACCGGGAAGTATCTGCCTTTACTGTAAAAAAAGACAACAAGATTATCGCTATCCGAGGGGCCCGTAAGGACTACTTCGCCCAGGATACCACATTCACCTCCCCCTTTGATGTAAGCGACGAAGAATTTGCCCTATACTACTTGAACTGGGATATGGATTACTGGAAGAATCTCATCGATCAAACTGAGCAAGAAATAGCAAAACGTCTGTTGCAAAACGACTCGGTTCTCTCCACAATAGGAATATCAACAAGAAAGACAAGCGGAGAAAGTAAGACCAGCCAAGAATTGTTTTTTGAACTCAGTGACCGTTTCTCAGTTACGGGTCACGGAGCACTTAGCCCTAACGAAAAGATGAACGTCGTTCAATCGTTATTCGGCAATGCGGGCAATGAAATGATCCCCATCTTAAACCAGGGTTCAGCCGCTTTACAAAAAAGAGGCCGCATGATTAGCTACACCGCAAGTGAAGCAACCTACAATGCAGAGAAGAAATACGGTACCATCAGCCGATCCCTTCCCGATAGCAAGACCTGCACATTGGCAAGCGTGCAGGCAAACAATTACATCTATATGATTACAGGCACAACATCCTCCGACGACAGCGACGACATGTGCGAAGTTATCGCCGACATCTGGGAAGACCGAGCTGAATTTTAGTATTTTAACTTTCTAGAAAAACACGGAGTTTCATCATGATTCAGGAAATGCTCGCCTATAACAAGGAATTTGTAGCCAACAAGGGCTACGAGAAATTCGCCACCAGTAAATATCCCGACAAGAAGATTGCCATCGTCACCTGCATGGACACACGCCTAGTGGAACTGCTCCCTGCAGCGCTAGGCATCAAGAACGGTGACGTGAAGATGATCAAGAATGCCGGCGGCACCATTACCAATCCTTTCGATAGTACCGTCCGAAGCCTGCTGGTAGCCATCTACGAGCTGGGCGTCAATGAAATTATGATTATCGGCCACACCGGCTGCGGCGTGCAGGGCATGGACGCCCAGGAAATGCTCCACCTGATGAAGGAACGTGGTGTAGACGAAGAGCACATCAGCCTCATGCGCCATTGCGGTATCGATCTGGATTCCTGGCTCCACGGCTTCGAAGATACCGAAGCTGCTGTTCTAGAAACAGTTGACTTGGTAAAGAACCATCCCCTGGTTCCCAAGGACATCGTGGTCCGAGGATACATCATGGAATCCGAAACAGGTGCGCTAAAATCACTTTAACGCACCCCAAAACGTCGATTTAAGTCAATTTTCTCTTTTTTTCAAAATCTGAGGTTATATTATTGACATCTAATGATTTTGAAGGAGAAAATCATGACTGTTGTAAATATTGACGGGAAAATCGAGAATAACAGTCTCAGCATTATCCTATCCGGTAAGGTTGATTCATCCAACGCAGGCGATGCAGAAAAGCAGGTGATGGAACTACTCGGAGACAACTCCCCTACAGCCGCCACCATTGACGCAGAAAAACTGGAATACATTTCTTCTGCAGGTCTGCGTATCCTTCTCAAGCTTAAAAAGAAAATTCCCACAGTTACAGTCATCAACGTTACCAGCGAAGTGTACGACATCTTTGAAGTGACTGGTTTTACAGAAATTCTGGACGTTCAAAAGGCCTATCGATGCGTAAGTATCGAGGGTTGTCCGGAAATCGGCCGCGGAGCTTATGGCACAGTCTATCGTCTGAGCGAAGATTCCATTGTCAAGGTCTACAGGGTTGAAGGCGCCAACTCCATTGACATCATCAAGCGCGAACAGGAAAACGCCCGCAAGGCATTTGTCTACGGCATGCCCACAGCCATCAGCTACGACATCGTCAAGGTTGGCAATGATATGGGCGTGGTTTATGAAATGCTAGACGCCCAGACCGTGGGTTCCTACATTACCGAGCATCCCGAAGAATTTGACCAGCGTATCCAGCAGATCGCGGACTTGGCCCGCAGCATTCACGCCACCGTCGTAAAGAACAACGAATTCCAGAGTTTCAAGGAATTTATTATCGGCGAAATGGAACACGTCAGAAAGTGGGTCAACGAGGAACAGTTCCAGCAAATCCTGGATACAATCGCCGCCATTCCCGACCCGTCCACATTGCTCCACGGTGATTTCCACCCCAAGAACACCTTGATCCGTAATGGTGAAATTGAACTGATTGACATGGGCGACGTCAGAGTGGGCCACCCCATCTTTGAGTTCAGCAGCATGTGCATGCTGGACACCCTTCTCAAGAACAACCCCCAGATGCAGCCCTGGCAATTCATGGGAACCGACGAAGCCACGGCTTCAAAGGTTTGGCCCGCATTTATCAAGAGCTACCTGGGAGACAAGTTCAATCCCCAGACCGCTGAACTGCTAATCAAGGCAGCCCAGATCGGTATGTTGATCAAGGTTCTCCCCAGCATTGCGGCAAGAGTCAATGCGGCACCAGAACCCAGACCCGAAAGTATCGCCATGCTGACTTCCAGGATTGAAACCCTGTTAGCCATCAAGCCCGAAATGATCGCCGGCCTGTTCAAGCAGGTTGACGCCTTGCTCCAGAACTAAATTTCGGAAACCAGCTCTTCCATTCCCTTTCGAACGGAATGGCGGGGGCTGGGGCCACCTTCTGCAGGATCGGCATAGCCGATATCCAATAGGCAGCTCAACTTCAAATTTTCAGGCAATTCAAAAGCCCGTGCAATTTCCACGGCATTGAATCCTCGTGCCCACAAAGTATTCAGACCCAGTTCCGTGGCCTGCATCATCATTGTCGTGGTTACAATGCTGGCATCCATATCGCCGCATTCGTGTTCGTCGTTGTAATTTAGGGCGCGGTAACACAAGTCCTTGTCGTAACAAACCATAAGAACAACCGGGGCGTTGTAGGCCATGCGGGTAATTCCGCGGAGTTTTTCCAGCGACTGGGCAGACTTTACAACGAAAATCTTCAATGGTTGATGATTCATCGCCGTAGGAGCCAGACGCCCAGCTTCCAAAATCTGCAGAAGCTTTTCTTCTTCAACATTCTTGTCACAAAATTTGCGGCAACTGTAGCGATTTTTCACCAAATCCAAAAATTCCATAGAAGAAACCTCTCTTTTTTTGGTGAATATAACCTTTTTCTTCTAATTATCAGCCTTTAATCGCATTTGGAATAGCATTTTTCAAAAAAAAATCGCACTATTTTTTTACAAGCTCTATTTATATTTGGAGTGTGCTGTTTTACAGTTTGCATAATCAAGGATTACCGTAAATGAAAAAACTGGTTCTATTCTCAAAGAAATCGAAAGTTGACAAGACGCTCCAGAGCATCCTTGTCGAAAATTTCGACAGCCAGTTTTTAACTACAGAATCGGGCAATGGCATCTGGGGAACGCTGACCGAAACAAATCCGGACATCATCCTAATCATGTCGGACGCCGCCACAGACAACGATTACAGTCTGCTAAAGGCGATCCAATCCAAAAAGACTTTGCTTCCGGCATCCGTTATCGTGGTCACCCCCAAGACTCCGTCCGACAAGGAATTCAAGTGCCTGGATTACGGTGTACTGGACTTTATCAGTGCCCCTTACAGCAAGCAGCTAATCGTCAACCGACTTGAAAAGCTGACCAACGTCAAGGAATCCATCCATCTGCAGGAACTGGAGTACATTCTAAAGCGACTCCCCTCCAACATCTTCTTGAAGGATGCCGAAGGCAAGTACGTGTTCTGCACCCATTACTGGCACCACCTTCACGGCGCCGACGAACCGGGCTGGACGATCCGCGGAAAGACCGACGTGGAAATCCGTAAGGACAAAGAAAACGCCAAGATGGCCATGGAAAAGGACAAGGAGATTATCCGTACCGGCAAGGGCGCCCATTACGTCATCGAGGTAAACGCAGACGGAATCCAGGAATTCCTCGAGATTATCAAGGAACCCGTCCACGACGACAAGGGCAACATTTACGGCATCGTGGCCCTGATCAACAACGTGACGGAACAGGAAAAGCTTAAACGCCAGCTGCACCGTCTGGCCATTACCGACGAACTGACCGGCCTATACAACCGAACTTACCTGAACGAAATTCTAGGAACGATCGCTACCGACGACAAGTTGCCGCTGGGATTCATATCGGCAGACTGCAATTACCTGAAGCAGGTAAACGATTATTACGGACATCTGATCGGCGATGAATACATCCGACTTGTGGGCGTGCTGTTCAAGATGGTTCTCCCCGAAGACGCCATGTTCTTCAGAATGGGCGGCGACGAATTCCTGGCAATCATCCCGAGAACTACGGAACCTCAGTTGCTAAACTACATTCTGCACCTGAAGTCCAAGGCCCAGATGCTACAAATTCGCGGACGACGCTTCAGCGTTGCCTTCGGCTACTCCTGCATGACTTCCAAGAACGACGACATCATAAAGTATTTGGAAAGGGCCGACCACGAAATGTACACGGACAAGGCCGAAAAAAAACGTAAAGACGACTAACAACGACAAAGGCCGACAGTAAGCCGGCCTTAAATCATTTTCGGTTAGTTTCATTTTCGGTTAATTCTCGTCTAACCAACGCTGCAAGATAATCTGGGCTGCAAGCTGGTCAATAACCGCCTTGCTCTTTTGTTTTTTCTTCTTGCTGAAATGTGCGGTACAAGCCTGGGCCTGCACGCTGGAATAGGATTCATCCTGAGTGTAGACTGGCATACCCGGGAAACGTTCCTTGAGATCCTGCACAAACTTTTCGACCACAACGTTCTTGCCATTGGCACGACCATCGGGATGGTACGGCATACCGACCACAAAGGCGTTCACCTTGTTTTCCTTGACAAGAGCATCTAGACGGACCCACAAGTTTGTGGTCTTCTGGTCGATAGTTTCGCGGGCGAAAGCAAACTTCAGTTCGGAATCGGCAAAAGCGACTCCCACACGATGTTCGCCATAATCCAGGGCAAGATAGTTCATGATCGTAAATCCACTACTCGTGGATGATAACGTTATCAAGCTGCTTATTGCAGACCGTGACTCCGTTCCAGAGGACAGCATTCTCGATTGTGCAATTTTCGACAACGCAACCGTCGCCAACCGCCACGTTAGGACCGATGGTGCAATTGGTCAGCTTGGCATCCTTGCCAATATAGCAGGGAGCAATAACCTTCACGTCGTCTCTTATAAAGTCAGCGGAATTGTCATTGCGGTTCAACACGTGAGCATTGGTTTCGAGCAGGGTTTCTGCCAGACCGCAATCCAACCACTTGCTTACAGGTGCAGTACGGAAACGGCAACCCTTCTGGATCATCATTTCAAGGGCGTCGGTCAGCTGGAATTCGTTCTTGGTACGAATATCGTTGTCCATCAGATACTTGAGGGATTCCTTAAGAACCTTGGTATCCTTGATGTAATAGATGCCCACAATGGCTTCATCAGAAACGAATTCCTGGGGTTTTTCGACCAGGCGTTCAATACGACCTTCGGCATCAGTCACGGCCACGCCAAAGCGACGGGGATCTTCCACCTTGAAGGTGTAGAGGATGTTTTCGTCAGCCTGTTCCAGCACAGAAAGATCGGCCTCAAAAAGAGTATCGCCCAAAATAATCAGGAGCGGCTCATCGTCGCCAACAAAAGGAAGAGCCAAACTGATGGCTTCACCCAGGCCCTGGGGGTTATTCTGGACGACAGTACGGGTTTTACCCCATGCGGAACGTTCTGCAAGGAATGAATCAACAGTTTCAGCCTTGTAACCAGTGATAAAAATGGTTTCGGCAGGCTTCAAAAACAATGAGTCTTCAACAATCCAGTCCAAAATAGTCTTGCCGGCCACCGGAAGCAAACACTTCGGCAGATTTTCGGTATAAGGACGCAGACGCAGTCCATTGCCAGCAACAGGGAGAACAATCTTCATTAAAAATCCGTGTGAAACAAATTTGAAAAGTTAGTCTCTAAAAGATAGCTTTTTTGACAAGATATAAATTTTGTAATACTAATATCATACTATAAAATGTAATTCTTTGGATTTTTTATAAAAAAACGTGTAATAAAAAATTCTAACCATAAAAAAAGACCTCCCTTTCGAGAGGTCTTTTAGTGGATGATGCAGGGGTCGAACCTGCGACCCGCTGATTAAGAGTCAGCTGCTCTACCAACTGAGCTAATCATCCAGATCGTTATGCCTTGCGGCTATGTAAAGCAAAAGACGAAGTTTCAAAGTTCATGATTCGTTTTCACGAAAGATGCTTATCTTTGTCTGTCGCTTTTAGTGGATGATGCAGGGGTCGAACCTGCGACCCGCTGATTAAGAGTCAGCTGCTCTACCAACTGAGCTAATCATCCATAAGGTGACGGTCGCTATTAAGCTATGTCGTCTTCAATCGAAGAATCAGAAGTCTTTCCAGCCGAAGCCTAAAAGAAGAAGACGAAGTTTCAAAGTTCATGTTCCGCTTTCGCGAAAGGTGCTTATCTTTGTCTGTCGCTTCTGATTTCCACTTTCACCAATTTCTTGGCTCGAGCGGTAGTGGATGATGCAGGGGTCGAACCTGCGACCCGCTGATTAAGAGTCAGCTGCTCTACCAACTGAGCTAATCATCCATAGTCGCGTCTCGAAGACGCGCACAATGATAGAAAAGAAAAGAACACTCGGCAAGGGGGAAAGGCAAAAATTTTTTCTTTTTTTTGAATCCACCCCAAAATAGTGGATAGTGAAGAGCGAAGAGTGAAGAGCGAAGAGTTCTTTTACGTGTCATTCCGAGCGGAGGCCAGTAAGGCCGTAGTCGAGGAATCCAGAGCAAGAGACTCAAATCGCCACCTCACAATCCTTACCCTCTACAAGGAGGGATCTAGACACTTAGGCGATTACCGATACCGGAAACACACCAAACAGCAACAAGCATAAAGCCAAAGAATAGAGAAGACATCTCATACCTCATACCTCATACCTCATACCTCATATCTTTTTATATCTTGTATTTCACACTTCAAATCTCTAGCGCCAAAGGCGCGCACCCAAACCTAGTACCAGCCTATGAGCCCAAATTTCAACCGACTTGACGCCTATATGGCATTCCTGGGGGTCGAGAGAAACCTCTCCCCGGCCACGATCCAGAGCTATCAAGAAGATTTGCGCCATTTCGTTGGATGGTTAGACGAACATTCTCTAGATTTAAAAGCCCTAACCCCAGAAAAACTGGACGAATTTTTATCCGATGCGGCCGCTCACGAGGAATACTCCCCCACCAGCATCGCCAGGCATTTCTCCAGCCTCCGAGGATTTCTGAAGTACATGCAGAACCAGGGCGAGTACGATTTCAGTACCGAGAGCATGCTGGCCACACCGCGACTGGGCCACTACCTGCCCCAATACCTAACCCGCGAAGAAGTGGACAGCGTATTCGAGAGCGCCGCCAACGGCAAGAACCCATTGAGAGACACAGCCATGTTCGAGCTGATGTACAGCGCAGGACTTCGCATTTCAGAAACTTTGGGAATCAAGCTGACGCACCTGGACCTGGAAAACGAATGGCTGACCCCTATCGGCAAGGGCAACAAGCAGCGTCTCATTCCGCTAGGCAGCAAGGCCAAGGAAAACCTGAAAGAATGGATCGAGCGAGGTCGTCCCCTCACCCATCCGGAAACAGACAACGTAATTTTAAATTCCCGCGGCAAGCCCATGAGCCGCATGGGCGCTTGGAAGATCGTGCAGCAACATACCATGCACTTGACTAAGCAGGTATCGCCCCACACCTTCCGTCACAGCTTCGCCACCCACTGTCTCGAAGCGGGCATGGACCTCCGCGTTTTGCAGGAACTGCTGGGTCACGCCGACATCAGCACCACCCAGATCTACACTCATGTGGACAAGGAATTTATCAAGCAGGAACACAAGAGTTTTCACCCCCGCGAAGTGGCCCAACGAGAATCTCGCGAGGATGGCGGAAAGAACGGGAATTAAACAAAACGAGAGGTAGAAATGCCCCTCGTTTTTTACTATCTTTGATTCGTTCAAATTTTAACCAAGGACTCAATAATGAGCAAGAATTACAAGATTGCAGTTCTCCCGGGCGACGGTATCGGTCCGGAAGTGATGAAGGAAGCTGTCCGCGTTCTGGACGTTGTTTCCAAGAAGTTCGGTTTCGACGTGAACGCAGAATGGGCAAACGTCGGTGGCGCTGCTTACGATGAAAGCGGTTCTCCCCTGCCGGAATCCACCCTCAAGCTGGGTGAAGTTTCTGACTGTATTCTTTTCGGCTCTGTGGGCGGCCCGAAGTGGGAACACCTTCCTCCTAACCTGCAGCCGGAACGCGGTGCTCTGCTCCCCCTCCGTAAGCACTTCAAGCTTTTCTGCAACCTCCGTCCCGCTCGCGTCTATAAGGAACTGGCCGGTGCTTGTCCCCTCCGTTCCGACATCGTCGGTGACGGCTTCAACATCCTTACCGTTCGTGAACTGACTGGTGACGTTTACTTCGGTCAGCCCAAGGGCCGCGAAGGCGTTCCGGGCTCCAAGGAAGAAATCGGTTTCGACACCATGAAGTACAGCCGCTACGAAGTGGAACGCATCGCTCGCTTCGCTTTCGACGCCGCTATGCTCCGCAACAAGAAGGTTGCTTCCATCGATAAGGCTAACGTTCTGACCACTTCCGTTCTGTGGCGCGAAGTTGTGAACGATGTCATCAAGGATTATCCGGAACTGACCCTCGAACACCTCTACGTGGACAACGCTGCTATGCAGCTCCTGAAGCGCCCCCGCGACTTCGACGTGATGCTCTGCCCGAACCTGTTTGGCGACATCCTGACCGACGAATGCGCAATGCTCACTGGTTCCATGGGTCTTCTCCCCTCCGCTTCTATTGCTGAAGGTTCCTTCGGTCTGTACGAACCGGCAGGTGGTTCCGCTCCAGACATCGCTGGCAAGGGCATCGCTAACCCGCTGGCCCAGATCCTCTCCACCGCTTTGATGCTGCGCTATACCTTCAAGGAAGAAGAAGCTGCACGCGCTATCGAAGCCGCTTGCGAAAAGGTGATCTCCCAGGGCTACCGCACTGGCGATATCTACCAGGAAGGCTGCACCAAGGTCGGTACCACCGGCATGGGCGACGCTATTATTGCCGCTTTGAAGTAATCGAAAACAGCAATTCGCTAAAAAAGGCAGTGTCTTGAACTAGTTTTTTAGTTCAGGCACTGCCTTTTCGTTAATTTACACTAAATCAAAAGCATTTTGAGCTATTTTACAATCAAAAAGGCCAAGACAACTGTCCTTAAAAGGGTTTTTTGTTCCATTCCGCCACGGATTTTACAAATAAATTAACAAAAAGGCAGTGAATTTCGGCATTTTTCATGCAAATCCACCGCCTTTGGGGCGTTTACGAACGAACCTGCGCAATCATTTTTGGAAAAGAGCGGCGATTTCTTCACAGGTCATGCAGGTGCGCTGTTCCAGCCCATCCACAATCACAAGCAAGGCCTTCTGGCAAGCCATCAGAATGTTGTAGCACTGCTCCACCACGTTGGTTTCCGACATCTGGAAGTAATAGCAAGCAGCCTGAAAGCTTTGGTAGTCCGCGTCACTGCGGTTCAGCTCCATAGGCAGTTCACGCATCACCGTATCTAGGTCACAAGCGAAATTCTTGCGGATAATGAATTCGGAAATATGGCCCGCAATGGCAATGTGAGCAGAGCCGTCCAGTTCACTTCCGGTAATGCGGGTAACGCCCGGACGCTCCTTGGAATTTGTCATCTTCACATATTCCAGAGGACGCTTAAACAAAAAGGCAACCAGAGCATGCCCCGCCTCATGGCGGCACAGGCGAGAGTATTCTTCAGCACCGAAGAATTCCACCAAAGTTTCACGAGTTAAATTCTGTTCAGACATTTTTTACCATTCCAAAAATAGCATTCCAAACAAGAAATGCCGCATAGCGCGGCACCTCTCAAAGATTAGACTTTACTTTTTCTTTTTAGAAGTCTTCTTTTTTGCAGCAGCCTTCTTTTTAGTCGTCTTTTTGGCGGCAGCCTTTTTCTTGCCGGTTGCCTTCTTGGCTACAGGCTTCTTCTCCGGTTCGGGAGCGGGTTCAGCCGCAGGTTCCTCAGCAGGAGCTTCTTCAGCCACAGCCTCTTCTGCGGGAGATTCTTCGGCAGGAGCCTCTGCGGCAGGTTCTTCAACCGGAGCAACTTCAGAAGATTCTGCGGCAGGCTGTTCTTCTGCGGGAGCAGCATCATAAGCAGGTTCTGCAGAAGGTTCACCAGTCATATTTTCTGCAGCGGGTTCACCATAATTAGAATACGGATCCGTAGACTCAGAATTTTCATTCACACCAGAAGGAGCATATGCGTCATAGTTTTCTTCTACAACCGGTTCCGCCACAACAGCATCATTTACAGTAGCGGCCTTATCGGCTTCAGCAGATTTGCCAGACAAATCAAAATGAACCGTAATGGAACCACCAAACTTCACAGAACTCAGGCGGAAATTCACACCATGCTTACTGAAGTACTTATCCATGGTCAGATAGGTGCAGTCGAACTCTACACCCATATGGTACGGCAGCTGCACACCGACGTTTCCCGTTACGAAAAAGTCCTGAGGCTTATCCCACCAAGTCAAATAATTAGTGGCCGGAATCGGATATCCCACGCGAGCGCCAAGGTAAGGGCGAACCTTCCAGCTATCAGGGCCAATTACACCAACAGAAAGCCACAGAGGCACGGAAGGCATCACGACATTATAGCCGCCATCAGTCTGTACACTAAAAAATCCGAGGCCACCGCCAACCATAAGGGGACCGACCGGGAAAGCCAAATATTCGGCACCAAGTCCCCACATAAAATCGGTATGGAGATCTCGGCTGGATTCAACACCTTTTACTTCTTTTTTTTCTTTAACGTTACCAGGTGCGTATCCTGAAACAAAGCCTTGAATCTGGGCTGCAGAGCTAAATGTTACAAATGCGCCCAAGGCAAGGGCTAATGTAGAAGAACCGATTTTCATGTCAAAACCCTCTAATAGTGGTACAAATATAGTTTTGTCAAACCACTATTACTCGTAAATTTTGACAAACATTTTTGATAAGACTACTGTACTGACTAATCCTTGAGGCAGCGAACGGACATCGCATTCGATTTGACACGGTCACTACCTTGCAAAAAAGCATAGTCTGCATAACAAGTCATGAACACGTAATATGCGTATCGGCCATGATAATCTTCACTTTCATTTTGGGTAACGGACCAAAAATCAGATTCACAGCCGCCAACACTTTCAAACAAAGTTTCCCATTCCGCTAAACTGAGCAAATGCCATCCGTTGGGGCAAACACCTTGTACTGGAGCCAAAGCAAGAGCATCGTCTTTTAAACAATCACATACGACTCCATAGCCACAATTCTGCGGGTCATTCGCGTCATTAGCCAACGAGATCGAATCAATGGCAGCAATCCACGTATAGAGGCGTCCAAAAATGGAGCATTCATCGGCGTCATCATTACGGCACCAGGAACTTTCCTTGAGACTCGGGGTCTGCACAGAATCCGCATAGTTCAGATTCTCGGCCATCCAGGTTTGAGAGCCAATCACTACCGTTTTATAAATTTTTCCATCCCTTTCATCGACCAAGGTGCCATACGTAACGTCGGGATTAAAGAACGATTCCTTCTGAAAAAATCAGCCCCCGAAGACAACCCTTCAGATAGAGAACTAGATGAAATCATTTCTTCACTACCAGAAGGCGAAATATTTCCTGAAGAACTTACAGGCAACTCACTGGAGGAACTTGCAACGATATCGTCAGAGTCTGTTTCTTCGCTACTTGAAGTAATTGACGTAACAGCCGCGCTGGACACAGATCCAGAATTATCGTTGGACGAACTTGCAAAGCCTTCATTAGCGGAACTTGCAGGAATTTCGCTGGAGGAACTTGCAAAACCTTCATTCGGTAAGTCTGCAGAACTTTCACTGGATGAGATTTCATCAACTACACTTGAAGATGAAATTTCATTGACATCTTCATTTGTGGAAGTTCCACTATCGCCATCACCGCAGGCTTAAGCCAAGAAATCTTCTTAAAAAGATTCATAATAAGCTCCTAACTTTTAACAACCAGCAATGTAAAAAAAATCCGCCCCTGCGGTAAAGCAGAAAGCGGATTTTTCAAGCAGCGCGGTACATGTCCGCGACAAGACTTTTATTAGCCTACAAAGATACGACCAGGCCGCATTCGACCCTAGCTACCCAACGAAAATACGGCCGTTGCGGAACAGCTGCATCCACGGGCCGTCTTCGCCCCATTCAGCCGGATGCCAGGAGTACTGGCAGGTACGGAACACACGTTCCGGGTGCGGCATCATGACGAGAGCACGACCGTCTTCAGAGCAGAGGCCGTTGATGGCGAAGGGAGAACCATTGGGGTTCAGCGGGTAGCGTTCGGTGTATTCGTGCTTACCATCCACGTAGCGGAGTGCCACGAGGCCAGTCTTCAGACATTCTTCTGCAGCGACCCGAGATGCGAATTCTGCGCGGCCTTCACCGTGAGCCACTGCGATAGGCAATACGGAACCAGCCATACCCTTCAGGAGAACAGCCGGGGTATCTTCAACCTTCAGAGAGCAGTAACGGGCTTCGAAACGTTCAGAGAGGTTCTGAACGAAGCGCGGCCAATGCTTTGCGCCAGGAATCAAGTCCTTCAGGTTGGAAACCATCTGGCAGCCGTTGCAGACGCCCAGAGTGAAGGTATCCTTACGGTTGAAGTAAGCTTCGAATTCTGCGCGAGCCTTGGGGTTGAACAAGATGCTCTTTGCCCAGCCTTCGCCAGCACCCAGAACGTCACCGTAGCTAAAGCCACCGCAAGCCACGAGACCGTTGAAGTCCTTCAGGCTTACGCGACCGCTCAAGATGTCGGTCATGTGGACGTCGATGGATTCGAAACCGGCCTTGGCAAATGCGGCAGCCATTTCCAATTCACCGTTAACGCCCTGTTCGCGGAGGATAGCCATCTTCGGGCGGCTAGAGTAGTCCTTGATGATCTTTGCGCTTGCATTGAGGTCGAAGGTGACCTTCGGGGTAATACCCGGATCATCCTGTTCCAGCTTCAAGGTGTATTCGCTTTCTGCGCAAGCCGGATTGTCGCGGAGGGCGGCGATGCGGCGAGTGGTATCGGACCAGATAGCGCGAAGGTCAGAGAGGCCTTCTGCGTAGTCACCGATAACCAGGTTGTAAGTATCGTTCAGCTTACCGATTTCAGAAACGGTATCGCCCAGGCCTGCAGCGGCGAATGCAGCCTTAACAGCGGCGACGTCAGCATTTGCAACCTGAAGCACAGCGCCCAGTTCTTCGTTGAAGAGAGCGTCGATGACATTGCCCTGGAGAGCATTTACGTCCAAAGTAACACCAACGTGGCCAGCGAAAGCCATTTCGGTAACGGTAGTATAGAGACCGCCATCAGACTTATCGTGGTAAGCCATGATCTTGCCATCTGCATTGAGCTTCTGGATGGTTTCGAAGAAGGCGCGGAGTTCCTTAGCGGAATCCACATCCGGAGCCTTGTCGCCAAGCATGTTGTAAACCTGAGCTGCAATGGATGCGCCCATACGGTTCTTACCGCGAGCCAGGTCAACCAGCATCAAGGTAGTCTCCTTGTTCTGGATGAGCTGCGGGGTCATAGTCTTGCGAACGTCGGCGCAGGGAGAGAAGGCGCTGATGACCAGGGAGATCGGAGCGGTAACGCGGTGGCTACCCTTTTCGTCCTGCCATACAGTGCTCATGGACATGGAGTCCTTACCCACCGGAATGGTAATGCCCAGTTCCGGGCAGAGTTCCATACCGATAGCCTTTACTGCTTCGTACAGGTCGGCACCGTCACCTTCGTAGTTGGGAGTTGCCATCCAGTTTGCAGACAAGTTTACGCGGCCCATGTCGGGGACGTAAGCGGCAGCCATGTTGGTGAGGGATTCAGCAACAGTCATGCGGGCTGCAGCAGCCGGAGAGATGAGAGCGATAGGAGCGCGTTCACCCATGGACATCACTTCACCTTCGTAGGTGTCGAGAGTTGCAGAGGTCACAGCGCAGTCAGCCACAGGAACCTGCCAGGGGCCCACCATCTGGTCGCGGCAGATCATACCGGTCACGGAACGGTCACCGATGGAAATCAAGAAGGTCTTGTCAGCAACAGTCGGGTTAGCGAGAACGCGGTGTGCAATATCCTTGATGGTTGCATCAGCAGGAACCACCTGAGAGGTGAGCGGACGCTTCTGGCTCTTTTCGTTACGGATCATGCGAGGCGGCTTGCCCAGCAAGACTTCCAGCGGCATGTCGATAGGAGTAGAACCGAAGTGCTTATCGGTAAGGGTCAAGTGCTTTTCGGGAATAGCTTCGCCAACGACAGCATACGGGCAACGTTCACGCTTACAGATAGCGTCGAACACGTCAAGCTTGTTACCAGCAACAGCGATCACATAACGTTCCTGGGATTCGTTACTCCAGATTTCGAAGGGGCTCATACCCGGTTCATCGTTAGGCACGTTACGGAGCTCAAACTTACCGCCGAGACCGCCATCGTTCACCAGTTCCGGGAAGGCGTTGGAAAGTCCACCTGCACCCACGTCGTGAATGAAGGTAATGGGGTTTTCTTCGTCCATTGCCCAGCAACGGTCGATCACTTCCTGGCAACGGCGTTCCATTTCCGGGTTTTCGCGCTGCACAGAGGCGAAGTCCAGGGATTCGTTACCGGCACCGTTTGCCACAGAACTTGCAGCACCGCCACCAAGGCCGATGAGCATAGCCGGACCGCCCAGAACCACCAGGTGGTCACCCGGGTCGATGTGGCCCTTTTCGATGTGGTCGTGCTTGATGTTGCCGAGACCACCAGCCAGCATAATGGGCTTGTGGTAACCGCGAACTTCGGTACCCTTTTCAGCAGAAACTTCCTGTTCGAAAGTACGGAAGTAACCGAGAATGTTGGGGCGGCCATATTCGTTGTTGAATGCTGCACCGCCAAGAGGACCTTCAATCATGATGTCCAAAGCGGAAGCAATACGGGACGGGCTACCGAAGTCCTTTTCCCAAGGCTGAACGGCACCAGGAAGCTTCAGGTTGGAAACGCTAAAGCCAGTGAGACCAGCCTTCGGCTTGGAACCCTTACCAGTTGCACCTTCGTCACGAATTTCACCGCCACTACCGGTTGCAGCACCGGGGAACGGAGAAATTGCGGTGGGATGGTTATGGGTTTCCACCTTCATCAAGATATCCACTTCTTCGTTGTGGAAGTCATACTTGTTGGTGCGGGGGTCAGCGTAGAAACGACCTGCGGTTGCACCCTTCATCACGGCAGCGTTATCCTTATAGGCGCTGAAGATGTTGGTGTTGTGCAGGGCGTAGGTGTTCTTGATCATCTGGAACAGGGACTTGTCCTGCTTGACACCGTCGATGGTCCATTCGGCACCGAATACCTTGTGGCGGCAATGTTCGGAGTTGGCCTGAGCGAACATGTAGAGTTCCACGTCGGTGGGGTTACGCTTGAGAGCGGTAAAGTTGTTGACCAAGTAGTCGATTTCGTCGGCGGAGAGAGCGAGGCCCATAGCCTTGTCTGCCTTGACGAGAGCTTCGCGGCCTTCGGTGAGCACCGGAATAATGTTCAGGGGACGCGGTTCTTCCTTGCTGAAGAGAACGTCCAGGGAAGCGGTGTCTGCGAATACAGCCTGAGTCATGCGGTCGTGAATCTTGGATTCGATGACCTTGCGAGCGTCGGCAGAAGCGGCACCTTCAAACTTCACATAGTAGGCAATGGCGCGTTCGATACGCTTGATAGCGGGCAGGCCGCAGATGTGAGCGATATCGGTAGCCTTGGAGCTCCAGGGGCTGATGGTACCCGGACGGGGGCAAACCACGAACAGTTCACCTTCCAGGGCCTTGGCTTCACGCATGGGGCCGTAGTGGAGCACCTTTTCCAGAGTTTCCTTTTCGGAAGCGGAAAGATCGGCGGACAGATCCACCACATGGAGGAATTCAGCGTAAACGCTTGCGACGTTCAGGTTTTCTTTCTTGAAGTCAGCCAGAAGTTTCTGGAGACGGAAGTCCGACAGAGCCGGAGTACCACGAAGAATGAGCATTTTTACCTCTTGCCGGGGGTTAGCCGGCACCTTGTGTTATTTGTTTTTACGAGGGGAAAGATAGTAAATAGTGGTTAGTGGTTAGTGGTTAGTGGCTAGTGATTAGCAGGTGAAGAAATGCAAAAAATCCCCGCATTTCTGCGAGGATTTTTGTAATTCTTTGAGTATCAAAGAGTTAGGTTTTCCGCACCAATTCTAGCTCGCCAGATTAGCGCTTCTTACCCTTCTTGCCCTTCTTACCCTTGGCAGCCTTCTTGGGAGCCGGAGCTTCTTCCACAACAGCGTCTTCGCCTTCTTCTTCATCTTCGTCAGATGCAGCAACAGCGGCATTGCCCAGAAGAGCATTCACGTTCACAGAGACGAGGCCAGAAAGGGACTTCACTTCGGTCTTCTTGTCAACTTCGACCTTGGCGAAGTTAGAAACGATGTAATAATCGGAGCTAGCTTCGAACTTACGAGTCTTGTTGGCAATGCTCATGGTACCCTTTACAGAGGGGAAGAGCTTTGCTTCGAGGCGAGCCTGATCCTGAGAAGTCTTTACGCTCTGAACAGCTTCGCAAGCCAGGGTCCAAACGCCCTTGTTGGTCTCGATGGAGTTGTTCACATACTCAATGATCTGGGAAGCGCCCTTGAAGGACTTGGTAGTGGTCTTTTCGTAGTGTTCAGTTGCCTGAGAAACGTAGCTACCCTTCTGCATCAGAAGAGTTGCCAGCAAAAGCACAACCACGACAGAAAGAGCAATGGAAATATTCTTCATGTTCATCGTTCATTACTCCTTATTCAAAGTGGTAGGGAGCCGGAGCTTCCAGCTTAAAGTTTGCACCCATGTTGTATTCGGTCAGAGCCTTGTAGTCAGCGGTCTTCAGCTTGCCCTTTGCGAAGGTGAAGCTAATGACGCAGTTCTTACCGCAAGCCACTTCCTTGACGCCGCCTTCATTCTTCAGAAGGAACTTGTCAGCAAGGCCAGCCTTTTCGTAGATGGAGTTCTGAGCCTGAGGAGGAATGCCTGCAGCGTTGTACATATAGGAAAGTTGCTTGAAACGGGCATCCTTGTCTTCTTCGATAGCCTTTGCGGTGGCATCAAAGGTAGCTTCGGTCTTGTCGCCGGTCAAAGTGGCAAAAACGAGCTTCCAGGCCATGCCGTACTGGTCAACAGCCTTCCACTGTTCCTGAACAACACCGTTAGACTGTTCCAGGTAGGCACCCACCTGTTCGCCAACGGACTTCTGAGCCTGGTCATTATAAGTACCCTTGAGGATCATCATCAAGGCAAACAAGCCGATAATCAATGCGATATCTACAATAAGTAGAATCTTGAACTTTTTGTTATTCATAGATTTCCTTTTTACAAGTTTATGCAGGGGTGAATTTAACTTCTTATTTCCAAAATAACAAACTAAGCTTTGTAAAATTACCACAAAAGGGGCTTTTTTCAGTTATAAATGGAGAATTAATCTATATTGGAGGCCATGAGTGATTTGCTTCCATCCCAGATTATATTCAACAACCTCAAGGAAATGCTGAAGGCCAAGAACACGGCCCACGAGTCCATGTTCAAGTTCCACTGGAAAAAGATGTGGCCCTTCAACCTGATCTGGCCCCAGGTGGATTTCGAGCGAATCGTACGACTGATGAGCGAACTGCGCAAGAACGTCATCAATCAGAAGAACCTTGTGGGTCAAGCAAAAGGCAAGGCCAAACCTTTTGAAAAGACCTTCCTGAACGCGGTGCCCGCCTATCTCGACGCACTGGACGAATCCTGCAAGTTCCTTGGCGAAGCCGCCCAATGGAAACAGGACATGCTCATGAAAAAAATTCGCAAGGACATCAAGTTCAAGCGCGACGTAACCGAATGGAGCCGCATCCTGAAGGAATACGAAGACGCCCAGGGGAACTTGGTACGAGCAGGCGCCCTTGTGCAAATGGGCTGGGGCGAAGTGGTCCAAAACCTAAGCCAGGCGTAAAAAAGCCCACCCTATGGCAACCGTAAGCGTCATTATTCCGGTATACAATACCGCCGAATATCTGGAAGCATGCCTTATCAGCGTACAGCACCAGACCTTTGCCGACTTCGAAGCCATTGTCGTTAACGACGGTTCCACAGACAACTCTGCAGAAATTGTCGAAGAATTCATCAAACGTGATGAACGTTTCACGCTTCTGTCCCAAGAGAACGCAGGACTTTCCGAAGCCCGCAATGCAGGCCTCCAGAAGGTCTCCGCCCCCTGGATTACATTCGTCGACAGCGACGACATGATCGCCCCCACATTTCTAGAAACCCTGCTCAAGGCTTCACAAGATTCCGATGCAGAGATTATCTGCTGCGGGTCCAACAGCTTTACCGAATTGCCCGCCAAGATTCCAGGAAACCGAAGCAAGTCCATCCAGAAAATCTGGTCCCCCGAAGACGCCCTTATCCAGGCGCTGTACCAAGACAGGATTCCCGACCATTCCGCATGGAACAAACTTTACTCAGCAAGGCTCTGGAAAGACGTCCGCTTCCCGAGGGGCAAGTACTTCGAGGACCTTTGTACCATCCCGCAGATTTTCTTGAGCGCAAAGGAAATCCGTTCCGTAAGTTTGCCTCTATATCTGTACCGCAAACGCGAAACCAGCATCCTGAATTCCGCCTACAATTTAAAGAAAGCGGAACTGCTGGACATCGCCGAAAACCTTTGTACGACTATCACGGAAAAAATAAGGAACCCGAAGTTACTTCGTGCCGCAAAGAACATGCTCATCAGCACCAGCTACAGCATTCTGAAGCGCACCCCCGATACCGACGAATTCCAGGATTACCGCAATCGCGCCTGGAATCACATCAAGGAACTTCGATTGCAGAACCTGTTGGATTTCAAGGTTAGACTTCGCAACAAGGTGGCCAACGTAATCTCTTTCGGAGGCCGCGACGTCTTGCAAAAAATGCTTAGGAGGGATGAAAAATGATTCCTAGGAAAATTCATTACTGTTGGTTTTCCGGGGAGCCGTTCCCTGCTGATGTAACCCAATTTTTGGACGGATGGAAACAAGTTCTACCCGATTATGAACTGATCCTTTGGGACCGTTCCAAAGCCGAAGCCACAGGCATTCCCTGGGTAATGCAGGCCCTCGCCCAAAAAAAATGGGCCTTCGCCGCAGATGCAGTCCGTCTGTACGCCCTAGAAACAGAAGGCGGTATCTATCTCGACACCGACGTTGAAGTCGTGAAAAGTTTCGATCCGTTAATGGGCCGCGAATATTTCTTCGGATTCGAAAACGGATCCCGCCGCATAGAAGGCGCGATTCTCGCCGCAAACAAAAATCACCCCGCCATTACAAAAGCCCTGGACTTCTACAGACAAGAATCATTCAACTACACAGAATCCCAGGTGAATGAGCTGGTCTTGCCCAACATCCTTGCCAACGCCTTTAACAGTCTGCGTGACCCTTTGGAAATTTTCCCAGAAGATTTCTTTTCACCCAAAAGCTTTATAGACGGCAAGATTCGCGCCACTGCAGAAACCTACTGCATCCACCACTTTCAAAGTAACTGGAGACCGGAATCCGTCCGCAAGGGAATTGAACGTCGTCAAAAGCTTTACAAGATTTTTCCGACACCGGTCGCCAAGATTCTCTCCATTCCCCTTGCCCTTTGGACAAACCTAAAGTCACTGGGAATTGCAGGGACCATCAAGAAAATTTTCAGACGATAACGGCGTTTTGAATCAGACGTTAAAACGGCGGTCCAGAATAAACTTGGGCACAAACAGCTTCGGGAACCTTTTGAAAAAGTCCCAGGAGAACGAGGCTAGCTGAGGAATCCTGCGAACGGCCTCGGCCTTGTTGGTATAAGCAAGCATGGAGAACCAATGGGACTTCCAGATTTTCACAGCTTTCGGGTAAAGGGGATGATCGGAGTAACGAGCCAGCGCCTTTAAGAACGTGCCATACATCAAGGTACTGTTGCTGGACATGTTGTTTCCATGAACGCGGTAGTAGCAGCACAAGGTAGGCAACACAGGTAACGTTCCAAACCTATGGAAGAACTTCAGCCACTGGGGAAAATCCTCGAAAGGGAATTCCTTATCATAGCCGCCCATATCACGGAATACATCCAGGCGAATCATTTCGGAACAGCCGTGAACTTCTTTCTTCCCCATGAAAAATTCCTCGAATGTCACTTGAGGAACAGAACGGGTATAGCGCGGGTCCGGGGTTTCGCCATGATTCCCTTCCCCATCCATTACCACAATCTGTCCGAAGCATACGGGAACTTCAGGATGACTTTCCAGGTACTGACTTTGTTCAGCCAATCGGCCTGCAGGCATCATATCATCTGACGCCATGGAGCAAAAATACTTGCCCTTCGCCATAGAAAGCAATTCATTCATGGTCGCCACCACCCCTTTGTTCGGACGATGGACGTATTTGAAGTGGAACTCGTTTGCCAAGCGTTCAAGAATCTCGGGCGACCTATCGGGACTGCCATCATCAATAACGATCAATTCAAAGGACACGCCCTCTTGAGCCATTACAGAACGGACAGCCGCCTCTACAAAACGTTCATGCTTGTAGCAGGCCATCAGCACAGAAACGATTACTGCTGATTCCATTTCAGCCTCCGGACAACAACGAACATAACTGCAAAGTATAGGAAGTTTTCTACGGCGTAAGCCATCATGGGCCCCTGAAATTCCACCAGTTTCATTAGGATCAGGGAACCTGCGGCCAGAAAAATTTCCGAACCAATTTCAATGGAAAGGAACTTCTTTGTTTCGCGGCGAGCGATCAGGACCAGTGCCAAGGAAAATCCACCAGCCCTAAAGAAATCTCCCAACAGTTGATAAAACAGATAATCGGCGGCACCCATATAGGCTCTTGAAAAAAGGATTTGCACTAGGAGACCGCGGCACAAAAATAAAGCCGTCACCATCACCAGAGAAATTCCCATCACACGCAAGAGCAAGGGATTAAACAACTTGAAAAATTCCTGCCTAGTCTGCTGGGCCGAAACCTTCGGCAGGATAATCACGGTAAGAATAGCCGACATCATCATGAAGAGGAAGTCCGAAACCTTCAACACACTCTGCCAGATGCCGGCGGCATCCTGCCCAAAGTTCGAAGCCACTGCGGTTCGGATTACCGTAAGCACAACGGGAGTCATGACCATGGGAACCAAGCCCATCAAGGCATAAGAGACCCAAGGTTCACGAATATCGGCTGCCGTAGACCAGACTTTCTTGACACTAAAACCAGCCTGGCTTGCAATGCGGATGGCAAAAAAGGCGGCCACGATGGACTGGGTCGCAATAATAGAAAGGACAGACAGTTGGCCCGTATAAAGGAAAAATGCAACCCATAAAACTTGCCACAAGGAAGCCACAATATTGATAAGCGCCCACTTGCGATTTTCACCCATACCGTTCATGACGGCAGCACAGATGGCAATAATATTGGTAGCGAATACACCTGGCAAAGCAAACAGGATTGCTGCCTGCACCAGTCGAGTATTCATCCCAGGAAACAGAGTTTCCAATGGAGCCATGAAACAGAACAGAACTGCAGCCACAAAAGTGAACAGGCTCGCAAAAGTTGTCAGACGAAGACCGCCTCGCCACACTCCAAGAAGTTGCTTTTCGTTCTTGAAATTCTGAGCGGTCAGGCTAGTCCAGCCATTCTGAAGAGCAAGACTGGAAGTGGCCTGCCCGATAGTCAACAGGTTCATGAACTGCCCGACGCAGGCAAAGGCTGCAGGCGGCAAGAAAACAGCCAAAAGCTTGTTGATGGCAAAAGCCCTCAAGGCGTTAAAAGCCGTTACCGCACCCGAACCCAGGAAACTTTTCACAAACATAGACTAATCCTTAAAGTTGTTAACGCCTTCAATTACTGCTGCAATTTCATCTTCAGTCATGAAGGGGTGTAAAGGCAGGCTCAACTCCTCATTGGCCAGACGTTCTGCAACTGGGTAAGCCCCGGTGGAAAAATCATCGGCAAAGGCCTTCTGCAAATGGGGCGGCGTCGGATAATGAATAAGCGTTTCTACACCACGATTTGCCAAATGTTTTTGAAGGGCGTCGCGACAACTTTCGCCATTAGGCAGTTCGCAGTGTACCGCAAAAATATGCCACACACAATCCGCCACAGTACCGGCGGGCACAGAAACAGCAGCCTTTGGCAACCTCACCAGCGGATTTCTGATTTCGGCCAGGTAGCGGTTAGCGATTTCATTACGGCGGCGGTTTTCTTCGTCCAGTCGAGGAAGCTTCACGGACAGGACTGCAGCCTGAATTTCATCTAGGCGGGAATTTTCACCGGCAAACTCGTGAACATACTTCTTTTCGGAACCATAATTTGCAAGTTTGCGGACAACGGCAGCCAATTCGCCATCGCTGGTAACCACAGCGCCGGCATCCCCAAGGGCCCCCAGGTTCTTTCCCGGGTAGAAACTGAAACCGGCTGCGTCTCCGAGATTCCCGGCGCGAACAACGCCATTTTCAGTAGCAAATGACGCGCCATGAGCCTGGGCCGCATCTTCCAGCAAAAGAAGATCGCGATTCTCTGCAAACTGTTTCAGTTCCATCATGGGGCAAAGACGACCGTACAGGTGAACCGCCAGAATTGCCCGAACCTTAAGACCGTCCTGCTGGGCACCTGCAAACGCACGATCCACAGAAACGGCACTCAAAACCGCAGTTTCTGCATCCGGTTCCGCAGGAACCGGCACAAGATTAGCAGCCTTTACCGCAAGCCATGAGGCAATAAAAGTATTGGAAGGAACAATGACCCCGTCGCCAGGCTGCAAACGGCCCAAGGAGACATAACCCTTCAAAATCAAGGCCAAGGCCTCAAGACCATTCCCTACCCCGACGCAATGGCGAGATCCACAGTATTTGGCAAACTTCTCTTCAAAACCGCCGCATTCCTTGCCACGGATATACCAACCAGAATCCATCACACGATTGACAGCCTCCTTTATTTCGGAGCCGTAGGAATCGCTTACTCGCTTCAAAGGGTAATAGGGAACTTGAATCATGAACCTCAAAGTAGAAAATATCCCTATTTGAAAAACAGTCTAAAGCATTAAAACCGATAAAACCACCATTTTAATGGACAATCTAAAGTTTTCATCCATCGTTAAATACTAATTTGTGAATATGTTCGAGATTTTGCCCTACAACAAGGAATTGGACCAACGACTGGACCGGTTTGTGAACCGGGAGTCCGTCAACGGCACCTTTCTACAGACCCGGCAATTTTTGAACTACCATCCGGAAGATCGATTCAAGGATGCAAGCTTCGCCATCCACAAAAGCGGAATCATAACAGCCTATTTCCCCGGCACGGTTACAGCAGACGGAGAATTCATATCCCACCAAGGTTCCACCTTCGGCGGCCCCGTCATTTCAAAGGATTTTTACACCGCCAGCCGCCTGCAGGAAATCCTGAAATTCGCCGACGAATATTTCGCAAAGAATTTTAGAAAAGTCCGTCTGAAACTAACCCCGGCCGTATTTAGTCAGGAATCCCCTGCCCTTGTGGAATACCTGTTAGAGCACCTGGGCTACGAAAGACATACTGAACTAAGCGCCGTAACAACCATCGTTTCTGCGCCGGATGGAACATTCGCCGATCCTTTTGATCTCTGCGAAGGGGCTAAGCGCAGACAGGTTAAAGCATACGAAAAATACAAGGCCGAACACAAAGACATCATTTACCGCCCCATCGAGGCTGAAGAACTCGGACCGTTCTACGAATTTCTGAAAATTTCAAAAGCCAAGTACAACGTCAAGCCAGTCCATTCCATCGAGGAAATCAAGGATCTCGCTTCCGCCCGCATTGCAGATAACATTTGGCTTCGAGGCATTTTCGGCAAAGATGAAACCGGCAGGGAAAACCTCATCGCAGGAGCCATGTTCTTCGTCTTCCCTGAAACCAAGGCCGTACACTACCAGTACATCGCCCCAGACCCAAGCTTTGACGCATTCAACCCAACCGTGGCAGTCCTCACGTCCATCATGCGCGAAGCGGCAACCAAGGGTTTCAAGAACGTGTCCTGGGGAATCTCCACCGAAGATGGCGGCAAATACCTGAACGAAACCCTGTTCAAGTTCAAGGAAGGCCTAGGCGGCAAAGCCTCCCTCAACACCTACTACACAAAAAATTTTTAACGACGCAGGGGCCGTAGCCCCCATGCATCATCTAACTTCTTTGAGGAAGTCTTCATATTCATATATGTAGTCGGCTTCTTCGTAATGTTCCGAAGCAAGAACCATGCATACTGCGCCAGAAGAGAAATTCTCGATTTCACGCCAAGTCATGGTGGGGATATACAACCCCTTGTAGGAACGGTTCAACTGGAACTTCTGACGTGTCTTACCATCGTCCAGAACCACGTCAAAACTGCCACTGGCCGCAAAAATCAGCTGACGAAGCTTGCGATGGGCGTGCCCCCCGCGGGTAGATCCACCGGGAACATCATACAGATAATAAACACGCTTGATATCGAAAGGGACCAGTTGTCCCCCTTCCACAACACTCAAATTACCACGTTCATCGTGTACAATAGGAATATCAATAATCTGCGGTTCGTTCCAATTCATGAGATAAATATAGACAAAATGGAGTGAGGAACGCTGCGCTTCAGGTGTGAGGTCGCACGCAAGCGTGCTAGAGGTTTTATAGGGGGTTAATGGTGCATTTTTCTGACATCTAGCGTCGCTAGACGCGACCAGACCCCCTCTAGGAGCTCCGCTCCGACCTCACCACCTCGTTCCTCCGGTGGAAGTTTCCCCGCTGGTAGCCGGATTTCCTTGCGTGAACTCCTATGACACTTGAAAACCCCTATTGGATTTTCTATATATAGCTCCAACATCTAGCGTATGTCGTGTTAAGCTCTACCAGCATACGTCATTAACCAAAGAGCTTCCTTTTACGAGGTTAATATGTCCTCTTTCCGTGGACCTAAGGGCAAGGTTGCCCGTTCCCTGGACCTTGCTGTTTCTCAGAAGACTCAGAAGGCTCTCGACCGCCGTCACTTCGCACCTGGCCAGCATGGTCAGAACCGCAAGAAGTCCTCTTCTGTTTACAAGCAGCAGCTCGTCGAAAAGCAGCGTCTCCGTTTCACCTACAACATTTCCGAAGCACAGCTCGCTAAGGCTTACGCCGAAGCAAACCGTCGCGCAGGTTCTGCTGGTGACAACCTGATGATCTTGCTGGAAACCCGTCTGGACGCAGCAGTGCTCCGCATGGGCTTCGCTCGCACCATCTTCGCTGCTCGTCAGTATGTTGCTCACGGTCACTTCACCGTGAACGGCGTCCGCAGCTTCTCTCCCTCTCGTCAGCTCAAGGCCGGCGACGTGATTGCAGTTCGCGAACAGTCTAAGGAACATGCACAGATCAAGGAAGCACTCGCCGCTGGCGCAGCTGTTCCCGAATATCTGACTGTCGATGCTAACAAGATGTCCGGCTCTCTCGTGAAGCTCCCGCTCCGCGACCAGATCCCCGTTCAGCTTGAAGAACAGCTCGTTGTGGAATACTACTCTCGTTAGTCCGAGAGTCGATCCAACGACAACTGGAACATTTGGAGACACCTCGCGCAAGCGGGGTGTTTCTTTTTTATAACACAAGACGTATAATAAAGAAATAATTTCTTTAAAATTTTTATTAAAATCTAAATATTTTACGTAAAAACACGTTTTTCGTATAATAAACAAGTTATTTTTCCTGCTCAGAACCTATATTTGATAACATGAAGAACATCATAAGTTACACTGATTTCCGACAGTACATTAGGGACTTCTACGAAGAGAGAAAAAGGACATCCGCCTTCTCTTGGAGAGAATTCAACAAGTTGGCCGGATTCACCTCCCCCAACTACCTGAAGTTGGTTTGCGACGGCAAAAGCAAGTTGAGCAAGGTCAAGACAGAATCCGTGGCTCACGCCATGGACCTGACGGGCTACGAGGCAGACTATTTTCGCCTATTGGTTTCCCTGGACAACGCCAAAGACGACCTTTCCAAAAAATCCATCTTGCTTCAGATGGATGAAATGGCAAAGGAACATAAGGCCCGCGTCATTGACGGCGATGCTTTTGAATTTTACCAGTCCTGGGAATACCCCGTCATTCGAGAACTGGCCCCCATGATGCCGGGAGCAAAGCCCCACGAATTGGCGGCAGCCTGCAATGAAGATGTTTCGGCAGAAGACGTAAGCCGCATTTTAAAATTTCTTGTGAAGCGGGGTTTCCTGAAAAACGAAAACGGCAGTTACACCCAGACAGAAAAAACTGTAGTAGGATCCAAGGAGGCGATGCCCCTGGCAATTCGAGCCATGCACCGGATGATGGCCAATTATGCAGAAAAGGCTGTTGACAGGTATTCAACCGAAGAGCGACATTTCATGGGAATTACCATGGGGATCAACGAGGAACTTTACGGCAAGGTGGTAGAAGAACTGGAAAATTGTTGCAGACGCATCAATGCCATCACCGCCAACTGCGAGAACCTGGACCAGGTTTACCGCATGAACATTCAATTATTCCCATTTACTAAAAAGGTTTAGGAGGCAAATATGAAAAAACAAATCATGGCAATGGGCACATTGAGCTTGCTGGCACTTACCGCTTGCACCGACAACAATACCGCAGGAAACGCCATAGAACCCAACGGCATCGCAGAGAATACATCGTCAAGCAGCGTCGAATCAGCAGAAAGCTCTTCCGGTAGTTTATTCAACGCGGTCATCGATTTCGACCAACTCTACACTTTCTCCACCGAAGCAACTGCTAGCAGCGTAATACAGGATATCGTCTCTGTAAACACCTATGAGGAGGAAAACGCAGCGTCGGCTAGTTGCAAGGCCGCAGAACAGGAACTCACTGGTGTTACAAGAATCCAGGACGGGCTAATTACAAGAGGTTTTTCCGGCAGAAACTTAAGGGTTGACGTAGACAAAATGGTCGATATGCTCAAGAAGACCTGCGCATACACCTTTGACGCCGCAAACGCTTCAATAGATTCCTTGATTACCACTGCAAATGGTTTCGACTTTGCCTGCGTAACCACAACCGACATTATGAACATCGATGAAGCTCTTTTCAAATTCAACGATGCCATGGCTGTTCAATGCAAGGTCCTGAAAAACAAGGTAAAGCAAGACTCCCAGGATAGCGCAAGCGCTGCCAACAGAGAACCAATCATCGAATTTTCAGAGGAAGATCCCGACACCATTTCTATCGACACCAGTTCCAGAACCTTGAGTGCATACGCAGCCCAGTTCGCGAGACCGGAGGATTTATCCTTCGACAGTCATGTATTAGCATATAACAGCAACCTGAGTACGGAATGTATCAACGCCATAAGCTCCCCTGTCAAAACCGAAACGTACATACCCATCAATACAAAGGCAATAAACTTCATCGAAAAAGAGGACATCTCTGCATGTTTCCCTACTACGGATTCCATAGGGAAGTTTTCCAAAAAAGAAACGTCTTGCAAGTACTATGTAATTAATAATTCTGACTCAAACCAGCCTACAGCCCACGTTCTTACCAAGGTAGCCCAGGATACCATTACAGCAATGAGCATTGGCCGTGGTTTTTACAAAAAGCAAGGCGAACTGTTCGGATGCGCAGTCACAAATATGATTTCACATGCACATGTAATCTACCTTATTGAAGACTGCGAAGGAATCATCAACGAAAATACGGTGGTAAAGAATCGCTACGCCCAAAGTAGCCGTTGGTTATGCGGAACCAGCAATGAATACAAAGTACGAGCCTACGGAGAATGGTATAGCGAAGCCCTTCTTGACAATTAAGATTCTCTCTCAAGATACAGACACCCGCAGAAAATGCGGGCGTTTCTTTTTTTATATTACATCTACACTTTGAAAGAACATAGCCAACATTTTTTTGACGAATGCAACTTCTCACAAAAAAAGCCCTCGGGAGTAACCCGAGAGCGATTGTAAAATAAAGAGAACAGGGATTACTTTTCCGAATACTTCAACAGAACAACAATAGAATCCGTTTCAAAGGAACTTTGCTCACCTATGCCGTAGGTTGCAAGCCAAACAAAATTTTTCTTATAAGCAAAACCAACCACAGCTTCATCAAAAAAGGCATCCAACGAATCCTTTACTTGAGAACGACGAACATAATCATCCACAATCCACAAGTCATCCACAATCGCCTTACGATTCAACGAGAGTTTCTTACAAGGAACGCTCCCATTTTTTACAGGATGATACTCACTTACCACCAGTGAAACGGAATCGGATATACAGGTCTCCCTGCTTGGAGTTTGCATGCACATTTCTTCTCCCGAAAGATACACCCCATAACCAGATTCATTTATATAATCGCTGCAAAACTTATCCCATTCTTTTTTTCCAACACTTCCCTGGCAACATTTATAGGACGAGTCATAGGCTACACTATCAACACTATATTCAAAGCACGTTTCCAACAAGCTTCCATCATCAGACACCGTCATATCATTCGCCCACACGTACGCATCTAACCGAACCCCCTCGTCATAAGTAGAAATTTTAAAAGACTCATTTTCCTTGACTACGGCATTTAGATAAGGAGTCATATCCACATCGTAGGATTTCGTCACGCTATCTTCGTCCAGCAAGTCAAAACGCAAATGATGATCTTCATCCAAAGGAATTTTCGCAGTCCATGGTCCCGAACATTGACCCCAAAAGTCATGACAATGGGTTTCTACATCGTCTCCATCGTGATGAACTTTCGATGGGCACAACACAACGGAATCAACAACAGATATATCACGATTGCGGTAGCAGTCGCTATATGTCACGGCGACGCTGTCTAATTTTCCAGAGACGTCTACTGAAACTTCCAAAACCGATGGACGATGCACGGCCTTTGTAACCGCATGGAGATCCACATAGCCACCATCATGTAATCCCGGATCACAAGCCCAGACCAGCAAAGAAATAAGAATTGTAAAAACTAACCCACGCATATCTTGAATATAAACATTTTGGCTATGTTCTACTAATGTGTAGGACTGCCATTTTATGTTGAATTTACTGAAAAAAAAAAATACTAAAAAAATGGTCTAACCTAACAAAAATTAGGTTAGACCAAGTATCTAAGATACAGTTTTTAGGTAGGTAAATCTCAGTTTCTAATGGGGTGTGTTTTTTAACTAGCGCCATTCATTTTTTGAATAAAAAAAAAGTATAGCTTTTATTAAGAAAAGAAGGTATATTCGGGGATGAAAATGCAATTGGGGAACCCCAAAAGCACGTTTTTTTAAGGTTAGGAGGTTTACATGAAAAAAATATTCTTTACCACCGCAGGGATTTTAAGCCTGCTGATGTTCATGGCATGTTCGGACGATCAGGTTTCAGGAAGTCCTATCGACGACAACGAAACTACAAGCAGTAGTTCTGCCCCGAAAGCCGACACACAATCGTCAAGCAGCATCGCCATCGACTTGAAAGAAATACTCACCCTCAGCACGTCCAAAACAGACAGCCGTTCGGTAGGTTTAACAAACATTGAAATCTACAAAAAAGAAAACGCCGTAAAAGCATCATGTCCCGTAATTCCATACGAGCCCGATTATTCCGGTATTATCGGTATCGCAAAAATCAGCCAAGGACAACTCAACATGGCTTTCTTTGGCCGCCATCTAGCAGCCAACATTGACAGTCTGGTTATCAACTTGTCAAAAGCCTGCACAGGCGGAAAGGACGATGTAAACATCATAGCAGATTCACTTTATATTAAGGGAAACAGCTTCAATTACGCCTGCGTAACAGAAACTGAGGCCACATCCATTGATGATGTAGAAAAAGCATTTAGCAAATCAATGGATCTCAGCTGCAAGATCGTTAACGAAGCCGAGCCCCAAGAGCAGCCCGAAATAACTCTTCCAAACAAACATGACCCCAAGGCGGATCCTGTCGTTGTTGATACAACGGTCAATACACTGAATCGTCTCGCACTGCAGTATGCCGACCCAGAAGATTTGTCCTTCGACAAACATGTAATGGCATATATCTCGGATTCGGAGTGTCAAACGAATCAGGATTCCACGAGCTCCTACCCCTACCCAGACATAGACAACAATATCTATCCCGTCGATAGAAAGCATATTTCCTCCTGTTTCCCTAAAACGGATTCAATCGGACATTTTTCAAAAAGGGATAAATCCTGTAAATACTACGTGGTCGCATTACCACTCAACGAACCTACAGGAAGCGTCCTTACCAAGGTTTCTTCAGACACCATAATGGTTCTCCAGATAAAATATCTCGATCTTTCTTTTGACACTTTTACGTCTGCAAAATTCCTTATCGAGGACTGCGAAAACATCATTAATGACAGATCTGTCTTATCCTCCCAAAGCGTCTTAAGCGCTCGATGGTCCAACGGGGGCGATTACAACATAATCTATTCGGAATGGTTCAGCGAAAGTTTACTTAAAAACTAGCCCATTTAAAAGGATGCCGCCAGAAAGAAACTGGCGGTATTTTTTATTTTTGCTTATATGATTCCAGCCCGCACACGCTCACTCAGAGACATTGACCCAGAAACAGCCCGAGGTCTCATCGCCAATAGCTTAAGCGACGAATCCGTCGATGAATCCAGGGTTCATGCCACCGCCATCCAGATGAAGAAGGGGCGGTTCGACACTTATGGAGTTTGCCTGGAACTGGACTCCCGTGGACACCTAATTAGCGGCCTACATTACCTGCACGCTATAGTTGAAAGCAATAGCACGGTCAAAATTTGGGTCGCCGAGAACCGGGAACCGTAAAAAAAGCGAAATTTTACAAAAAAAAACAAACTTATAGAAAACTTACAATCCTTGAGTTTGCAAGGTACTTTTTCATAAGTTAAAAAAACATCTCAAGCGAATTTCCGCCTTCATTTTATTCTATTTTATAAAAAAAATTAAACGGAGTCCAATATGGAAAATTCCTTTAGCAAGATGATCTGCAGACTGGCCGTTGTCGCAGCCGCCCTGTTTGCTGCATTCCACATTTTCGTCAACAACAAGCTCGACAAAGACAATCTTTAACGAGAACACCAAAGGTTTATTATGGAAATCAATAAGGATATTGCCGACCTTCAAGCTGCTGAAGAATATCGCAACAAGCGAAAGAAGTTCATTCTGTGCTATCATAACTTCAATGCGAAGAATTTCAAGAAGGCTTCCGTACAAATCCGCAAGCTGGCAGAAGCTGCAGGTTCCCCCATCAGTATCGCCGTGGTCCCCTCCATCGGCGGTGTTCCGGAATCCGAAGCCGAAGAATTCCAGGCAACCATCCAGCAGTTCGTTGACGAAGGCTACGAAATCATGATTCACGGGGCACACCACCGTGCAGACCTGGCTGTCAACAGAACATGGGTTGGTAAAATTGCCCAATGGATTTCCGGCAACGAAGCCGAATTCGCCGGTCTCGATGAAAAATTCACCATCGCCCTCCTGAAACGCAGCCTTGCCCTTTGGAAGGCCAACTGCAGCCACGCCATTCCCTCTGGCTTTGTCCCGCCCATCTGGTTCGGCAACCGCCACCTGCGTGAACAGGCTCTGGAACAGTTCGACAATTACGAAGACCTGCATTTTATTTACAGCAAGAGAGACGGCTCCATCAAGAAGATTCCATCCAAGGCTCTCAGCTTCTCCATCGTCCCAGATATTCTTCTGGGAATCGCCCAGACCAGAGCCTGCCTGACCATGATGCTCCCCGGCGGCATTCCCCGTCTGGTATTCCACCAGAAGGATTTCTTTACCATTGGCGAAAAGAGAATTTTGAACTTAATCCGTTACGTATCCACCATGCGTGAAAAAGTGATGTACAAGGACCTGTAATCGTCCATAATCATAACGGAACGAATGATGATTTTAAACAAATTTTTAAGTCGAGTTGACTACAATTCCTATGAAGATCTCCACGAGAACTTCAAGATTTCTATCCCCGACAATTTCAACTTCGCTTACGACGTCGTAGACGAGTACGCAAAGAACGAACCTAAACGCGAAGCCCTGGTATGGTGCGACGATAACGACGAAAGTCATATCTTCACCTTCAAGGACCTTTCCCGTGCCTCCCAGCGTACAGCAAACTTCCTGAAGGAACAGGGAATCAAGAAGGGCGACCGCGTGATGCTTATCCTCCGCCGTCGCTATGAATTCTGGTTCTTCATCATAGCCCTTCACCGCATTGGCGCCATCGTCATCCCCGCCACCAACATGCTTTCCGCCCACGATCTGGAATACCGTTTCGATGCTGCAGAAATCAAGATGGTGGTATCCTACGACGAGCCCTCCCTCCAGAAGGAAGTGGAGACCGCCAAGTCTAAGTGCTCCTCCGTAGAAAAGCTTGTGACTATCGGCCAGGCCCGTCAAGGCTGGATCAGTTTCTACGACGACTACGAAATCATGTCTCCGGAATTTCCCCGTCCGGTCGGCGAAGAAGCTACCAAGAATGACGACATCATGCTGGTCTATTTTACCAGCGGAACATCCAGCAACCCCAAGATGGTGGCCCACACCTTTACTTACCCGTTGGGACACATCAATACCGCACGTTTCTGGCAGCACGTCGTAGATGGCGGACGTCACCTGAGTATTGCAGAAACCGGCTGGGCAAAGGCCATGTGGGGCAAGATCTACGGTCAGTGGATTGCAGGTTCCGCAGTCTTTGTATACGACATGAAGGTGTTCATCCCCGGCAAGATGCTGGAAAAGATGGCAGAATACAAGATTACCACATTCTGCGCACCGCCTACCGCCTACCGCTACTTGCTGCAGCAGGATTTGAGCAAGTACGACCTGTCTAGCCTCACCTACTGCGTTACCGCAGGCGAAGCTCTCAGTTCCGACATTTTCAATAGGTGGCTCGAAAAGACCGGCCATAAACTTCGCGAAGGTTACGGTCAGACCGAATCCACCCTCATTACCGGCAACTACGAATGGATGGAAGCCAAGCCCGGTTCCATGGGCCGCCCCTCCCCCGGCTATAACCTGGACATCATCAACCCCGACGGAACTTCCTGCGGCGTTGAAGAAGTGGGCGAAATCATCATCCGCATCGATGGCGGCAAGCCCTTCGGCCTGTTCGGCGGTTACTACCGCGATCCGGAACGTACCGAGAAGGTTTTCGAAGGTGGTGTTTACCACACCGGCGATACCGCCTGGAAGGACAAGGATGGTTACTTCTGGTTCGTGGGACGTACCGACGACCTGATCAAGACCTCTGGCTACCGCGTAAGTCCCTTTGAAGTGGAAGAAGTTCTCCATCAGCATCCTGCCGTTATGGAAGTGGCTGTGACTGGCGTAGAAGACGCAGCCCGCGGCCAGGCCGTCAAGGCAACCATCGTGCTCCACAAGGGTTACGAGGCTTCCAAGGAACTGGCCAAGGAAATCCAGCTGTTCACAAAGAAGGTGGCTGCTGCTTACAAGAGCCCCCGCTACATCGACTTCGTTTCTGAACTGCCCAAGACCATCAGCGGCAAGATCCGTCGCGCCACTATCCGCGACAACGACAAGGAAAAGGCAACGACAGAAGCAAAGTCCGAAGCTAACGGAGCCGAAAAGTAAACAGGACAAAGTCTAAGGAATCCCGGCGTAAAATGCGCTGGGATTTCTATATTTGACCAAAACTTTTAACGAGAATTCTATGAACAGAAGAAGAGTTGTGATTACCGGTATGGGTGCTGTTACACCCGTTGGCAAGAACGTTAATGACCTGTGGAAGGCCATCGAAGAAGGCAAGTGCGGCGTAGGCCCCATCACCTTGTTCGACGCCACCAACTGCCCCGTCAAGATTGCCGCAGAAGTCAAGGAATTCAAGCCCGAAGAACACGGGATCGACCCTAAGGAAGCCCGCCGCATGGCACGCTTCACCCAGTTCCTGCTGGCTGCCGCCAACGAAGCCGTCGCCGACTCCAAGCTCACCGAAGAAATCCTCCACGCAGATACCACCGGCGTCATCGCAGGTAGCGGTCTCGGCGGCATGGACATTCTCGACAGCACCTTCAACCAGTATGTAGATGGCAACAAGCGCCGCGTTTCTCCGCTGGCTATGGCCGAACTGATTCCCAACGAAGCCGCTGCCAACGTGACCATCGCCCTGGGCATTAACGGTTGCGCCTGGACTATTGCAACTGCTTGCGCTTCCGGTACCGACGCTATCGGCGTTGCCCTGGATGCAGTCCGCTCCGGTCGTCTGGACGTCTGCCTTGCCGGTGGTTCCGAAAGCGGTATTACCGACTACTCCATCAAGGCCTTCGCCGGCATGCACGCCCTCACCGACAAGTTCAACGACTGCCCCGAAAAGGCTAGCCGCCCCTTCGACAAGGACCGTTCCGGCTTTATCATGGGTGAAGGCGGCGCCGTTCTCGTTCTCGAAGAACTGGAACACGCAAAGGCCCGCGGCGCCAAGATCTACGCCGAACTGGCTGGCTACGGCGCTTCTGCCGACAACTACCACATTACCAGCCCCCGCCCCGATGGTTCCATCTGCGCCAAGGCTTTCGAACGCGCCATGAAGGACGCTGGCGTTACTCCCGAAGATATCGACTACTACAACGCCCACGGTACTTCTACCCACCTGAACGACCTGACTGAAACCGCCATGCTGAAGATTGCCCTGGGCGAAAAGCGCGCCCGCGAAATCAAGGTGTCCAGCACCAAGAGCATGACCGGTCACTGCGTAGGTGCCGCCGGTGTCTGCGAAGCCATCATTACCACCCTGGCTGTTTGCAACTCCTTCTACCCCGCCACCATCAACTACGAAACTCCGGATCCGGAATGCGACCTGGACTACGTTCCCAATGTTGGCGTCAAGGGCAACATCGACTGTGCAGCCTCTGCCTCCCTGGGCTTCGGCGGTCACAACGGTATCGTGATTATTAAGAAGTTCGAAGAATAAACTTCAAACCTTATGAACACAAAAAAATCCGCGAGTCAAACTCGCGGATTTTTTTCGTAGTTCTTTCAGGTGTTTTCGCCTGGGACTTAGCGAAGCACAGATTCCAGAGTTTTCAACAGCTTTGGAATCTCGATAGGCTTGCCTACATGACCATCCATACCCGCCTGCAAAGCCTGCAAGCGGTCTTCTTCAAAGGCATTTGCAGTTACGGCAATAATAGGCAGGCTAGAAATTCCGGAACGGTGCATGGCACGAATCTGGCGGGTCGCCTCGTAGCCATCCATAACAGGCATCTGCACATCCATAAGGATTACGTCATACTGCCCCAATTCCGCGGTACGGATTCGTTCAACGGCAACAGAACCGTCTCCCACGGTATCCACCACAAAGCCTGCTTCCTGCAAAATACTCTGGGCGATTTCCGCGTTCAGTTCATTGTCTTCTACCAGCAAGACCTTCAGACCCTTGAAACTCTTGGGCGCAATATTCTCGATCTTGACATCAGGCTCTTCGACAACAACCGTTTCCTCGATCTTGAAGCTGAGTGAAACCGTAAACTTGGTCCCCTTCCCAGATTCACTCTGCACAGAAATGGTACCGCCCATCATATTCACGATGTTCTTGCAAATGGCAAGGCCCAGGCCCGTTCCCTGAATGCCGCTGACCGTCGAAGTCTTCTCACGTTCAAAAGGTTCGAATACGTGCTTCTGGAATTCCTCACTCATTCCGATGCCATCATCTTCTACGACCAACTCGTAGGCGGCAGACTGGTCAACAGCGGCCCCCTTCTGCTTAACTCGCAAGGAAACATGACCGCCATCATGAGAAAACTTGATTGCATTTCCCATCAAGTTCAAAAGAACCTGGTTCAGTCGCAACTTGTCGCAAGAGACAGAATCGTTAATAACTTCACTGGTATCAAAAATCAAGGTTAGAGACTTTTCCTTGGAGCTTTCATTGACGATGGTCTCGATTTCACGGATCATCGCAGAAATGCTGGCAGGAGCTTCATCGATCTTGACCTTACCGCTTTCGATGCGGCTCATATCCAGGACATCGTTCACCAGTTCCAGCAAGTGGCGACCGGCTGTAGAAATCTTTGAGATGTAGCCCTTTAACTGCTCACGTTCATCTAGGTGAGTACTGGCCAGGCTAGAGAAACCAAGGATTGCGTTCAGCGGAGTTCGAATATCATGGCTCATGTTATTCAGGAAAGCAGACTTGGCGGCGCTGGCCTGCTGTGCAGTCACAAAGGCGTCCCGCAAGGTTGCCTGCTGCTGTTCCAGCTGAAGTTCCATTTCTTTCTGGTTATTGATATCGATAAACACACCGATCATCGAAATAGGCGATCCATTTTTACGTCTAGTCACACGCCCAGCCGCATGGAACCAATGGTAGACCCCATTCTTCATCTTGGCTCGATATTCTACATCGTATACAATTCGATCAGACCTGTCATATATCGCAGTCCAGAAAGAATTAAGGATAATATCGCGGTCTTCGGGGTGAAGCCGCTCCGACCAGGCGTCCAACGTATTCGGGAACTCATCAATAGAAGAGTACCCCATCATCTTGCGGTAGGCTTCACTACGGTAGCACGAGACAACCTCGCCAGCCTCATCAAAATCAACATTCCACATGCCCGACTTGATGGACTCATTCAACTTCTGCAAATGTTCCTGACGAAGCAAAGCCTGCTTTTCGTCATTAATAGAACGTGCGCAAAATAGAGCCTCAACCGTATCACCAAATTCGTTCAAGGTCAGAGGAATAATCAGGGCACGACTCCAGCCCGAGAAAACCCCAAGGAATTCCTCTGTAATGGTGTTCTTGCCCCTCAATCGTTCTTGCATGGTATCAATATCTGTAAAACGACTGATGGCAGCCTTATCCTCGGCCGACACCGTCTTTTCTGTCAACAGGTAGAATCCCTGTCTTGCATCCCCTTCTACACCAACCAGGTTACGAATTGCCTCTGTAGACTTGATTTCCTTGAAGTTCTTTTTTTCTAGATCAAAAAGGTAGAGGGCATAAAAAGGGTTACCCAGACAACGAATCACCGAGGAGTTCAGACGTTCATGTTCAAGGCTCGTTTCCAGTTCGCTGTTTCGGGCAATGAGACTGAAGTTCAACTCGTCAATCTTTGCAGATTGCTTCGCCAGTTCCTTACGTTGATGTAAGTCATTCACCTTGGTTCGATTTATCACGTAGCAAAGCATGCAACCGGCCACAGCAAAGGGAACAACGTCAACAACATCCGCCAAAAAGATTTCGTAATCCTTTACGTGGTGACTGCAAACCAGGAAAGCCCCGGTACCTACAATATTCAACCCGATCATTCGAAGGGGCAAATCGTAAAAGAAAATCGGAAGGACAACCACCATAGCCGCCATGGCCACAGCCAATCCCCTAGGCCCATGGGCACATCCGGCATAAATCGCAAGAATGTAGCACGAAATCAAGACCACATAGCAAAAAGGGAGAATGACCTTCGGGAACGAGACGCCAAACTTATAGGAAATAAAGAACATGCCGTAATTCAGCACAGAAAAGGCGATGTAGGCAAGAGAGCTCACCATGACACCGCGGCTTTCCCAGAATATGGCTGCCAGAGCCAGGGCAAGCACGACCGTACCCAGCAAAAAAGACAAAGCCATCAAAAGTTTTCGGTTGGATTCCGGAAAAAGTTCGCTAGCCTGAGAATACTGCTCACGAGTAAAGCCGGCAAAAAGAGCAAAATCCTTTATTTTATTCAATAAAACCATATACTCTAATCTTATAAAAAAAATAGGCCGTATGCAAACGTCCTATTACTACAACTCGTAATTATGCCGATAGTTTTATCACTTTTTCTTTACGGCCAACACGACAACCGAGGCAAGAACCAGCAAAATACCCAACGCAAGTCTTATAGTCAGCGTTTCTCCAAAGACGCAAACCCCAATAACTACAGCCGTAAGAGGTTCAAGGCCACCCATAATCGCCGTGGAAGTGGAACCCACAATCTTAACCGCCTTGGTCATCAGTACCAGAGACAACACGGTAGGTACAAAACCAAGCATCAGGGCCCACCCGTACGAAGACGGGGACTGCAGCAAGGGAGGAAGCCCCGACCCAAGGCTCACGGAATACAGCGTAAGGAACAACAGGCAGAAAATCATCACGTAGAAGGTAAGCTTCAGGGGTCCCATCTGCAAATTGGCCTTGTTCACGAACACGATATAAATGGCGTAAGTGAAAGAAGAAAGGAATACCAGCAGAAGCCCGATGGAACTCAGGGGCATACCCCCTTCCCCACCTCGATACAGGAGACCGATCCCCAAAAGAGACAAAGCGATGGCGGCACCGGTTTTGGCGGTTAGGCGTTCCTTATAGATGAGGGCCATCATAAGGGCTACTTCTAACGGATAAAGAAAAAGTAGCGTGGAGGCAAGTCCTGCATCCATGTAATTGAAAGCCGCAAAAAGAGTCAGGGCACAAAAGGCAAACAGGAATCCAAGAACCGCAAGAGGAAGAATCTCAGCCTTCTTGATGGCGAACCGATTGCGGTTGAACAACATCAGCAGAGCCAGCAGCACAATGGCCGTAGCAAAGCGATAGCACAGCACCGATTCAGGGGACAACCCTTCGCGATACAGGAACAAGGCTCCCAACGGATTAGTGCCGTAACAGATGGCGGCACCACACCCGTAAAAAATGCCCTTCACCGAATTACTAAGCAAAGGCGCACCCCCGAACCTTAGTGCTACGTGAGCACAAGACAGCTCGTATTAACGAGCTGCCGTTGCGAGAGCGAGCGCCTACAGGATGTTCTTCTCCAGCCTTAGCGCGAGCGGTCTTACGTGAGCATAAGGCTACTCGTATTAACGAGCCGCCGTTGCGAGAGCGAGCGCCTACAGGATGTCCTTCTCCAGCCTTAGCGCGAGCGGTCTTAAATCGCGAACTTAGTTGCATCGGCAAGCTGAACGCTAGCAATACGGGAAATACCCTTGATTTCCTGGGTCACGCCGTACAGCATATCGGCTTCAGCCATGGTACGCTTGTTATGGGTCACCACGATGAACAAGGTCTGCTTGCTGAATTCACGGAGGAGGGCCATGAAACGACCCACGTTAGCGTCGTCCAGAGGACCATCCACTTCGTCCAGCACGCAGTACGGAGACGGCTTTTCCATGTAGATGGCGAAGAGCAGTGCCGTTGCGGTCAAAGCATGTTCACCACCAGACAGGGCCTTGATGCCACGCATCTTCTTACCGGTAGGACGGACGTTAATTTCGATATCGGCGTCCAGGATATCCATGGGCTTGCCCATTTCGTCTACCTTTTCGATAAGACTCATCTTGGTTTCGCCATTCAGGAACAGCTTACTGAACACGAACTGGAAGTTCTTCTGAATGCGTGCGAAAGTATCCAGATAGCGCTTGCGGGCGATGTCGTCCAGCTTGGTGATAGTACGATCCAGAGAGGCACGGGCGCGGTCCAAATCGTCGAACTGCTTTTCCACTTCTTCAAGACGTTTCTTTTCGTCTTCGTAGTCTTCCATCACGTTCACGTTGATGGGGCCCAGTTCCTTGATCTTGCCTCGGAGTTCGCGAATTTCGCGGTCAGCTTCGGGCTGGCTGTATTCCACACGTTCAAAGTCTTCAGGATTAGAAAGGTCGAAATTGTATTCGTTGGTCACGCGTTCCACGAGGCGGTCCAGGTTGGCCTGCAAGGCTTCCTGACGGCGGCCCACGTCGTTCAATTCCTTCATCTTCTCGATCATGTCGTCACGGAGGCGGTTTACCTCGGAGCGCCATTCTTCAAGGTCGCCAGAAACCAGGTCGAACTTTTCCTTGGCCAAGTCGCGCTGACCTTCGAGATCGCGGAGGGCAGAATCCTTGGACTGGATCTGGATTTCAAGTTCGCGGCCATCTTCGTTATTCTTTTCGATGGCGATGGTATTCTTTTCCATTTCTTCGGAACGGTTCCTGATGGAATTTTCCAGGTAACCGATCTGATCGGCAATACTCTTCAGGCGGTTTTCATTCTGAGCCAGGCGGGCGTTCTTGTCGTTGGCGGAACGTTCCAGTTCGCGGACATCTTCTTCCTTCTCGCGATACATGGTATCCTGTTCCGTCAGTTCGTCGTTGACTCTGGAGTATTCGGCTTCCACACGTTCCATCGTAGCGGAAGCTTCCTGAAGTTCGGCATCGCTGTTCTTGGATTCTTCGGCAGCCTGAATCTTGCTTTCCGCATTGCGGATGTCATTTTCAAGCTGGGCAATGCGACGGTCGCAGTTCTGAACCGTATTGTTCTGGATAGAAAGGCCTGCGGTACCGCCACGCTTCATATCCTGCTTTTCGCGAATTTCATCGGCCAGGGAAGCAAGCATCTGGCTATCTTCATCCACAAGTTCCTGGATGCGGGCCACTTCATCTTCCATCTGGGAAGCTTCGGACTGGGCATTTTCCAGCAGTTCCAGAGCTTCGGCAATTTCATTCTTGCGAGACAAGGCTCCAGAAGTCGCCGCACCGCTGGAAACCAGGCCGCTAGTACGGACAATGGCATCGGGTGCCACAAAGCAAAGATCCTCGTCACGCATGGAACGGGCGAAGTTCAAGGCCGTCTGCAGGGAATCCACCACAAAGTAGCGGGAAAGGATTCCAGAAAGCCAGGGACCGATTTCGGGATCAGCCTTTACAAAGTCATTCAGGCAGCCCACAACTCCTTCACCGGAAACGGTTCCCGTGTATGCAGGAGCGCTATCGCTTGCCAGGGCCAGCAGGGCCTTGCCCACATTGTAGCCCTTCATGGAATTGACCACGTCCACCACGGCGGAATCGTTGGCCACCACCACGGCATCCATCAAGTCGCCCAGGGCGGCTTCCACCTGGGAAGCATATTCGGGAGCGGCCTCGATACGTTCGCTCAAAAGGCCACCAACCACGTCGGCCTTGTTCTCCATGAGCCAACGGCTGGCATCAGTTCCTTCGTTGGCCACGCTCTGAAGTACGTCAATTCTAGACTGGAGGCGAGCCTCTTCGTTGCGCAGATTCTGTAACTTCTTCTGGGCATCCTGAAGGTCAGCCTTGCCGGCTTCCAGACGTTCTTCACGGGTAGATTTCTGTTCGGTCAGACGTTCAATATCTTCATCTGCCCTATCCATATTTTCCTGGATATCGCGGATAATGTCCTGGGCAGAATTCTTCTGGTTATTCAGGTTTTCCAGTTCCCCCTGCCAGCGGGTCAAGTTTCCCTGGAGCAGGGCGGCTTCGGCATCCATACGTTCAAAGCGGCTCTTGAGAGAGTTGGCCTTGTTGGTTGCCTGCAGACGCTGGTTAGAAAGTTCCCTAGACTGCTGGCGCAAGTCATCCAGCTTATCACGCATGACCTGCAAGGTTTCCCGTTCACGTTCCAGCAGGGCATTCAGTTCGTCCATTTCGTTGTCGGAACCCAGAGCCGCATTTTCTTCTTCAAGGCGACCACGTTCCACGGTCAATTCCTCGACCTTGGACTGGTTGCGGCTAATTTCTTCCTGGGCGCGATCGTTGGCGGATTCCAGGCTAGACACCACATCACGGATACGACCGATGTTGTTATTCAAGTCGTTCAGTTCGATGGTGGCCTTCTGAACATCGCGTTCCAAATCACGGTATGCGGTTTCATCTTCGGCGATCAACAATTTCTTTTCGTCAATCTTGGCCTGGAGCACCGTTGCGTTGGTCTTGGCGCTTTCCACCTCGTGGTTCATTCGCTTGGTGGTGGTATCCAGAGTAGAAAGACCTTCCTTCATATCTTCGTACTTGTCGACGCTGACAGAAAGATCCAATTCGCGGAGGCGCTTGCTCAAACGCTTAAATTCGTTAACCTTTTCAGCCTGGGTTTCGTACTGACGGACAGAACGGCGGACACTGCGCAGATTGTCTTCCACACGATCCATATCCATCTGCACACGTTCCAGCTGGCGGCGGGTTTCCTTACGCTGCTGCTTATACTTGCTAACGCCGGCTGCTTCTTCGAAAAGCACGCGGCGGTCGTCGGCCTTGTCAGACAGCACAGCCTTGATCATGTCGGCGTTCATCTGGGAATACGTACTGGAACCCAGACCCGAGTCAAAAAGCAAGGCATGCACATCGCGAAGACGACATTCCTGGTTGTTAATCAGGTATTCACCGGAACCATCACGATGGACGCGACGGGTCACGATCACTTCGGAATATTCAGAATTCAAAGTTCCGTCGCTGTTATCAATCACGATGGAAACTTCGGCAAGGCTCATGGCGGCACGTTCTTCGGTACCGCTGAAAATCACGTCCTGCATCTTGCCCATACGAAGTGCGGCGGCCTTCTGTTCGCCAAGCACCCAGCGGATAGCGTCGGTAATATTGGATTTACCGCAACCGTTAGGGCCCACCACGGCGGTAAGACCCTTCGTGGGGAAGTTCACTTCGGTCCTTTGGGCAAAGGACTTAAAACCAAAAATCTTTAGCTTTGTAATCTGCACGGCGGCAAATTTAGAAAATAAGCAGAAAACGTTTCGCACCAACAGGTTACGAAACGTTCATAAGTCAAGCTTTACGGGAATTTCTAACGGAATCGATAGGTTAGCGAGTCTCCATCCGCTTCAACAACCATATAGAGGCTCCCCCCATCCAAGTCAAAGGAGCGATCATCGGCATAAACCTTGCCCGAACCGTCCTTGGATTTGGTGTACTTGAAACGGAGGGTAAATTCCCCCACCAGATCCTCTTCGACCACCCGGCTCCTTTCGCCAGGAAGGATAACTTCGTCGATCCACTTCTTGGACGTTCCATCATTGGCCAGGATATCAACTCGCACAATGGAATAATCCTCGGTACCATTTTCAATCTGGAGTCGGCTAGAAGATTCTAGGAACCAATGGGAAATGCACCCGGTCAAGACCAATGGGAGAATGAGAATCGCAATAAGTACAGCAAACCTTGAAACAAGGAAAGACTTTATCTGCAATCGCATTATTTACCTCCCTTTTCGTAGCGGATACCCTTAGCCTCGATAGTCTTGGATGATCCAGGATTCAACGAGAAACCGCTTTCTTCAGAAGACTTGGACTTATTCTTCTCCTTCAGGATTTCCGTTTCCAGGGGAGCCGTTCTTGCGGCACCGCGACCAAACAGGAAACCATCAAGAGCGGCCAAGCCAAACTTGACTTCGGCAATGAAGGTTCCCTTGGCACCAAAGAAATTGTCATAGTCATAAGAAGAATTGTAAGCCAGACGTACAAATAATAAGTCTACGGCACCTCCCCACAACAGGTCCTTAAATCCACTGCGCACACCGCGACGCACGCAAGTGGCTTCAAAGCCGATCATGCGGGAAGGATCCGGATAATAGGCCAACGAAGCGGAATGGAATTCGCCATCAGGGAAATCAAAGGAGACCTTTCCATACAGACGTTGGGCAAAAAGGTTCTGCTCCCATGTGACGCGGATGGAATCTTCCCCATGACCATTATAAAATCCGATGTCAAAATTGGGCAAGTAAGTCAAAGGTCCAGAAAGGCGGCCCCCATAAACGGAACGGCTTTCCAGGTCGAGATTCACATGGGCGTTCCGCCAGGAAGTACGGTAGAAACTTCCACTTGCGCTAAAATTGCCCCAACGGAAATAACCCCAGCTGTATGCCAAAGAATCGCTTTCGTCGGCATAAATATTTCCTACATGTTCAACATTGGAATGCTGCATACCGGCAGCAATTGTAGCGTTAGACTTTACATCGGTATAAACCATACCCCAAGTCGTTGTAGAACGGACCAGGGAATAATCGGTATAATGGGGGAAGAGAACGAAATCTTCGCCATCCCAACCGGAACGGTCGAACCAAAGGACTAAACCGAAATACCTTTCGGGGCTCACATCGCCCGAGAAGAAACCAGCCATATGTTGCCTAAAAGCAAATCCATCATGTTCGCCATATTTGCTTTCTAGAGGCATCTGCTCGGCAGAAGGCAAATAGTAAAAACCGGCATCGATATAACCACCACGCCCCCCACGCAAAATCTGGGAGATTTCGGTCAACTGACGGTCACGAGTTACGGCACCACCGGCAGAAAGTGCTTCTGGAGTCACGCTATCTGCAAAGGAAAAAGTGGTTGCAGCAAGCAACACAGCCAGACCTTTAAAAAGATTTCCGATTCGCATAACCCAAATCTAGAAAATGCCGGGGAAAAATTTATATTTGCGCCCATGAACGAGCAAGAAAAAGCACAGGAACAGAACAAGGCCCTGATCGCCGCATGGAGCGATCATTCCCGCATGTGGAAAGACAACACCTGGGTCTACCCCGTCATTAGCCGTCGCGCAGGCGGTTTATCGGTAGGTATAAACCTAAATCCCGACCACAAATGTTCCTTCGCCTGTGCCTACTGCCAGAGCGGCCCGCAAGAAGGTCACGAAAGTGTCGCCATCGATATCGACGGCGTGGAGCGGGAGCTTCGTCAATTCCTGGAATTCTACAAGTCCGGCGAATTCAGCAAGTGCGATTTCTTTGGACACGTTCCCGAAGACAAAAAGATTCTAAAGGACATCTGCCTTTCTGGCGATGGAGAATCCACCATCGTCAAGGAATTCCCCGAAGTGTGCAAGCGCATGCGCAAACTCCAGAAGGAAAACGAAGGGCAGTTCAAGCTCCGCCTGATTACAAACGCCAGCCGCCTCGGGAACGAGAAAGTCGAAGATGCCCTGGCCTACCTGCTGGAAAGTGACGGTGAAATCTGGGCCAAGCTGGACGCCGGTACCGAAGAATGGTACAAGCGCATGAACCGCTCCGCAGTCAAGTTCGAAACCATCCTGAACAACCTGGAAAAGGTCATCAAGCTGTACCCCATCTGCATCCAGACCATGTTATGCAGCCTTCAGGGAGACGTTCCCACCGACGCAGAAATCGAACAGTACATCGGACACCTCCAGCGAATTTACGCAGCGGCACCCAAGAACTTCGTAGAAGTTCAGTTGTACACCGTTATCCGTCAGACGGCCACTCCCGACGTCCTCCCTCTCCCCAAGGAATTCCTGGAAGCGGTCGCCAAAAAGATTAACGAAAAATTGCCGGTACAGGTTCGAATTTTCTAAAGTAAAATTAAACCATATAACGAAAGAAGCCCGCGTCGAAGCGGGCTTTTCTTAATTTCGCCAAATTTCAAAATCAGCAAAATTGCCGTCGCGGCACTCGCCTTAGATCAACTCTTCAGGCGGGAGGTTTGTGTCGGCTTCTGGTTCCTGGTAGCAGGTTTCGGGAATCTGAACCTGGTTCTGGAAATAGGCACGATGGGCGGCGATTACCTTTTCGCGGGCAAAGGCGGCATCCTTCCATTCACCAATCTGAACATCCTTGCCTTCCAGTTCCTTGTAGTTCTGGAAGAAGTTCTTGGTAATGCGGAGGAACATCTGGTCCACATCCCTGATGTCGTGAATGGGGCGCGGGTTAAATACGGGAACGCCAAGAACCTTGTAGTCCTTCTTGCCGCCGTCGGTCATGTCCAGAGCGCCAACCACGCGGCAACTGCAGACGGTACCGGTCATCATGGAGGCGGGGCTGTAAATCAGCATATCCAGAGCATCGCCATCATCGGCCTTGGTGCTGGGGATAAAGCCATAAGTACAGGGGTAGCTCATGGAGCTCAGAAGGCAACGATCCAAGCGGAAAACATGAAGACGTTCATCATATTCGTACTTCAAATTGGTGTCCTTACCAATTTCCACAACACAATCCACTTCGTACGGATATTTCTTGCCGATGGGCAAATCCAAATAGTTAATAGCCATTTTTCTCCTACGAGAACTCACCTTGAGTTCTTCATCTTTTGATAATCCATCAAATTTTGTAATAAGAATTTAGTATTATAATCCTATACGTCAAGCGGTAAGGGGTCTAACATTGAGATAATGTTGTTCTCGCTCACCGTTTTCTCAACATCTAGAGGATATAGGGGCGTGCCTGCTTGAACATCAGTTCGCGTTCGTCGCCCATCACCTTAAATTCAATATCCAAAATCAGCTCATCGGCGCTCTTCTTGTAGAGTTTGGCGAAATGAGTCTGGATTTTCTCGACGAAGCCATAGAGTTCCGTCACCTCGGAATCAGTCAAGACGGGTTCATCCGGAGACAACGTGGAGCTCTGCAGAAGAACCTTCTGAACACCCTTGGCCGCTGGAACGATAGAGAAAATTTCGGGTCTGGAATTGTTTTCGGGATTCGTAATGGAAACTTCACCCTTCTGCACATTCACATAAATGCCGGCAACAGAGAAGTCTGCGATGTTCTGGGTAACAATGACACCATTGGCAGCTTCATCGATGAAGGCACCATGTACGGCAACAGCCATCTGCACAGAGAAATGGTCGATGTTCCACAGGGTTCGTTCCTCGTAGGCCTTAAAGCTCCAAACCGAGGCCCAGACCTTACGAATTTCATCGGAGGGCAAATCCTTAGGCTCGCGGGTCGCCTTTACAGACTTATAAAGTCCTGCGCCATTAAATTCATCAAGGTCTTCGGAGTTCGTGCTGGAACGCAAGCGCACCGGAGTCTCCCCAAAAATCTTGTAGACCTTTTCATCCAGTTCCGTACCGAATTTTTCGTCTACGGGAATATGGCGGATCATGTAACGGATATTATCAAGAACAGCTTCCCTTGTACGGGTATCTGATTCAAACTTTTCGTCAGCAGTTACAGCGGCGATGTACTTTTTCAGCGGCAAGGAATCGTCCTTGACTGCAGACTCGCACAGGGTCTCAATGTAATCGCAAATTTCAGAAGAGCGACCTTCCTTCTTGCAATCCTTTTGAGAGCGAAGGCAAAGAGATTCCGTCACCTGGGCATAGCTCATGAAATTATCGTAATGATAGAACGGTACCGCAAAACCATCAGGAGAATTTTCGGGAATAAACTTTTGAAGTTCAGCCAGGTTTGCTGCCTTGACGCCTACGAATCCCGCAGAATTAAAACCAAGATCCTTGAAATCGGGGAATCCCTTTTCGCTCAAGTCATAAGAGAGGATCGTCTTTTCTTTCTTGAGACTTTCCCAATATTCCTTAGCTTCTTTCAAGGTCGTCTTTTCTACGGTATAGGACGCGGTGCTGACCGTCAGCTTCACCAGGCTATCGCAAAGAGCCAGAAGGGAGTCCGGCAGTTCATGCCCGTTAAAGGCTATGTTGGGAGTCTTACGAGCCTTGGCCGCAAGGTTCACATGAGAAAGCGGAGTCTGGGCATCCTTGCTGATAGCGCCAGCCACCAGCGGAATTTCGGCAGGCAGGGTTTCAAGAATTAAAATATCATGGGAAGAAACAATAGCCGTATCCAGTTCATCGGCGGTAAACTTTCTGAGAGTACCGTAAGCGACACCCGTATTCATAATCTGAAGACTGACGTCTCCAAAGATTTGGGCATGAGTGTACACGGGAACGTCTAACCGTTTAAATTCATCAGCGTAATCTTCGGCCGCAGATTCGGCCACGCTACCCGACGGCATATAATACAGGCGATTCTTTTTTGTTCCCACATTCAGGAACTGCAGACGGGATTCAATAATGCGATGAGTTTTCGCCACCAGTTCTGCACTAATCTTGTCTGTCGGGAAGAACGTCAGGGCGATCATGGAATCTTGAGCCGCATAATAGACTAACGTTCCAGCCACAGTCTTCTTTTTCGTGCTGTAATAAACATCGCTTTCAAATTCCGACAAGCTACGGGAATCCTTCAGCACCTTCTTTGCAAATTCATAATGCAGAGAATGCTTGCCGGTATTCTGCAAATGCAGCACAGGCTTCTTGGAATCAAAATCCGTAATGATGAATTTGACCAGGTAGCTTCGGCCAATTTCAGTCGACGACTTATAAGCCTTCTTCAAGAAAGCATCGTAACCTTCATCAGCAGTAAATCCAGAAGCTTCATCTGCAGTATTCTTGAATTCGTCAAGGCGACTCAAGGAAACATCGATATTACGATCCTTGTCCGCGCCCAGCTTTCCGGCAAAGAATTCGTTTCCCCAGGCCTTCACCACCACATCGGCAGAATCGCCTACGTCAAAGGAAATAGAGACACCCGAAGAAGTACACTTCAGATTGTCACTATCCGATCCCGGACATAAAATTTGCTGTCCATCGACTCCGACAAAAAAACTCTCAAGTTTCGCACCAGAAGCGTTAATATGCAGACCAGAAAATTCCTCGTTCACCGAAGAAGAAGAACTGTCATCGGAACAAGCCGAAAAAAAGGCCACTGCGCTTAGTGTGGCCATAAAACAATTACGATATTTTTTCAGATTAATCATCAAAATCACCAGGGCACTTTTCAAAAGTATCATCAAAGCTACTTACGCGGCCCTTTTCATCAACATTTCTACAGACAACAGGCAAGGAGCGTTCTGAAGTGCAACCATCCTTGATTTCAGTTTCACCGTCAGCCTTGAAAACCTGCAGACAGTCCATTTCCTGGCAAGAACGCCATCCAAAGCCAAAGGAAGAGTGGTAAAACTTGAACACCTTGTCCTTGTAGGTAAAGGAGATGTTATCGTTATGATGGTTTCCACCCCAGCTATACTCGGCCTTAGAAACAGGCACCATTTTACCATTCACATAAAGTTCAGCTTTTTCAGTTTCAGAGGAAACCGGAACAACAGACATGAGCATTTCCACTTCGTCTACAGAAGACTGAATGTAGAAGTAACCATTTTCACCTTCGTAGTTAAAAGTGCAAATCCAATCCTGCTGCATGAATTTTTCAGAAGCAGGCTTGCCATCTTCGTCGGTATAGGAAACCTTCACGGAATCCGGCTTACGGACTTCGAAGATGGACATGGGATCATCGTTCTTTACGGGATCTGCAGAAGAGTTGGAAGAGGAATCATCACCGCAGGCAGCAAATAAAGCAAGTGCGCCAATGGACAGGATAAATTTTAAGTTCATATTTTCTACTCCTAATTTTTTGAAATAAAATAAAAAAATTTTTATAAATCGTAAATCAAGAAATTATCGACTGCGCCAGCGGGCAGAAGTCGTCTTGTCGAAAAGTCCGAAATAGAACTTAGGTTCCTTACGGTCAGGGCTATAGCCTACTTCAAAACGCACACGGTCCAAGGCGGGAATCACCAAGTGCAGGCCACCGTAAACAGCACCTTCATAGTTCTTCCAGCTTGGCGAACCTTTGTCCCAAAGCAGACTTCCATCAAGGCCAGCCACCAGCTGCAAACCATAGAAGAAATTGATTCCCCAGAGAGAAGCCGCCTTACGTTCGCGCAACACAAAACGTTCTTCCAAAGTCAGAAGAGCCTCGTGGACGCCTAAACTATTGCTGTCGGCTTCATGTCCGCGGAAGGTATTGGTTCCGCCATGATAGAAATAATCGTAACGTTCTACATCGCCTGGACGAATACGAACAAGAGCCGTAGCCCCAGTAATAAAGCGCCATGCCGTATAATAGGCGCGTGCATCCGTCAGCAGTTCCCAGTAGTTCTCGCCGCCCATGTCGTCACAGCTTTCCACAGTACAATCAGCATCATGATCGTCTCCATAGCCTACGTGAGTCATCATGTACTCAAAATACACACCCTTGCGGCTGTCCAGTTTACTATCGCGGAAATCAAAGGCAAAGCCAAGGCCCGCTTCGGGAAGCCACGCCGCCTTCTCCAAATAACGAACCGCCACCGTTCCCAGCAGCGAAAGTCGGGAAAGCACCTGATATTCTACATCCAGATCGGCCAGGTAGCTATCGTCCTGAAAGGAACGCAAGTCATCCCAGCTATCGGTCCGCAAGAATTCGAAATTCCAGCCCACCGGGAGTCCAAACAAGTACGGCGAACTTGCATAGAAGGCATATTCGTTGCTTTCAAAAATCGGGTCAATTGCAGTACGGTACTGGACCTCGGCACGAATGTCCTCACCAAGCACATTGAGATTTGCCAAGGCAAGGCCGATCATGAGCCCGTCGCGGTCAGTCGTCTTCCCCGCCGGAGCGGGAATCCAGCGGAAAATTTCCTTGAAGGAATAATGAAGGACCATCCCGCCGCCATTATCGGCACTTTCACAGTTTGCGGAAATCTCCGTGAATAAATCCAGATCCTGAAGTTTTAATTTTTCAGACTCAAATTTCTCTGTAGAAAAGGGTTCGCCTTCACGATTCTGCAATTCACGCAGCACCACGCGTTCATTTGTATGTTCTAGACCACCCAGTTCTATTTTCTTGATAATCGACCCATCAACACAGACAGCACCAACAGACGGGACCATCAAAAAAAGCGCCAACAAAAGCAGCAAGGCTTCCAAAAAATGTAATGGGGCAAAAACTATCTTCACAAATCCTCAAATTTATAGTACAAAGATAAAAAAACACATTTCATTTTTTCTATCTTTGGCTTCGTCAAGGAGAAAACCCGAGGTTTTTATGTTAGACTTTCTTGCCAACAATTGGCCCTATCTTATCGCACTAGTCATTATCGTCTTTGCAGTCTTCGCAATTCGCGGACTCCGCAAGGCCCTCAAGGAAGGTGGTGGAGCATTCAGTCTCGAAACCATCAAGAAGGCAACCGAGCCCAACTTCGCCGCCCTCAAGCAGAAGTCTCATGCCCTGCTGGCAGATGCCGACATGATCTGCGAAGTCAAGGAAGGCGCCACCTACGTCATCCCCAAGAAGGAAGACCTGAAGCTGTTCCGCAACGCCGTCAAGCAAAAGTACAAGTTGGCCATGTTCCTGGTGCCGGGCACCACACAGGTTGCCTATTTCTTCTGCAAGACTGAACAGGGCCTCCGCCGTCGTATCGACAACCTGGTCATTAACCAGAAGTTCCAGGCCGGCAAGAAGCCTTACAACGATGTCGCCACCGGCGAAAAGCTCCGCTTCCCCAAGACCTAGTAGATTAAAGGTTAAAGGATAAAGATTAAGCGCGATCAAGGTCGCGCTTTTTTCATAAGCATTTAAAGCAGACTTCAAAATTCAACCGCACGAAACAAGATGTTCCGAACATACAAAGACCTTGCCATTGCCGAAGAAGAATCCAAACTGATCGAAGCGATTGACCAAACCAGAAATCTACTGGTTGAAGCGCCCACCGGTTCCGGCAAGTCCCTATATATTCCCTGGTTCCTTTCGAAGCATTGTACAGGTCGTGTGGTAGTACTGCAGCCCCGACGCATCGCTGCTCTTTCCCTGGCCCAGTATTCCGCAAAATTACACGGCGAACCTTGTGGCAAGACCGTAGGCTATCAATTCAGACAGGACACCTGCAAAAGCGCAGAAACCCGCATTCTGTTCCAGACCTACGGAAACTTTCTGCAGGAACTTCTCCACGGGAAAATGGACGCCGAATGGGTTATTTTCGATGAATACCACGAGCGCAAGTCGGACATGGATTTGCTGTTCAGCTACCTGCTTAGACTACAGACGAAAGACGAAAGACGAGAAAAGAACAGTGATAAAGTTCCGCGAATTGCGGTCATGTCAGCAAAGCTGAATCGCGAAGAAATGGAAAATGCCCTAGGCGTAAAATGTCTGGAATTGGGACACCCTCTTTATCCGGTCCAGATTTTACATCAAACCCCATTAGCAGGTTCCTCCCTCGAAAGTGAAGTGGTCAAGGCCCTCAAGTCCCTGTACCGCAGCAACGTCTGGAAAACCACACTGGTATTCCTCCCCGGTAAAGCCGAAATTTCTAAATGCCACACTGCAGCCGAAGAATCCATGGGCAATGCTGCAGAATTTCTAGATCTGTATGGCGGTCAGGAACGTGATGTTCAAGACAGAATCTTCGAAGAAACGGAACGCCCCCGCGTCATCTTTACCACCAATATTGCCGAAACCTCCATCACCGTTCCCAACGTTAGCGGCGTGGTAGATAGCGGCGTGGAACGAATTTCCGAATACGACGACAGCCAGAAAGTAAACGTACTACGCACAGCCTCCATCTCGATGCAGAATGCCATCCAGCGTTCCGGACGTTCAGGCCGTACACAGAACGGAGCCTGCATCCGACTGTGGAGCGAAGAATCAGAAAACAGAATGCCCCGCGGAATCATTCCCGAAGTTACCCAAATTGAACCTTCCGAATTCTTGTTACAGAAGTCCGCACTGGAACGTTTCTTAGACGAGAGAGAAGGAACTAGAGGCGAGAATGGATTGGTTCTGCCGACGGCTATTCCCGAAAAACGAGAAATCGTCGCGAAGGAACTTCTGCAAGAATTGGACATGGTCGACGAAAATGGAATTACGGAATTGGGTCTGCAGGCCGTTCAGTCCCCCCTTTCCGATGTTCAGCTGGCTTACGTTTTAATCAAGTCCAAGCCTGCAGGAATCAGTAATTTAACTTTGTCTGCAATGGCATGGATTCACGGCGGCACAGAAACGTTGCAAAAGAACAAGCAGCCCACCAACCTACTGATGTTGGCAGGCGATTCTTCTGGACACGGCAACAACACTCCCCGCGAAGTTTCACTAACGCTGCGACAGTTGCAAGACTATTGCAAAAAGGAGAACTTCAAGAAAAGCGCAGACAACGAAACCGAAACCATCCAGATGCTAATGAAGGCCTACTCCGATAGGCTTGCCTCCCCCACGTCCAGTAACGGATCCTATAAGCTTCCCAACCAGAATGTCATCCGCCTGCAACATCCGGAACCGCCCTTTGCATTGCTGGCCATGACCATGCTCCGCACCAGCTCTGGCGCCGCTGCAGGCACCAAGACGGAACTCCGTCTAAACCTTTACGTTCCCGTTCCTAGAAGTCTTCTAGAAAACGAGGACGAAGAAGCCCGCTACGAACTCATTTGGCGTAGTGGCCAGGAACGTTTTATCGGAAAGGAAATCCGCGGCACAGTCGAACGGGAAATTCTCCCTCAGGAAGCCTCCCCCGCCGTTCTTGATCAGCTAAAGGAACTGACCGTCAGCGCCTGGAAAGAAAAGCTGGAAAAGGAAAACTGGACCGGGCGTTACCTTACAGAAAATCTGCAGACTCTTCTAATCAAGATGCGACTGGCCGCACAACTGTATCCAGAATTCAGCCTTCCTGAATTCAATGAAGAAGATATGGAACTGATCTTTGATGAATTCGCCAACGGCATCTTCCTACTACGTGACCTGAACGAAGACCGCTACCGCGCCATTCTTGAAGACTACTTCGGACGATCCATGTTGCAATGGCTTCACAAGACCTTCCCCGACCATTACATTCTCCCCAACGGCAAGAAAGCTCGCTACAGTTATCAGGAAGTTGAAGCGCCGGAACCGGGAACCCCCGGCAGCAATCTCGTTACCCAAAGTGCTGAAGGCGTTCTCGTAGAAGTTTCCGCCCGCATCGAAGACTTGATGCAGTTGCGAGGCGAACATAAAATTGCCGACGGAAAGTTGAAGGTCCGCTACGATATTCTTGCCCCAAACTTCAGAACCATTCAGAAAACTTGGGACTTAACAGGATTCTGGCAGAACACCTACGCCGAAGTCCGCAAGGAACTTCGCGGCAGATACCCCAAGCATCCCTGGCCGGAATCCGTTCTCTAGGCCACGGAACCCGAACTACTTGATAGTATAAATCACCAGCGACTTGCTGTATTCGTAATTGACAATCAGAATGGGAGTTCCCACAAGGGGGCTGTTCTTCTCATCAATAAACAGCATACCTTCAGGACCGCGATCTTCAGGATCCATGGTATATTCAACAAGCTTCGGAGCAACATGCTCCGTGCCAATGCTGGTCAAGTCAAAAACAGCAACACCACTCATCCGTTCCAATCCAACGAAGGCTAGACGGCGGCCATTTACAGTACCGATTACAATATTTTCCGGTTCGCAGCCCTTATCATCGCTGCGGGCATCAGCCTTACGTTTTCCCTTCTTGGAATTCCAGTTAAAATATTTGGGATACTTTCTGGCAAATTCCCTTTCCAGGGCATCTCCGGAATCCCAAATCAACTTACCCGAAAAACCATCAAACACGCTAATGGAACGGGAGCCAAATTTCACCTTGCACATTTCTTCATTGCCGCAAATTTTTGATTCGTCAAAATTCTTGACATCGGCACCTTCATTTGCAGTCACGACAAAAGTTGAACTTTCCGTTTCGAAGGCCTTAATTCCATCAGGTTGACGGAGTCCCCTAATGAACGCATTTTCAATACGGATCTTGCCATCCTTAATGGCATCCAGTCCAAACCCGGCCTTGGAATGATCCACATAGCCTAAATCAAACACGCCATCCAATTTCTTGCCGACCACGTCGATGCGGGCAATGGCGTTGTTTTCCTGCAAGCTGACCCAAGCCCATTTAGAATCCTTAGAAACTGTAATGTATTCCGGTTCCACATCCACATCGTCAAAAGGAACCACGGTCACCACAGGAGAAATATCCATAAAGGTGGCATCATCAAGACTTACAATGGCAACACCGCCAGGAGGATTGATTTTACCATCTTCGCTAGGTTCGCCTTCGCAAGCCACTAGCAACGCCTTTCCATCAGGGGTAAACGTAATCATATCCGGATGACTACATACCTTGTACGTCCCGATTTTCTTGACGCCCCCCACCACAGACGAATCCTCAGGTTGCTCCCCCACGTACTGCATCAGCTCAACAAAACCATCTTCCCAAGCCGGGTCCGCAAGCAAACTAGAGGCAATCAAGTTTCCATGAATAGAAACACTTGTCGCTTCCCCATCAAGCGAGAATGTTTTTTGAACCACAGGCTTCGTCGGATCAGCCAAGTCCACGACATCCATATTGTTGGAATCGCCCACAGAGAACAGCAACCTGTTTTGAGGCATGTAGGCAGAAATCTCGGCAGATTTCAGCTCAATTCGGGAAAGAGGTCTAAGAACTGACGTCTCCTGGGAATCGCCACCCTTCTTGGCGCAGCTAATCCCCGCAGCAAGCAACAGCGGTATCAAGATAAAATTTAGACGAACCATTCCAGACACCCTTTAAATTTCTAGTCGAAAATCAACCAGAACAGCAACATACCGAGACCGAGACCGCCCATAAAAGAAGTAGAAGTCATCATGGCGGCCTGCTGACGGTCCATATTTTCCTTTTCCTTCTTCTTTTCATTAACGCCGATAGAAACGCTCAAGGCCTGGGCGCAAACTTCGTTGTTCTGCTTGGCAGTATTGTAGCTCTTTTCCCAGTTGGCGCTCTTGGCCTGTTCCACTTCCAGAGCCTTCTTCAAGGAATCCCTTTCTACAGAATAGGAACTATCGCGAACAGCCATCACGGAATCACGGACAGCGATTTCACGCTTCAGTTCATCTTCGGCAGAAACTTCTGCAGGAGCAGCCTGTTCAACAACAGCAGGCTCAGCCGGAGTGGCGACAGGTGCAACCACAGCGGAATCCTGGGCAAAAAGAAAAGTCGCCGAAAGAACGACGACTGCAAAAATAGAGGCAATCAAATTCTTCATGTTTTACAATATAGCAAACTGAAGAATTTGAGTTTTGGAACTATCGCGGAAGAACCATCTGCTTTTTCCAAATACCATTGGCACCCTTTACATAGTAAACACCAGGCACCATGGCGTCACCAGGAGCAACCAAGGAACCATCTAGACGGCGCACCTGCAAACGGCTTCCCGAGAATTTTGGAACAGACTTCAAGTTTGCAATAGATGTAAGACCATATTCGTCATCAGAAGATGCAGGCTCCGCTGACTGGGAAGAAGATGAAACTTCATTTTCAGAAGATGCAGGCTCCGCTGACTGGGAAGAAGATGAAACTTCATTTTCAGAGGAAGCAGGCTCTGCTGACTGGGAAGAAGATGAAACTTCATTTTCAGAAGATGCAGGCTCCGCGGACGGGGAAGAAGATGAAGCTTCATTTTCGGTAGAACTACTCAACCCGATCTTCCGTTCGTCCATGAATATGCCATGAACTACTTGCAATGTCACGTCCTTAATTGAATCCGGAATTGCAACAGCCTTTTTAGCCTGATCAACAACCGTTACAGAATCCATGCCAACACTTTCACCAAAGTAATACTTACCTGCGGTAGTCACCTTGGTCTCACCACCCTTAACAACAGTATCCCTTCTAGTGACATGGTAATAGGCTACAGAAGCATACCACCAGTCAAACTGGAATTCATAGGTTTTAGACGCAAGAATTTCTCCAGAACGATAAGATCCATCTTCAGAAAAGTCGTCCTCCACAAACACCAGAAGATTATTGGTATTGGTAGAATCATAACCATTCATCTTATTGCCATGGATATCCAAAATAACCGTAGCATAGTCACTCGAACCTTGCTCCCACCTTCCAGAGGAACTCGAACTCAACCAAGAGTAATACTTATAGTCGTTGGAATAAGTTTCACTACAGGCAGCGGTTACCGTATACGGGAAATTGTACTTGGTATTTCGAGAAGGCTTTAAAGTCCAAATATCTTCATGACGAGTTTGCGTGACAGAAGTAGCCGTTTTCAAATCCTTGCTACCTTTCCACAAGGTCTCATCCATATAGGCCATCTTCAAAGTCACCTTGGGAAACGAACTATGAAGCAAAGTATCGCACACATTGCGAACATAAATGGATTCGTCAGCCCAGGCAGACACACCCAGCAGCATTCCAACAAACAAAACTTTTTTGGCCAGATTCATTTTAGCCTCCAAAACACAATTTTACTACCACTAAAGATATATCAAAAAAAGACAGTCCGTAAACTGTCTTTTACAAAGAGTGATTAAATCAGCCGAATTTTCGTAAAAAAGACTACAATTCCGTTGACTTAATGCGTTTCCACCCCTCTTCAGGAATCATGGCACCCATGACCTGCACCACTTCGTTAGAAACAACACTACCCAACTTACCGGCACGATCCATATCCCAGCCATTCATATAGCCATAAAGGAAACCGGCAGCCCACAGGTCGCCTGCCCCGGTGGTATCAATGGCCTTGGCAGCACCAGCCTCCACACGAGTCACCACGCCGTCCTTGGCAATCAAGGCGCCACGCTTGCCGATCTTAACCACAGCCACCTTGGCCTTCTTGGCAAGAACTTCAAGAGCGGCCTCTTCCTTGACACCGGCATAGGCGAAGGCTTCGTCTTCGTTGGCAATCACGATATCGATCATCTTCTTTTCGAAGAGTTCATCGAACAAGCCGCGGCAGGCATCCACCACCCCAAAGGAACTGAAATCCAGAGCGGTTTCAACACCAAGGGAACGGGCCAAGGTAAAGCACTTCTTGAAATTTTCGGTATCGAAGGCGCTATAACCTTCCGCAAGAATCAGGGAGACGCCATCAAACAGTTCCGGGCAGAAATCCTCAGACTTCATATCGTTAGACGCACCCAAAAAAGTCCACATAGAACGCTGGGCATCGGGAGTCACCGCGCTAAAGACGCAACCCGTAGCCACGTCAGAAAGACCCATACGATTTTCCACATTGTGAGACTTCAGATGATTCTGGAACAGTCGACCCAGTTCGTCATCACCCACGCGGCTAATAAAGGCGGAATCGCCACCCAGCTTCGAAATACCCACCATGGTATTGCAGGTAGAACCGCCAGGAACGCGAATGGGATTATTCAACTCGCCCAGGAACTTTTCCATCTGGGGCCAATCCACATGATTCATGCCACCCTTCTGAACACCCTGTGCAGCCATCCATTCTTCGCTGACATTGGCCAAGACATCAACCAGGGCAGCTCCAATACCAAGAATTTTTTTAGTCATATGAGTTCGTTCAACCTTTAAAAAACAAGGCGGGTACAGAGACCCGCATTTTTAAAACTACCGACGGCGGCGAAGCTTTTCGCTTGCATCCAGAAGGAATTTACGTTCAGAGTCCGTCAGCGAATTGATTCCGCTTTCGTTCACCTTCTTCAGGATTTCGTCCATGCGCTTGTTTTCGTCTACATAGAAAACTTCACCTTCCAAGGGTTCGTCCGACTTGCGGGAACTGCGACTGGATTCCGCACGGCCACCGTCATTCATCTTGAACTTAGGGCCGCGGGCCTTGCGGGCGGCGCGTTCAAACTTGTCGGCAAGACCACCAATCTTGCCAAAGCCACGTTCGTAAAAATGCATATAGATAAAGCCACCAACGACACCGCCCAAATAAGCCAGGTGAGCCACGCCATCTCCGGAGGGAGCCATGAACACGTCGATACCTACCATAAACCACATGGCGTACTTGATTCGCATGGGGAAGAACATGAACATGAGAATCACACGGTTGGGGAAGAACTTATAGTAGGCCACGAACAGCCCCATCAAGGCGCCAGAGGCTCCGATAATGGGATTATTGGTCAGGCCCAGTACACACATAACCAGGCTGAACACTGCAGCAAAAATTCCGCAGAACATGTACATGCCCGTAAAATGTTTCGAACCCATCATGTCCACCACGTCGGAACCGAACATCCAGAGCATCAGCATGTTAAACAGGAAATGCCAGAAATCCACATGGACGAACATGTAAGTCACATAGCGCCAGGCTTCGTACGGAACCGTGGGGAAATAGGCGCCAAAATAAGTGATATAGTCGCGAAGATTGCCCGGTCCAACACCGGGAATGTTCAATTGCAAGCCTAGCACACCACCCAGAACAAAGGCTGCGGCAAAAACACCCGCGTTGATCAGGAGCAGAACTCGCAAAACCTTAGGCAAAAAACTAAACGGTCGCATTTCACATTACCTATTCAATAAATTGTCGAAAGAATTTTCACTACGAAAAATAGCAAATTCACACAGCTGACTTTGTGATAAACCGAATTACATTTTCGGGCAGGAACTTCTTTAAAGTCTCGACACCTTCAGCGGTATCAGCGATTCCACATTTTACGATTTCACGGACCACGGTACTGCTAATAGCCAGATGTTCCTGCTTGCTGGAAAGCAGCACGGTTTCGCAATCCGGGTAAAGCACCTTGTTGTTCCAGGAGACGCTCTGCTCGAAATCCAGGTCCATACCGTTACGGATTCCGCGAACCAGGAACTGGGCCCCGACAGACTTCATGAAGTCTACAGTAAGACCTTCGTAGGAAGCCACCTTTACGTTGGGCAAATGGGCAACAGCTTCCCGTACCAGAGATTCACGGCAGTCTCCAGCCAGCATATACTTCTTGGAGGTATTTACCGCCAGCAGTATCCACAATTCATCAAAAAGTTTGCAGGCCCTTTCTGCGATATCCAAATGACCTAAAGTAAAGGGATCAAAGGATCCCGCAAAGACCGCCACTCTAGATGTAGCAACATTCTTCTCGGACATTTCTACCCCAATTAAAGAGCCTTGCGGAAAATGACCAGGGAGGATTCGCCATACTTTCGGACAGAGGCCTCACCCGCTTCTTCGGATTCCTTGACCCAGGCCGGTAAATTCTTGGTGGGAGCCTCGAACACCGCCACGCCACCAGGATTCAGCCAATCAACGAAAGGGCGCAAATCCGGGTAATCCATATTCTTGAAAGGAGGATCGGCGTAAATCAGGTCAAAGCCTTCTTCCTTGCAAAAGGTTTCCTTGGACAAAGTCAGGGCATTGCTTTCCAGCAAAGTCAACTTCGATTCAAGATTCAAGGCCTTGTAAGCCTGTTGCACCAGGCGGGCTTGCACATGAGCCATTTCTACAGCAATCACGCTGGCGGCGCCACGACTCAAGGCTTCGATTCCCATGATACCGGTTCCCGCAAACAGATCCAGCATACGGAAATTTTCTACGCCCTGAAGAATATTAAAGAGGGCCTCCCTCGTGCGGGAGGCTGTAGGTCTAGTTTTTGATGTGTCCGGAGAGGGAACATTGCGTCCCCTCAGATTTCCACCTGTGATGCGAATGGGCATGAGTTCAACCCAATTACGGAATCACGAACATTTCGAAACGAATGGCAGTCAGCAAGTCCTTTCTTGCAAACTTCATTTCTACAGACGGAACGCCCATGCGGATGGGAGATGCGCTAAAGGCAGCGACAAATGCCTGCAGATCGCTAAAGTCAGCAGAAGTAGTTACCTGATAGGTAAAACGCTTGTAGACACCGAAATCTTCAACAACAGGCTTTTCGAATCCATTGAACGTTACCTTGTTGGTAGAGCCCAAGGTCTTTATAGCCTTGACTTCGTTGGCAACTTCAGCAGCGGAAACAAACTTGTTGACAGAATTCAGGTTAACATTCTCTACGTTGTACTGACCGAAGGCGGTAATGTCGGTTGCAGGAGCGTTTTCCGGCAGAGGCGGAGTCCTAAAGTTGGAGCTAACCGTCTTGATGCGATCCAGGAAGCTGCGCTGAGAAGCAGGCTTAGCAGCCACACCACGAACATAGAAGTAGTTGGGAGCCTGGTAGATACAGTCAGAGAAGCCCACGTCTTCGGGAGTTGCCGAATTCATGAAAGCAACGAACTGACCCAGAGAAGACTTCTGGAAGGAAACCTTTTCGAGAGGCAGGTAGGAATTGTAATCCGTGCGTTTGTTGTTAAACAGAGCCTGAGGATTGATTTCACCCACGACCTGCTTGGCGGTCATATTGTCGCGGTAACGCAGGGCGGCAGCCTGTGCAGCAGCCTGAGCTTCCAACGAACCACCTGCGGAAGTCCGCTGTCCGTTGCCCATGACAAGTGCGGTGCGGCTTGCATCTTCGGCACCAATCAGAGACAAGTAAGCCTCGGGGAAAATACCCTGCAGAGGAGCGGGAACGCCACAAATGCTGAGGAAGGCACTGAAAGCAACAATGGCAAACAGAGCGGCAACGGCAACCGTAAGAGCCTTCTTGCGGCTCTTCTTCTTCAGTTCGTCGATACTGGTAACGTGAACCGGAGAAACGGACTCGACCACAGTCAGTCGTTCAGCGGCATCAATCAAGTTCAAATGAATCATACACCCTCCAATGCGTAAAGGGCAGCACCAATGGCACCGGCGCAACTCAATACGGCAGCGGAATCTTCAGCTTCCACCGGAAGTCTAATGTTGGAGAAAGAATCCATGGATGTGAGCAGACAATCCGGAAGAGCCTTTCTGAGGCATACCATGAATTCGGGGTCCAGAGCCATTTCACCGCAAAGATTGACATTCTTGGTGACAATGGCAGAATTTTCTTCCTGGGCAACCTTAATCTGTTCGACAATGCCCTCGACAAGGATCTTGTAAGCTTCTTCCTTAGTCTTGTTTACCAGGGGAAGAGTAGAGACACAACGCAGGGCCTGCAGATTATCCTTGGTGAGCCAAATCAGCGTCACACCGGCGTAGTCAGCCTTAATAACGCATTCCAGTTCAGTCATGTTTTCTGCAAAGGCCATCAGGTTCATTACAGAAAGAACATCCACGTCCAGGGACTTCGGTGCGAGGGACTTGTTACGGAAGCCCTTGCGCATGTTGTCCACCCACTGGTGGCGGACCGCAATCAGCATGACGGTAAAGCCCAGCGATTCGCTTCCGCTCAAGACCTGGTAATCGATGATATAGGCACCAGGATCAGCATTCGTAATCAGGGAAACGTACCACTTCAGGTATTCGTCCAGAGTCTTGGCAGCCTCAGCCGGAACAAACACCTGACGGACAATAGACCTGAATGCAGGAACGGTAACCGAAACTGCATCTACGGATTCAATCTTCGCAAATTCCATCCAACCTTCGAGGACGGATTCAAAAGCAAAAACGTCATCCAGAGGGCTGGTTTCAGTCTCGAGAATAGCTGTCTTCAGAACGCGGCGTTCATCCACATCAAAAACGGCAACTTTCAGGGAGGCGTCAGCCACCTCGATACCCATGTATAATTTCTTATCACTCATACTATCAATGACTTACAAAAAGTTTTCCATTAAAAAAATTAATCAAAAATTACCCCTTGCAGTATGGTCTCCAACTTTTTCTTGCCAATTCCAGGCACTTTTTTCAGGTCTTTTTCACTTTTAAAGGGGCCAGAGGACTCTCTTTGGGCAATAATCTTTTCGGCAAGCTTCGGACCAACCCCCTTCAAGGCACAAAGCATATCTAAATCCGCCGAATTGATCGGTATGGGAAATTGAACTTTTGGCGGCTTCTTTTTGGACATTTTTTGAGAATTGTCTTTTATTTTGTCTGCAACAAAAACCGTTTTTTCAACCGGTTCTCCGCGTAATTCCCCATGAGTTGAATCTTCAACATTCGCGATGACTACAGGATCTCCGACCTGGAACGTATCGATCGAAGGAAGTCCCCAAGGCAAGAATCGGTAAACGATTCCCATGACAAAAAGGACAAAAGACAGAAAAACCATCTTTTTTTCTGGTCCGTTCATAAGAACTCTCGTAAGGCGAGGGTCTGAATCTAAAAAATCAAGGGACTAGACGAGCCTCTACGGCAGCCACGTCCGATGGTACATCTACAGAAATGGAGATATAAGGACTTTTAACCATGCGTATGGTCCTGCAATTAATAATACGCATCTGTTCCAAGGAGCGTTCCAATTCAACGCCGGATTGAGGAAGAGCTGCGAATTCATCGCGGGAAGCCCGAGAATAAGCATATACACCCTGATGTTGGAACCACTCCGCAGATAACTGATCTGCTGTGGCGAGACATCGCTCGTCTACATCACGGGTAAAATCAAGAGCCACACCATCTTTCACCAGGACTTTCACCACGGTGTTCAAGTGATGTTCGGCAGGATTAAGGGGGCAGGCAACCGTCACCCAGCAATCAGGATGACATTCCAGTTCCCTAGCCACCTGAGCCAGCAAAGCAGGCTCCACAAGCGGTTCATCCCCTTGCAAGTTTACCACAAGGTCAAGTCCCAGCTTGCAAGCGGCCTCAGCCACACGATCAGACCCCGTCTGGGCAGGACCGGTCATGACACATTCAAAACCAGCCCTAGTCACTACATCGGCAATGACTTCAGAATCAGTAGCACAGACCACCGTCCCAAAACAGCCCGCATCACGGGCCCGTTCCAAGGTGCGTACAATCATTTCCTTGCCAGCTATCTTGACCAGGGGTTTCCCGGGATAACGAGACGACCCCATGCGGGCAGGAACTATGCAATGCACGGTCATAGACTAAAAATCGAAGAGATTAACCGCCAATGACCTTGGGAATAGCAAAGTGGTCGTTTTCTACGGCCGGAGCGTTTGCAAAAGCCTGTTCCAGGGTGAAACCCTGCATGGGAACATCTTCGCGAAGAATGGTAGCACCATTTTCGACACCAGTCATAGGTTCGACATCGGCAAGGTTCAATGCCTTCAAAGCTTCCATCTGGTTCAGCATCTTGTCAAGATGACCCTTCAGAGCCGGAATTTCCTCTTCAGAAACACTCAGGCGAGAAAGCTTAGCCAATTTCAATACTTCTTCACGTTCAAGCATAAAAGCCTCTTTTTTATCAAATACAGGAACAATGTAGAAAAAAGTAGATAGTAGGTAGTAGGAAGTAGACGGTTGGAAGGCGGTAGTAGACGGTAAAAAGAGTGAGAAGGGCGGAGCCTGCGGCTCCTTTCAGCTGTGAGCTATGAGCTGTGAGCTATGAGCCGTGAGCTGTGAGCCGTGAGCTAGATAATCGCGCCAAAGGCGCCTTACTTTAACTCATAATTCGTATCTAAGTCCCTGGACCCCTCGACTTCGCTCGGGATGACACACCCTCACAGCCCACCATCCACTCTTCACTCTTCACTATTAACTGTTAATCGTTCACCCTCTAGACCACTTCCAACGATGCGTACTTCAGGATAATGGTTCTCGTGACACCGTCTCCAAAGCGGACGTCCACTCGGGCGTTGTCTCCAGTTCCGTAGGATTTCTGAACCACGCCGATACCGTATTTGATGTGGCGAACCTTTGCTCCCTGGTGGAACGGATTCTCGCTGAATTCGTCGTACACCACACGGGGGCCTGCGGGTGCCGCAGGAGCAGGCTTGGGAACAGAAACCGGATTGCGGTAGACAATGCGCTTATCGTTCTTGCGAATGGAATCGGGAACAGCGCCAGGGCGACTGAATCCACCGCTAAAGCCGCGTGAACCGAAATTAGAAGGTGCGGAACTGCGGCCACCAAAGCTACCGGAACTGGGACGACTGCCAAAGCTACCAGAGGCTCCCGGACGACGAGGAATGGGCGGAGGAGGATTTCCCATGCGAGGAGCCCTGAAGCCACCACCCTGAGAGTAATCCTGATTGAAGCTATTGAAACCGCCACCAAATCCGAAATCTTCACACGGTACAAAATCTACAACAGACGGATCCAATTCCTTGAGGAAGCGGGACGGGGCGAAGGGACGGATATTCCCCTGGAAGAACCTGCGTTCCGCATGATACAGGAACAGCTTCTTTTCGGCTCGGGTACATCCCACATAGAACAGTCGACGTTCCTCTTCCATCTGTTCATTCATCTCGGATCCAGACATCATGGAAGACATTCGGATCAACGGGAAAATTTCTTCATCGCAACCCGCAATATGAACCGTATTGAATTCCAGGCCCTTGGCCATATGAATCGTCATAAGGGTAACTTGTCCCTTAGAAGAATCCACCTTCTTGTCGCCATCTGTCAAAAGGGAAATATCCTGGAGGAACGCATCCAAAGTAGCACCGGGATGTTCTTCATCGAATTCACGGATGGCGTTAACCATTTCATCCAAGTTAGCGATTCTTTCGTCAGCAGTAATCTCATCTTCCTTACGGAGGAATTCCTTATAGCCAACGTCATTGATAATCTTTTCGGCAAGGATGGGCAGCGGAGTCTCGCCTGCGGCCACCAAAGCCTTCCAACCGAGAACCAAGTCTGTAAATCCCTTAAGTTTGGGAGCCGTACGTCCAAGGCCATTGGCTTCGGCCAGCAGATTTTCCCAGAAGGAACCTTCCCCATTACGTTCCTTTTCCAGGACCGTTTCCACAGTCGTCTTACCGATGGAACGAGGAGGCGTATTGATAACACGGAGGTAGGCGGCGTCATCACGTTCGTTGGCCAATACGCGCAGATAGGCAATAATGTCCTTGATTTCCTTGCGGTCCCAGAATCGCGTTCCACCAAAAATCACAGAAGGAATGCGTCGATCGTTCAAAGCCTTTTCAAGAGAACGGGACTGGGAATTTGTTCGATAGAAGACCGCAGTCTTGGCATACGATTCAGGACCGGCCTTGGCAATAGTATCGGCAATGGCAGAAGCTTCGGAGCGATCGTCCATAAAGTGGCGAACATGAATCAGTTCACCCGCCTCCTGCTTGGAAAACACGTTCTTCTGCATTTCCTGCGGACGGATATTGTGAGCGATCACAGACCCTGCGCCTCTGACAATATTCGATGTGGATCGGTAGTTCTGTTCCAGTTTGACGATTGTCACCGGAGCAAAGTCGCGATGGAAATTACGGATGATCTTGATGTTGGCACCACGCCAGCCATAAATACTCTGGTCGTCGTCGCCCACCACAGTCACATTGTGCTGTTCATTCATCAGCAACTTCAGCAGTTCATACTGCACATCGTTGGTATCCTGATATTCATCCACAACCACATACTGAAAACGGGTAGCCAGCTGATTCGCCAAATTGGGCAACTTCTGCAGCATGAGCACCGTATTGAACAGCAAGTCGTCAAAGTCCATGGCATTGGATTCCAGAAGTTTCTTCTGGTATTCCGTATAATAGCGGGCGTACTTTTCTTCGTCAGGGTACTGAGCATTGTTGCGAGCCACTTCCGGAGTCTGCAACAAGGTACTGTTCCCTACCACCATCATAGAATTCTTGAACTTGGAAATGGCGGCGTGAGCCTTTTTTACATCAGCGGCTTCCACATTTTCATCACCGTCAGCCTTAAGAATTTCTTTAAGGATACGCTTTTGATCATCATCGTCATAAATGGAGAAGTTACCGTCGTACCACCTACCCCCCGAGCCGGCCATAGCGGCCACTACGGATTCCTTGGACAGGCAAAGTTTCAGCAGACGAAGACAAACAGAATGGAAAGTTCCCATCCAGCTGAAGCTCATCCTGCAATCCAGAAGCTTGTGAATACGTTCCTTCATTTCGCGAGCGGCCTTATTGGTAAAGGTCACCGCCAAAATACGATCGGACTCCACATTGTGGGCAGAAACGAGATGGGCTATCTTATAGGTAATGCAACGGGTTTTTCCCGAACCAGCACCAGCGAGAATCAGCATGGGTCCCTGGATTTTCTTGGCTGCAGCAGCCTGTTCCGGATTCAGTTCCCGGTCCAACACACCATTGTCCACAATATTTGCCATTTACCTCTCCTGACTTTTTAGGACTCGCAAGATAGCAAAAATGTCGAGACCCATGGGTCCCGACATCTAAGTTTTGCAATACATCTACGGAACTATTAATCGTCGGCAGTAGATGCACCCAGAGCCTGTTCCAGAGTTGTAATACCCTGCAGAGCCTTGGAAATACCATCCATACGAAGCGTAATCATTCCGCATTCCTGCATAGCGGCGCGCTTAATCACGTCACCGGAAGAACGTTTGATGATCAAGTTACGAACAGATTCGTTAGGCACCAGGAATTCATAGATACCCGCACGACCCTTGTAACCAGAACCGTCGCACTTATCGCAACCCTTACCATGATAGAACTGCATATCCGGAGACAAGTGCAATTCTTCGCGGAGGGATTCGGAAATTTCATACGGTTCCTTACAGAACTTACAGATACGACGCACAAGTCGCTGAGCCAACACGCCCTTGATAGCGGTAGACACAAGGAAGGGTTCCAGTCCCATTTCCAGCAAACGGGGGAATGCACCAGCAGCATCGTTTGTATGCAACGTACTAAAGACCAAGTGACCCGTCAATGCGGCTTCGATAGCCATTGAAGAAGTTTCCTGGTCACGCATTTCACCGATCATGATCACGTCAGGGTCCTGACGGAGCAAGGCACGAATGCCCGCGGCAAACGTAAACCCGGCCGCATTGTTGATCTGCCCCTGGTTGACGCCGTCGATATTCAATTCCACAGGGTCTTCCATGGTAGAAATGTTAATAGTACTATCAAGAATTTCACCAATAGATGCGTAAAGCGTAGTAGACTTACCGGAACCCGTAGGACCAGTAACAAGCACAATGCCGTTAGGAGCGTTAATAGCGTCGATAAACTGCTTGAGCACGCGAGGATCGAAGCCCATATCCTTCAGCGGGAACTGACCGGAGTTGGGGTTCAAGATACGCATAACGATCTTTTCGCAGACACCGCGCTTACGGAGAGAGATGGGGAAAGAAGACACACGAAGGTCAACTTCAGAACCCTTGTATCGCACCGTAAAACGACCATCCAAGGGTCTACGCTTTTCAGCAATATCCATCTTGGAAAGCAGCTTGATACGGGACAAAATCTGCGGCATCAGACGAGCCGGAATAGGAGACATGACCTGCAGGTCACCGTCAATACGATAGCGGAGCTTCAGGAAGGTTTCCTGAGGTTCCAGGTGAATATCGGAAGCCTTACGGGCAATAGCTTCGTGAATCAAGGTGGTCACGATCTTAACGACCTGGCGACCTTCTTCGTCACTCAGTTCTTCTTCCTGGTTGCCCTGACCGCGTTCCACGGTCTCAAGTTCTTCACCATCCTTGGAATCACCGATAAGGTCTGCCAAAGATTCTTCGGTGCCGCCACCATGGCCAGCATAGACTCGTTCGATGGCCTTCTGCACATCGGCATCGGAAGCCATCACCACGTCCACGTCCATCTTCACCTTGAACTTGATGATGCTGATGGTACGCATGTTGGTGGGGTCCGTCATAGCAAGTGTCAGGATGCTATGGGCCTGACCCATTCCGTCTTCACCCTTCTGCATGTACAAAGGACATACCTTGTACTGCTTACACATATCTTCAGGCAGGTAAGTGTAGGCCTCGGAGTCAATGCTAAACGTATCCAGCTTTACGTAAGGAACTTCGAACTGCCTAGAAAGAATTTCAATAAGACGTTCTTCGGGCATAAAGCCCAGATCCACCAAGGTACGACCTAGACGCTTACCGGTGGTCTTCTGAGTTTCTAGAGCCTTGTTCAGCTGTTCATCGGTGATATAACCTTGAGCGATCAGCATTTCACCAATACGCATCTTGGTGGAAGACTGCATCTGCACACCCAAAATGCTCGTTAGCGTATCTTCGCTAACCATGCCCAGTCGAACAAGAATCTTACTGAGCATAAGGCCAGTGCGTTTGTGTTCCGCCATGGCATGGGCCAACTGATCTTCGTCAAGCACACCTTGACGCAGCAACAGCTGACCCACATTCATTTTAGTACCATTTATCATAAATGCGACCAAGCCTGCGGTTTAACAGGCATTTTAGCTCCATTCTTGCAAAGCATGCAGACATTGTCATTCCCGGACCATTCACGGGCAACACCAATCCTGTAGACCTTGCCTAATCCATCATTATATCCATTAAATATACTTATTGGGCTAGAATTGGCAAACAACAACTGGTATTCTTCCCCTCCATTCAGGACTAAATCCAGGGGGTTCACACCATAACATTCAGCCATTTTCGCCACTTCAGGATCAATTGGCAGGGAAAGTTCGTCAATTTCAATAGACACCCTGGAAGCCAATGCCAGGTGATTCAATTCCGAAGAAAGCCCATCGCTAATATCCATACAGGCACAAGACGCACCGTTCAGTAGACCTACCAACTCAGCCCCCGCCCTCTCGCAAATACGGGGAGCCAGATGATACTCCACCAGGGATCGGAATTTTTCGCGGTCTTCCGGATGATTCATCAAAAGCCAGAGCCCCGCAGCAGATTTGCCCAGAGTTCCGTTTACATACAAGTTATCTCCAGGCTGTACCGCCGAGCGTAGAAGAGGTTTACTTCCGGCCAATTCGCCGAGAAGAGTTGTGGAGAACACCCCCTCTTCGCCAGAAACGGTATCACCCCCGATCAAGGTAATTCCACGTTTGGCAAAACCCTCGGCCAGGGCGACACGCACTCTAGTCTTGATTTCGTCAGACCAATGACGATTCAGGCAAAGCCCCAGCAAGGCGATACGGGGACGCCCGCCCATAGCGGAAATATCCGAAACATTTGAAACGATATGCTTTTCTACAGCCTGTTCCGGCGTCGACCAATCAAGACGGAAATGGGTGTTTTCAACGGAAAGGTCCTTGGTAGCAAGCCATCCGTCAAAAATGGCGGCATCATCCCCCACCCCGAGCCAAGTACGGCTACCGGGAGAACGTTCCTCCAGGGGGGCGGCATCCTTCAAAAGAGCGTCAATAAAACGAAATTCACCAAGATCGAGCATAGCAATTAACAATGAAGAGTGAATAGCTTAAAGGTTAAAGAGGATGAGCTGCGAGCAATGTGTATTGAGTCAAAGTAAGGCGCCTTTGGCGCGATTATCTAGCTCACGGCTCATAGCTCACCGCTGAAGGGAGCCGCAGGCTCCGCCCTCATACCTGATTCCAATAACAATGTAGTTTTTACGGAGGAAAATCGCCAATTTCGGAACAATTTGCTTTATCTTTTTTTACATTTTAGCCAATGGGTCACATTTTTTTCATTTCACCGTCTTCACCAGGCAGCTTGGATAAGCTGAGCCAATGGACATTCCGTTGGCTGCTGGAGCACGATGAACTGTCCGAAGATGCTACCCTTTACACCTGCAATACCATCGAAGATGCCACGAACCTTCTGGAATCGGCTCTGATTATTGGCGAATCCCCGGCCCTCATCGTGTTGGACCATGCCGACCGCCCCAAGGCCGAAAACCTGATTTTCAGCAAGAAACTTCACGACGGCATCCCCGAATCCTGGATTGTGGAACTGGTCCCCGACTCCATGCCCCTCCCCGACAAGGATTGCGAAGAAAACGGTTTCTACTGGATCCGCAAGCCGGTCAGCGAAGAAGAATGGCACAAGACACTGGAGTTAGTCCTGGTCCGTAACGGATCCCCCCAATGGGCCAGTAACAATTAGATTTTTTCATCCGACTTAAAAAGTCAGACCTTAAAGAAAATGATGGAAGTAAAAGTAAAAGGCGTAAGCTACTTTGGCGTGCGCTCCCCTAAGCATGTTCTTGCCGACATGGCCGACATCAAGGCCGCAGGATTCAACGCAGTACTCCACACCTGGAGTGAAGAAGACCAGCAGTATTATTACGGCACCATGAAGAAAATCGTAGACAGTTCCGCCAACCTCGGACTGAAAGTCTACGTGAACCCCTGGGGAATCGGCCGCGTGTTTGGCGGAGAAGCCTATTCGGAATTGACCGCCCGCGACCACAGTATGTGCCAGGTTGCTCTAGACGGGAAACCCAAGGTTGCAGCCTGTCCCAGCAATCCCAAGTTCAGCGAATACATGCACAAGTGGATTGAAACCGTTTGCAACACCGCCGTAGACACCATCTTCTGGGATGAGCCCCACTTCTACTTCGAAAAGGGCGGTCTCAGCAACTGGAGTTGCCGCTGCCCCGTCTGCTGCGCCAAGTTCCGCCAACGTTTCGGCTACGATATGCCCGCCGCCCCCTTTGATGAAATGCAGCAGGATCAAGCCCGAGACGTCCTTCAGTTCCGCGAAGACAGCCTTATTGACTTCCTGAAGGAAATGACAGAAGACGTTCACGCCCGCGGCAAGCGCAACTGCGTCTGCATGCTGCCCCCCTGGTTCCCTGCAGGCCTTGATGACTGGAGCAAGGTGGCCCGACTGGAATCCGTAGACGAAGTGGCCAGCGACCCTTACTGGGAAAAGGGAGCTACCGAGGAATGGGTCCGCGAAAAATACGCCGAAACCGCCCGCAAGTTGACCGACGTCGCCAAGCAATTCGGCAAAGACGTGCAGATGTGGATCAAGGCCTATCAAATCGAAGCAGGCCGTGAAAACGACCTCGCCATCGCCGTCGAAGAAAGCCGCAAGGCCGCCATCGACAACATCTTCGCCTGGAGCTATCGCGGAACAGAAACCCTAAGCTGGCTGAAATCCGACAATCCGGATGCCGTAGCCAAAGCATTCCGCACCGCATTGAAATAACCTCTCAAGCCCCACCACATAAAATTGAACCTAAACAAAAAAGCCCTCGTTTATCACGGGGGCTTTTTGATTCAGTCTGAAAGTACGCTCTCCTTACCTGACGAAGTGCCAAGTTATCGGAGGTTACCATCCCGACGAATTACTTGGCACGTTCCAAATAAGAACCGTCGCGGGTATCCACGCGGATCTTGGTATTGTTTTCGATGAACAGCGGAATCATGACCTTAGCGCCAGTTTCAACGGTGCATTCACGGAGAACGTTACCGCTGGTGTTGCCCTGGACAGCCGGAGGAGCGTCGATGATCATGAGGTCAACGAAGGTCGGCGGAATAACTTCGACGGGGATGGTAGCCAGAGACTTCGGGTCCTTCCACCAGGTCACTTCAACAGTAGCACCGTCGAGGAGCCAAATTTCGCAGCCGCCCATGCTTTCCTTATGGATTTCCATGGTTTCCTGAGTGTCGTTGTCCAGGAAGAACCAGGTTTCGCCATCATTGTAGAGATAAGTCATTTCGGTGAAGGTCACATCTGCTTCTTCAACAGTGTCACCGCTCTTCCAGGTACGTTCGAGAGTACGGCCGTTAACCAGGTTCTTGATACGAACGCGGTTGAAAGCCTGGCCCTTACCCGGCTTCACGAACTGGTTTTCAATGATTTCGTACGGCTGATCGTCGACGATGATTTTGAGCTTCTTGCGGAATTCGTTGGTGCTTACAGTACCCATATTATCCTCTTTTTGTGTTTTATGTTTCTAAATTTAGTAATATAATGGAACACCCCGCTTTTGTATTCACACAAATTTCTGACTTTTTGGACTATTTAGGCCCGGATTTTGCGACTTTGATTGCAAATACGCCCTATCTGGCCAACTTGGACCACGCCCCCTCGTTCCCTTTCTGCTGTTCCAGGCATTACGCAGACCTGATCAAGAACGCCAAGGAACCGGCGGCCCTATTGCGGGAAGTGCTCCCCACGAAAGAAGAATATGCCGACATTCCCGGCTTCGTCATGGACCCAGTCGGCGACTTGGACGCAGGCAAGAGCGAATGCGTCATCCAGAAATACGACCGCAGAGCCCTTATCGTAACGACCGCCACTTGTGGTGTCCGCTGCAGGTTCTGCTTCCGCAGGAACTACCCCTTCCAAAGTTCTCCGAATATTGCAGCCGAGGTCGGCTCCTGGCTGGACACACACACCGATATCTGGGAAGTGATTTTGTCTGGAGGCGACCCGCTGACTTTATCGCCCGCAAAATTGCAGAGCCTCATTGAAGCCATTAGCGACCATGGTTCCGTGACCACACTTCGCATCCACAGCCGTCTGCCCGTAATGCGCCCCGACCTGGTGCAGCAGCACTTCGAATTCCTGCGAGACCTCCCCGCCCGATTTGACTGCGTGCTGGTAAGCCATGTGGACCATCCCGACGAACTGGACGAAAGCAGCATGGAAATTTTCGGTCAGCTGAGATACAGCGGTTGGACGCTGCTGAACCAGAGCGTTCTGCTGAAGGGCGTAAACGACAACGCGGACACCCTGACCAAGCTTTCACGTAAGCTCTTTGAGCAGGGAGTCCTCCCCTACTACCTGCACCAGCTGGACCACGCCAAGGGTGTTGCCCACTACGAAGTCAGCGACGAAAAGGCAAAGGCCCTTATCGAAGAAATCCGCACCAAGCTTCCCGGCTATCTGGTGCCTCGCCTGGTGCGCGAAATCGCCGGCGAAAAAAGCAAGACGCCGGTGTAACTCAAAGCTACTCCTTAATGCAACGGACGGGAATACCGAAGCCACGTTCCTTATCAGTAATGGAATAAGAGCTGCCCCACTGGGTAATGTTGCTAAACAAGAAGGTATAGTTGCCAACAAGGCCGTTATACTTGTCGCTTAACCACATGTGGAATCGGTGGGTATAGTCCGCGTAAACGCCGGTCTCATAGAAACGTCCGTTGTCGTAGCCACGAAGGCCGCCCGGCAGCATAGTAAGTCCGGTAGCATTGTTTCCTTCAAATGCGTTTTCGTTGGGCAGATCCCACAGATCCGTCTTTGCCATGAAAATTTCTACACCGGCTTCTTGATTCTTCATGTACTCAATAAGTTTGTTTACATCACTTTGGCTAGGTACACGGTAACCTTCGGGGCAGATGGGGTCGTCTGTAGCAATGGCGTTGCCGCCATAGTAACGACCATACTCGTTGCAATCGCCGAATTCGTCTAGTTCATCGTTAAAGCACCAGGAACTACCGACGGTAGCCTCATAGCGCAGGTTTTCGGCCATCCACAGCTGATCGCCCACATAGACAGTCTTGTAATAATGGCTATCACGTTCGTCAAAGATGCAGCCGTATTCCACATCCGGATTCAGGTATTCCCAGTTGCTGTTGTAGCCATAGTCGTTACAGCCTTCGGCTACTTCGAGAACCGGCGTGGCATTGCCAGATGACGAGGACGGAACTGTGTTGGGAGAGAGTTCGCCCTTTACGCAACGGACATAGGCGCCAGTGTATTTATGACCGTTATCTTTATAAAAATAGATGTGGTTGTCGTGAATGTACCAAAGCCAGGCATATTCGTAGAGGGATGATGATCCAGATACATCGTATTCTGTAGAACTTATAAAAGTCACCTCGGAGCCGACACTTCTGTAGAAACCTTTGTAATCGTAGGCTCCGCCGTACTGGTTCTGGAAATAGGTCAGGTATTCCGGATTTGCCTTGATGAATTCATTCAGTTGTTTCCATTCCTCATGGCTTGGCAAGTGTGAACCTTCGGGGCAAATTCCCTGGTGAGGTTCCTTAGTCTCACCGTACTTCTTTCTGTCGTAGGAAATGTCAATGTCCATGGCCATGGACCATGTATAAATGCGACCATATTTTTCGCAATTTTCCGGCTTGTCATTGTAGCAGGAACTTCCTTCCACATCTACATCGAGATTCCTAGTCATCCATTCCTGGTTGCCAATCTTCACAAATTCGCCTACTGCAGGCTGGCTGCTGCTGGAGACCTTTTCGATAGAGGAACTGGATCCATCAACTCCGGCACTGCCGTTCAGGACACTGGAGGAGGATACATCCTTAGAAGAGCTGGATTCCACGTTCTCGGAAGAGCTAGATGACTCCACCTTTTCCTCGGGCATGATTTCTCGATAGAGAGTCTTTTCAGCATCTTCCTTGCAAAGGCAGTCATCCAAAGTCCACTGGCGACCCTTAGCAATGAGCGGTTCCATGTCACCATCGGTACCCAGCTTATAGCTGCAACCATCCATCTCCGCCCAGATATGCATATACTTCTGTTCTGTAATGACCTCGACATCAAATCGATTCTTTGCAGAATTGTAGTTCGCTGAGGTACACCTTGCATAGAAAGCAAGCTGATAGCTCATGTATTCCGAAATGCTTTCGCAAACCTGCTTGCTAATGAATTCGTTTCCTGATAAGGTTTCTGCCCAGGTATCGTTTTCCGTCGTACCGAACTTTTCATAGCAACGCTGGGCAATTTCTTCTTCGCTCGGGCCGGAATCACTGGAAATTCCTGATTCCGCAGAAGAGCTGGAGTCGCCACCGCAAGCAACCAATGCCGACGTGGCAAAAGTCGCCAAGCAAGCAGTCATCAAACTTTTCCCAAAACCAAACTTCATAATAAAACCTCTAGATAAAGATTATGCAGAACTAGTTATCCTGAAGGCAGCGGACAGAATAGTACAGATTTTCGGAGACACTGCTCATCCCAACGCCACCCATGCTATGCAAGAAATAGACCATCACGTTATAGCCATCAGCATCAACGGAGGATGTCCAAAGATGGGAGTCATACTTGATTGTCGATCCGTAGACTCCAGTTGACGTAGCAAAACTAGCAGGCAATATTGAGAAATTGTACTCATCTATTCCAGCGTACTTTTCAAAGTTTTCCTGTAGAACCCAGTTGCTTCTAGATTTCAGCTTGATGCCAGCAACATTGGTTCCGCCCACATATTCAAAAAGAACCTTCCATTCATCAAGAGAAGGAAGATGCCAGCCTGTGGGGCACGCCGTCATGGCCTTGTCCCTTTGATACAGGCGACCGTAGACATCGCATTGTATATAATCGTCGGAATGGCATCGGGAGCTTCCTACAGGACCTGCATATTGCAGATTCTGGGCAAACCAGGTCTGATTGCCGATTTTTACAATCCTATACACATGGTTGTCACGAGGATCCTTGAAAAAAGCGGATTCTTCGCTCTTGACACTTGATGAAGATTCCTCTTTCTGTTCACTGGAAGAGGACACATCGTCCTTGACTTCCGGGTTGTCCTCCACATCCTGGGAGCTAGACAAAGGTTCATCTTTCTGGCTACTCGAAGAAGTATCTTCCTTTTGGCTGCTTGAAGAAGCATCATCCTTCATTTGGCTGGACGAGGACTTTTCCTCATCTTGACTTGACGAAGATCCACCCTCATCCTGGCTAGACGAAGAATCATCCTTGTCTACGCTTGATGAGGATTTTCCATTTTCAGAACTTGACGATTGTTCATCCTTCTGAACGCTGGAAGAAGATTCCTCGACAGAACCGATTTCATCGAGAGGGGACCATTTTCCAGAATAGCAGACATACTCTCTATTCTCGTTCTTGACAAAGATGATGGTTCCTTTTCGGTCGTCCTTGCATTTTCCCAGTTCATACACTGAGCCGACCTCGGTAACAGTTTCCTGATCCCCAGGCAAGTCCATTGTGGAATTTGAAGACGTGGAATCACCACAGGCGTAAAATACAGCGCCTGCAATAGAGATTAAACTAGCAATACCGAACTTATTCATTGCAATCATCCTTTAAAAACTTAATTCTATTAATCTATTATACAACGAATGGAGTAGCCTCTGTCTTTGTCGTTGTATTGGGCGTCGTGATAATCAAAGGTACTACTGCCGTACTCAAGGAACCAGTAGACAGCACCCGTGGCCTTTTTGCCCTCTGAAGCAGACCAGTAGTTGGCATAGTAACTGGCATCGTCAAAAACATACCGGCTGAATTGCCCATCCGGATCCCTATGAGAACCGTAGTAGGCTCCAGTGGGAATTGCAGAGAATCCATACGGATCTCGGGGCGTAATAAAGGGACTTTTCAAATCATGCCAGCCAAGCACGGACTTCAGCTGTCCGGAGCCATCATTAAAGTCAACCTTTCCACCCCCTTCCATCATAACCACGTACTCTCTAAGAATGCTAAACTCGCCTGTATTGGGAATATGCCAACCCGCGGGGCACAGCCCCTGATGCGGAATCTTGATAACACCCGCTGCCGATGCGGAATTGGAATTGTACTTGGGATCAAGGTTCATGGCTGCAGCCCAGGTATAGAACCTGCCGCCCACTTCACAATTTTCTTCAACATCCTCATAGCACCAGGTGCTTTTCTGCAAATTAGCATTGTTCTTGTCATAGTAATTCAGGTTTTCCGCCATCCAAGTCTGGGTTCCAATCTTTACGGTCTTGTAAGTCTTTCCGTCGCGAGAATCCTTCAATGTCCCGTAGCTCTTGCTGGGATTGAAATAGTTACTCTTTGGGTAGTCGTAAACTCTAGCCAACCTCCAGTTTCCGTCGCCGGGGCAATACCAATCCAGATTTCCATTAGTGGTACCCTCGTGCACAATGGTTCCCTTGTTCTTAACGGCACATGCGAAACCTAGGCGTTTTTCGGTGGAAGTAGGCTTACGCCACTTGCCATCGGCACAAACGTATTCCTGACCTAAATTCTTACTATAGGGATTCTTGATTTTAACCTTTTCGCCGTCCCTATTTTCAGAGCAGACGCCAATGTCATACACAATGCCCGCAAACTGGTAGATATACTTTTCGAAGTTCGGAACGCGGGGGCCCACTTCAAGCAATTTTTCGCGGATTTTACTAAAGGACCTAGTGGTATCCATAGCCCAGTCTGCCACAGCGATTCTTGCTGCAGAATCGTTCCATACGCCATCATCTTCAAAATCGGTGGTCAAGGAAGCGAGTCGGCTAGAAAAATCAGCATCGCTTAAATCACCCTGCAGAAGAATCGATGCAGCAAGTAGCTTGGCATCATCTTCGGTACTGCCGAAAATATTCAAGTCTTCAAATGCATGGTTATTGACAGTCCAGTGGAAGGAGTTCATCACTTCCTTTTCTGCTGCGGACTTTGCTGCAGGCACATTCTTGTACTTGCCGCTTTCAGCAAACAGGTTTACAATTCGCTTATGAGTCAGATGACCCAGGATGTTCACATTGGCGGATTTGCGTTCATTCAAGTCTACCATAGACTTCAAGGTAAGCTGGCCCGTAGAAGTCTTGCCTGTATTCTCGTTGTAGTAGAAACCGCTGACCTGCATCAACGCATATTGACTCCTCAAGGTCACCTTAGAGGAAGTATATTCACCCTGATCGGTAGTCACTTCCCATTCAAAGGAAGTTCCCGTAAGATCCAGCACTTCGTCCAATTCAGACAGTTTCACAACGGAACCTGCCGTAAAGGGACCCTTCTGGGCAACACCGGTAAAGGTCTGCTTAGAAACAGCCACATCGGCCACGACCTCGTTCTGCCCGCGGACACTGGAACTGGACTCAACCACACTGCTGGAGTTTACCACAGAACTGCTGGACGAGCCCGGAGTTTCAGAAGCTTCATCCTTCGAAGAGGAGGATACTTCCTTGGAGTCGGAGGATTTGTCTACAGACGTATTTTCATCCTTGGATGCAGAAGACAAGTCGTCCTTGGAATCGGAAGACTTATCCGTCGAGGAAACGTCGTTCTTTGAATCAGAGGATTCATCTTTGGACGTAGAAGAATCATCCTTGGAGTTGGAGGATATGTCCTTGGAATCGGAGGATTCCGGAGTTCCAAGATTTTTCCAGTTGTTTCCATCACACAGATAATCCGAATCGTTTTCTTCAACAAAGATGATTTCACCTTTTCTTTCTGAAGAACACTTTCCCAAGTCGTAGATAGTCTCAACCGAGGTCTCGGAAGTTACCTTGTCACCAGAGTTCGATCCAGTGGAAGAATCTTCTCCGCATGCGCCCAGGAAAAGGGAGGTGCAAACGGAGGCTGCAAGGACGGACAACTTAATTTTATTCATACCAGCATCCCGCTAAAAATTTTTACTTCAGGCGAAACAACGCCCATATCAACATTTATTACAAATGTAGGTTATTCCCTTTTTATCCTCAACACACAACAAGTCTAAAACAGCCAAATAAACAGCACTGTGACCGGGAACACACTTTTTCAAAGAAACAAAATGTTTTATATGATTCACAATGAATCATATGAGTTTGAAAGCCCATAATAGTTTGAATTCGGCTCCATTTCGGCGAGCTAAGATTGCACAAAAAATTTATATTCTAAATGAAAAAAAGCAAATGAGGTGTGTGAATGAAAAAACTGTTTTCCTTAAGTGCAGCAGCCCTATTATTCGTTGCCTGTGGAGATGATTCCTCTACAGGGTCTAATACCGAAAACAAGGTTTCCTACGCCACCGAGGTGGAATCCATCTATGATCTAGGCAAATGCACCTCTGATAGAGAAGGTGATGTTGTTTACGTAGAGGACGAAGATTCCGATTACCAGTGCGTCAACGACGATTGGAAGAACATCGGCAAGTCCGAATCTTCTTCTTCAAAAACCGGAGACAAGGAAGACGGAAAATCTTCTGCAAATGACAAGTCTTCCTCATCGGCAAAAGACGGATCCTCCAGTTCCCAAAAGGACAACTCTTCAACTGAAAATCCTGAAAGTTCAAACGGATCCTCCCCTGACAAGACCGAATCCTCTGACTCCAAAAATCCCGGTTCCAACGACACCGACGATTCTAGCTCCAGCAGCATTCAGGAATCCAGTTCTAGCATCGTACCCTCTGATAAGGTCGTAGAAAACGTTGCCATCACCAAGATGACATTCACTGGTGTTGCCGAAAAGGGCCCATACAAGTCGGGCACGACAATCAAGCTGTCCGAACTTGACGACGAAATGGACCCGACTGGCACCACATTCGACTGGGAAGTTACATCCGATCTCGGCGCCTACACCTCGACTAAGGTAACCCTCAAGAGCCAGTACGCCCTGCTCCTGGCAAACGGCTACTATTACAACGAAAATACGGCTAAAACGACAGCCAACCAGGTGAGTCTAAAATCCTTGATCGACTTGAACGGACGTACTTCGGCAAACATCAACATCCTCGGCCATCTCGCCTACAAGAGAGCCGTAAATCTCTTTGTCGAGAGTGGAAAGTTCAAGAACATTCCCGCAGCCAAGTCCCAGGCAGAAAAGGAAGTCCTTGCAGCCTTCGGCTGGCCGACCAACAATCACGCCTTTGAAGACCTTTCCATTTTCGGAACCTCTGAAGACGACGCAAAGCTTCTGGCCGCATCGATCCTGCTCCAGGAAGGCTTGAGCGACGTAGACATGACCAGCCGCCTGACCGTTCTTGCTACAGACTTTGAAGAAGACGGTCTGTGGAGCGATTCTGCCGCCAAGGTAAAGGCAGCCGACTGGGCCATGGACACCACAAGAAAATTCTCCAAAACAAGGACTCAGCTTGAAGAACTTGGAGGATCCGTTCCCAACTTTGAAAAGTACATCAGCCTCTTTGTTGGCAATGTATACGGCATCGGCGTTTGCAACGGTGAACGCGACGGCGAAAAAATCAAGATGACAAATGCCTACAGCGACAACCTGGGCAAATTCTACGCTTGCGACGACACCAAGTGGCGCTACCCCACCGCCAACGAAAATAGACTCGGCAAAACCTGTTCAGCCTCCAAAAAAGGAACTTTCGCATCCCTCTTTGATGCGTATGACCGTGAAACGGAATACGTCTGCGATGGAGGCAACGGCAACTGGCGAGTTTCAACCGTTTACGACCACCCGAAGGAATACTACTTGAATCCGGACTACAAGTACGGAACCCTCAAGGATTCCCGCGATGGCAAGACCTATAAGACTACTGAAATCGGTTTGCAGACATGGATGGCCGAAAACCTGAACTACTACGACAAGAACAATTCAAACCTTGTCGACAACAGCTGGTGCTACAAGAACGTAGAAGCCAACTGCAACGTAGGCGGTCGTCTTTATAGCTGGACTGCAGCAATGAATTTAGATCCTAAGTATGCAAAGACCATCGCCGACTTCCTGGTCGAAAGCCCCCACAAGGGTATCTGCCCCGATGGATGGCATGTTCCCACCAACGCCGAATGGCTCCAAGTGAGAAATTATATTTCAAAAATGGAAGGTGGTTCTACAGGAACATACACCGGAATCATGAAGTCCTCCAAGGGATGGTATCCGTACTCAACTAGCTCCAAGCCCTCCGCGGATTCCTACGGATTCTCGGCCATTGCAACAGGCGCTTATTACGGAAGATACGCTGATCCTAGCGAAAGCTATAGTAGATACGCTTTTGACGACGCAAAGTATTTCGCCAACTTCTGGAGTGCAACAGAAGCAACAAAGTACACCGGCGCAGTTTATTGGTACCTCGACTACAGAGAAAACGCAATTCGTAGTTACGAAGCATCGTACAATGAAAAGGATCGCGGATTCGCACTTCGTTGCGTCAAGGACTAATTAAAAACAGGTGCCTATCATGCGCATTGTAGGACTAACTCTAGCAGCTTCTGTCGGAAGCATGCTTCTTCTATCCTGTGGAGATTCAACCTCCACATCGTCCTCGGATAACGAAAACTCCAAAAACGATCGAGTAGAAACCATCTACAATCTGGGAAAATGCGTTTCCGATAGAAAGGGCGAAGTCATTTTTGTGGAAAAAGAAGACGCCTACTACGAATGCGATGGAACAAGCTGGATTTCCGACAAGGACGACTCCGAATCCGGCAAATCTTCTACAGTCCAAAGTTCCTCGTCAAAGGATGAAGAAAAGGAAGAATCCAGTTCCAGCGAAGACGCCAAGTCCAGCTCTAGCAGCGAAGCCGCATCCGAATCCGACGAAAAGCATTCGTCAAGCAACGATGTCGATGCAGGTTCATGCTCCAGTTCAGAGCCGCAGTCGTCCTCCAGTAACGACAGTTCCAAAGAAGACAGCTCTAGTGAAGCATTGTCCAGCTCCAGCCAGAACCCGACCCCGGTAATGTCCCTAGGCACCTACGACTGCGACAAATACGTCTGTGCTCCAACAGAACACTTGAATCAGGATCTTTTGGCAAAGGGCGAATACGGAGAAGTTTTGGACATTCGCAACAAGCATGTGTACAACACCATAAAAATCGGCGAACAGACTTGGATGGCCCAGAACCTGGACTTTATATATAAGATCTACCAGAATGGCAAACGCGTTATCTATGAAAACGAGTGCTATTATGACAACGATAATTGCACCGAAAAGGGCAGATACTATACTTGGGCAGCAGCAGCAGATTCCGCCGCAGTCTATTCTACAGACATGAAAGGGGTGGGCTATGGATATGCCTTAAATTTCGATGTTTACAAGTCGTGGTACATACAACAAAATCCAACAGGCATCTGCCCAGATGGCTGGCATTTGGCTACAAAACGAAACTACGAAGATCTTTTTGAATATGTCGGCGGAGCGGAAACCGCAGGATTATACCTAAAATCGGCTAGCGGTTGGATGGACAGAGATTATTATGGAGATTATACAGATTACGGTGGCGAAAACACTTATGGATTGTCGATGCTGCAAGAATGCGTATGGACATCTACAATAGGAAACACTTACCCCAGCAAAAATGCCATCTGTATGTGCATCCTTAACAATCACGAAGCTGTTTTTAGCGATATCAGCAAGTATAACCTCGCCCCTATTCGCTGCATGATGAATTCTCCAAAAGAAGAAGACGATTAAGCAAAAGGCTCCTGAAAAGGAGCCTTTTTCATACGTCAAACCAGTTTTCAATTTTCAAAGGAAAAAATCCCGAGATTGATTTTACCTTACCAAATTTCCTTTTCCTTGTAATAGACACGAAAAAAACGTTCCTATTCCGCACAGTTGGTTTTCAGTTCCAGCGCGCGTTCATACAAGTAATGCTTTGCAGAAACAGAAGGCTTTAAAATTCTATCGCAGGTCCAATATCTGTATTTATCGTCCTGCAGATGGTCTGTCAATTCGCCCTCATTTTCTGCACATTGGCTACTAAATTTCGGGACATATTCTTCATCAACCAATTCATGATCATTGGAGGAAATTAAAAGGCGTTCCACAGATTTTACGACCCCATCATTCAAGGACAAATACTGTTGGAAGGAGGCTATATAATCATCATCCAAAATATGCAATTCAAGACCATTTTGCGGTTCATCCACATAAACAACACACGCACGCCAACCATGTTCATCATAGTATTCATGAACAAAGGTTCGTTCTCCCGTAAAGATAACTTCATACCAGGGTTCCCCATGTCCATATTGATGTGCAGAGGAATCAACCTTTATTTCGGGTTTGTATGATGCAAGAATTTCTTCCGGAGTCATGGAACTTTCTTCCGCATAGATTTCTTCCATAGAATAGGATCTTGCTGAGGAACTGTAAGGTTCCTTTTCTTCATAAAAAGGATCTTCACTGGAGGAACTTACCATCGGCTCATAACCGCTAGAAATTTCTGAAGATTCTACATCGGGAAGTACGGCGGATTCAAAATGTCCAGATGTCGGTTCGCCAGAATTCGCGCCAGCCAACTTATCGCAAGCAGAAACAAAGCGTCTTTCGAATTCAGAAAGTTCATGATCAAAATTACGTTCGCCAGTCCGTTCTATGCGACACAGAACATCGAAGGATTTTTCATTGCAGTTTTCATTTTCGTCCAGCAAGATTGCATCGTCAGCAAAGCATTCCCCAGAAATATCCTTCCATAGGGAATTGCACATGTCGTAAGACGCAACCGACAGGGCACTTGAATAACTAAGCACGCCCCTGCCTACAATCTTGAACGCAGCAGTAAAGACGATTTCACCCACGGTACATGTACCTTGCGCACCCTGTTCTTCTTGATAAACACGCACAACTGTTCTACCGAGAAGATTTTCGCTAGACGGTTTTGTGGTGAAGATAATTTCATGAACTTCTGAAGAACTTTGGGGCACCACAGCCACAGAACTGGACGATTCCAATTCGCCAATCGTATTGGGTTCCGTGGCATTGCCCGCCGTTTCCTTTTCGGAGCAACCAGACGCTACAAAAAACAAGGCTACCGTTAATACCAGCGAATAAAAAATCTTCATACCCTAAATTTAGGCTTTTTGAGGGCGTTAAACACTGTTGTAGTCCCGCACATTCTTCGCATTCTTTACCTCACTGGCATTTTTCACTTTCTATATGATTCATTGTGAATCATATAGAAAAACGTTTTTCAAGAATTTATTCCAAAGTCAATTTCGCTGCACATTTTCAAAATCCGAATTGACAAATCAAAAAACTATATTCAAATCCATGAAACTCATCTTTGGATACAGTGACTATCGAGATTTCATCAGGGATTATTTTGAGGAACGCAAGAAACATTCCACTTTCTCCTGGCGTGAATTCAACAAATTAGCAGGATTTGCCTCCCCCAACTACCTAAAGCTTGTTTGCGACGGAAAAAGCAAGCTAAGCAAGAAAAGGGCGGGATTCGTTGCAGCCGTAATGAATTTATCTGCCAGCGAACAGGACTTCTTTGAGCTGATGGTCGCCATCGACAACACCACTAACGAAGCCGACCGGAAAGCACTGACTTTGGAATTGCGCAAAATGGCACGCAAGTCAAAAGCCCGCATCATCGATGCCGATGCTTATGTTTTTTACGAATCCTGGAAGTACCCTGTCCTTCGTGAATTGGCCCCTTTGATGCCAGGAGCAAGTTCCAAGAAAATCGCAGATGTCTGCCACGAAAAAATTTGCGCTGAGGATGTTGAAAATACTCTGCAGTTTTTGGTGAATTCCGGATTTCTGGAAAAAGATGAAAAGGGACGCTACACGCAAACGGACGCCAACGTGACCGGTTCCAAGGAAAGCCTCCCCCGCGCCATGCGCGAAATGCAGCGTCAAATGGCAGCTCTCGCCGAAAAAGCCATCGGCAAGTTTTCAAAGGACGAACGCCACTTTCTAGGAATCACCTGCGGCTGCGACGAGGAAACCTACAAGAAAGTAACCGCCGAACTAGAGGATTGTCGCGACCGAATCACAGCCATCACTTCCGCCGCCAAGAACATCAATCAAGTGTTTCGAATCAACCTGCAAATGTTTCCCCTAACAAAGAAAGTGTAAAAATTATACGCAAGGAAAAGCCTTATGAAAAAATTCCTATTGCCAAGGATGAACCAGAAAAAGGAAAACTGGTGACAGAGAAATTCAAGGCCATGTCGGTTGTAACGGGCAACATCCAAACATACAATGGGCATGGCACAGTCTCTGCTCAGAAATTAAACCTCAGTTTTAAATATTGGATCCACGTTACCGGTGACGAAACCTCTTGTACTGTTAAAATGACTAAGTTTAGAATGTGGATGAACGATGGCGAAGCCGAATGGGTGCGTCCGGATGACGCCGGCAAAATGACATGGGACCCGATGTTCCGCTCCATCGGGGAGCAGTTGGAAGACGACAACGAATAAACCCCTCTACAAAAAGAGAGATTTTTTAAATTCGTGAAAAACTAGCCAAAAAGATTTTCATTTTTCGGTAAAATAAACAGACAAAAAAAAATTGACTTTCGTGTTCCCCCAGCTAAAGCTGAGGGACAAGTTCATCGTCTACACAAAGAATTTGGAAGTCAAGGACGGATTCACCTACCTGCCGGTGTACATGGCAGGATTGATCTAGAAATCATCCCATATGATTCACATTGAATCATATGACATCCAAATTTTTAATAAAGCCCTTTTTTGACGTAAAATTTTTTAGGAAGGACCTTGTGTAACAAGGATTTCTTTTTTTAGTATTTGCTAGGTATACCAAACCCCTTGTTTTTGTAAAAAAAAACTTACTTTTGTAAAGACTGAACTCTGGAGTTTTTATGGATTGTCGCAAAATAGCCTTAACGCTAGGTCTTGCCTCAAGCATGTCCTTCGCATCGGTATCCCTCAGTTTTTACGAAAAGACAGACGGTTACACCACCACCAACGCCAAGTTTGAATTGGATCAAAAATCCTGGACTCCCTGGGTAAAGGAAAAAGGCTACGTAACCACAACCATTACCGGTTCAGAGTTCTCCTCTGGCTTGACTGTCACCCCGAATGAAACATGCGAAGGCTACCTTACCGGCATCGTCAATTACGGCGGTACCTGCGGAAGCAACAGCCTTGCCGCCTATGGCTATTACGACGGCTACTGGTACGAAATCGGAGCCTTCTCTAGCGGCCAGGCGCTGTCAATCGAATGCGACTATTCCAAAATAGCCTTCCAGGCACAAACTTCCTCTACAAAGGAATGTAGTGTTTCCATCAATTCTATTGCCATTGGCGGCCCAAGTGATGTTATCGTTACAAAAGCCAGCGTGACAAGCGATTATACCAATTACGTCAGAAGCAACGACACCATCTACTTCACGGTACCGTTCACTGCAAAGATGGAAAGCATAACCCCTTACTTTACGGGATTATACAGTTCGGTCACTCCCAGTACCGCACAAGATTTTAGCAAGGGGCCTGTTACCTATACATTCAAGTCCAAAAGCGGACTCAGCACCAAAGACATCGTCCTAAACATAAGCCGAACCCCAGGCGATACCAATGCGGCAATTGTCAACGTTTTTGACTTCTGTTCAGAAAGCAAAGTTTATCAGTGGTACCAAACATATTCAGACTCCCCCATTATTCATGTTACGAAAAGTACCTTGGCTAAACAAGGCACATACTGCACAGAGGGAACAAAAATCACCCATCCCCAAAATTCTGGCGACACAGGGCTGGTCGAGTTAAAGCTTTACAAATGGGTACCAGATTCCATTCGTCATAATTTGTATGGCCGATACAGTGCCGGCAGATCAAATTCAGACTACGCCGGATTAAAATTTTCCGGCTTGGCGAAAAGGAATTGGTATAAGAATGGCGAGCCAATCAGTGTTGACTTGTTCAATACCCCCATCGATCTAGAAAACACAGTTGTAGAAGTCATTTCACAAAACGGAAGTCCTATTCACTATTACAAATTCAAATTTGTTGACGTCATAGAAGAAAACAACTACTTGAGCCAATTGCTCATGATCGACACAGCAAAACAGGAATACATCTACCCAAGAACCATTTATGACCCGGAATCTCCCAACGACACGGGAAAGATTATTTACGACCTTCCCTACAAGGGAACGCCCGTTGCAAAACTGTTTGCCTGCGGTTCTGGAGATGATTTTTTAGTCGAGAACACCTTTTGGAGAAATTGCGAAAGAACATTTTCTCTTCCCGATACGAACATCACCTTGACTATTACCGGGAAAATGTACGGTACATCCGGCATGTATGCTACACTGACTAAAGACTACGATAAAAAGACTTATGCCCTTAAAGTTGTTAGACAGCCAAAGGTCTGGCCTGACAACAACGTCTCTGGCATTTACGTTGTAGACCTCACCGACAACAAAAATTTCTCTGCCATTGCAGCAACTCCCAACGCAACGAGTCAAAAGTTCAGCATAAACCTGGCTGATAAAAGGTCAAGTATAAACTATAGCGACTATGACCTCTATGTCGCAATGCCCAATCCATTCGCCACATATTCTTATGAACCCACAAACTACGATTACCCCGTATGGGGTCAGGGAAGTATACTTTCAATTATAACCTACAATGAAATCAACAAACGAACAGTTCTTTCAGCAAATGTTGTTCACAAGGCTGAAGAACAGGATGTTGCCGAACTAAAGTCATTCTTTATCGAAGCCGGGCTTGCATATTTTGAAGGTAAAATTGATCAGGAAAACAAGATTGTTCACGTAGACCTCCCCTTCGAAATAAACTTGAAGCGAGCAACCATCGTTTTTGCCGGCCCCCATAAATCTTATTCTGAGAATTATAAAATTTTCCATGAATATGACTTAAGCGACACCATTGACTTTGACTTCCATTCCGCAGATAGCAGCAAGACCGCCATTTATAAAATTGTGGCAACATACAACCCGGACATGTACAAGGAAGAACCAACTATAGATCCTGGTAAGGATACCAGCGAGACTTCGTTTGCGAAAATTTTAGACAACGCCAGTGCAACAGTCAAATTTGCGGAAAACAACCTCATTTACACAGGCGACATCCACGAAGTAAAGTCAATCGTTATATATGACGCCCTCGGAAATAAGGTTTATTCTAAAACAGGTTTTGAATATCCCGTCATGAATTTAGAAATCCTAAATCAGGGAGTTTATGTAGTAAAAGTTCAAACTACAAACGGAATGTCTTCACTTAAATTCACAAAGAAGAAATAAACGATCTACATTTCGCTAACCAATCAAACAAGGAGAACTTATTCTAGTAGCAGCCGCCTGTGCAGCATCTTTCGCCAGCGCACAGAACATTCAGTTTGGCGGCCACGCAGCCCTTAACCTTACCGACTGGATGTCTGGTGATGCCACCACCGACGGAGGCATGAGCGTAGGTTTTAACGCCGGTGTTGCCGCAAAGATCGCCCTTTCCGAAAAGGCATCCGTCATCCCCGAAGTCACCTTGGACCTGCGTCGCGTTGGTAACGACGATGTTTCTTACACCGCATGGGCCATTGACGTTCCCGTTCTCTTCCACTATACCCCAGTCATGAACCTCTACGTAGAAGCAGGTCCGCAGATTGCCTTGATCCTGTCTGGTTCCTGGGATGTTTCTAGCAGCGGTTCCTTCTACGACGATGGTGACGACTATGGTTGGGACGACTATGACTATGGTTGGAACGACTATGACTATGACTATGGCTACGGAGCATCTAGCGCAGCAAGCAACCTCCTCGACGACATGTACAAGAAGAACACCTTTGAATTCAGCTTGGTATTCGGTCTCGGCTATGACGTATCCCCGAACATTGACGTAGGCTTCCGTTACATTCTCGGCCTTACCAATGTGTTTGACGATGTAGACCTGGGTCTCGGTTCTTGCGAAGTCGATATTCAGAATTACCAGATGCAGTTTACTGTAACCTACTGGTTCTAACATTTTCTGCCTTCGGATATGCGAAAGGCTTGAGTTTTCCACTCAAGCCTTTTTTCTTTTTCAATTCAAATTCTAGAACAGCGTTTTGACACCGACGCCCACAATACCATCCAAGTAGCTTTCGCCATTGCGAAGGGCATAATAAAAATTGACGCTCCAATTCTTGCGATACTGAGTAAAGGCCAAGCCGTATTCCTGTTCACGCTTCCAGCCATGATCCGGACGAGGAGCGCGATACAAGCCCGGCATATAGAAGCCTTCAATGCTCAGGTCATAACCATCCTGCCAAAGCAAAGCGAACTCGGTATAGCCATAGGCCCGACTACGCAGGAATCGATAATCCATTCCACGAAAATCGTTCATGCCTCCCAAGGCAAATAGATCTTGACGATCAAGGTCAGCATCGGGAGCGAATATTCCACCGGCGGCACCACTGAATCTTGTAATCCAGTTTGCGTAAACCGGTACATAGCGCACCAGGGAGCCTCGCACCTTCAAGTAATGATCCAGGGAATCGGGACGGGAAAAATTCCAAGAGGCAAGTCCATAAAATTTGGTTCCGCTACGAGGTAAAGCAAACCGGTCAAGGGACGTGTAGGTCAACTCCAACGAGGACGTCTTTTCATTATCACCGATTCCTACAAAGACCCCAATAGAAAAATCAAAACCGATATCGCGGCTAATGCCCACTTCGCCGTAAGCTTCGCGGGTTGAGGAATCTTCGTCAAAATAGCCGCGGGCAATAACGTTCCAGGCAGAGCCAAAAATCCAGGGTTCCTTATAGGAGCCTTCAAGACGGCGGGAATCTGCGGCTGTATAACCTTCCAGTTGTAGGTCGCGGGCTGTCCCCAAAATGTTGTACAGCGACACGTTGACATTACCTTCCCACAAGTCAGTTTCGCTGGAATAAGTCAGCAAGGCTTCCGCCTCGGACATGGCTGCAGCCCGCATATTGAACACGGGAATGATACGGTTCCGGTAGGCATCTCGATACATGCGGGGTTTACCCACTTCTTCAAAGTACCCCACACGGGCAAGTTTATAATTAGCCCGCTCCAGATCTCTGGGGGAAACATAGGAGCCCACTTCCATTCCTGTCAATTTACGGAACACTTCAGGTTTGGTTCCGGTAGAATCCATATTTTCTGCAGGTCCCCACACCCAGGCACTGCCACGATTCAACTCCAACAGTAATACAGCGGTATTCGTTGCCTCACTGGAGTCAGCAGGATTTTCCAAAAGTTCGCCAACAAGACTTGCAGCAAGGAATCCGCCATTTTCATAACGTTCCTGGATTTTTCGAGAGGTGTTTTTCCAGACGGGGCCGTTCAAACCTTCGCAGGGCATTCCAACAAGATTCGCAGCATCAGCTTCATCAGCCATCTCGTGGTCGCCATTCCACACCACGTCAGAAATACGACATTCACCACCAAAGGCAATGCTCACCAAAAGAAGAAATGTCAAGAATAATCTAATCAAGGCAACGAAATATAAGATACAAATTATGAGATACTAGATTCTTCGCTCAGAATGACACCAACTCATCACTGTTAACTGTTAAAACACCGCTCTGGCTTCTGTGCTGAGTTTCTGGAAAACATTTTCCTCGGAGTTACCAAAGCGCAAAATGTAATGGCAGCCCAGAGAAATAAAATCATTCATGTCAATGGAAAGGGAGAATTCAAAACGATAGGTACGGCCATCACTATAACCGGACAGGACCTGATAGGGGATGTAATCCCCCCGGTCGTCCACCTGGATTACAGAAAAATTCGCAAAGGCATCCACTTTTTTTTGCTTGTTATATCCGACTCTAAAAGCGCCTTCCCAAAGGTCAGCTTCAAAATCATTATCAAGATCATCAGCTCCAGTTCCCTGGCGGTAACGGCCTAGAGGCTGAACGAAAAATCCGTTCAAGAAATCAAACCGATATTTCAAAGAAACATCATAGATGTTCCAGTTCCAAATTTGCAATGCAGAAAGTTCATCATCTTCCATCAACAGGTCCGCCCCAACAAAGTGATCAGGATTTATGCGATAGCCCGTTTCGATTTCATGGGAATAGACCGTTTCGAAATATGAAACGGAGCTGAGTTTTTTTTCAAAGGTGGCACCCGGTTTATAAGCGAGACTAACACCCGACGGATGTTCCCATTCCACCAGACCTTCCATGTTGATGCGTCCCGAAGTGGTTCGGCGCAAGGCGGCTGCAGTGACCGGAGGGAAATACAAAGTGCGTCCTGTCGTATCGCTACCTTCTCCATTCCAGGAAGCGCCAAAAGTAACATCACGCAAAATTCCTCGTTTTACACCAAGAGACACACCGGGATTCCAGCGGAAATCAAATCCGAAGGAGGCGTCCGACGAAAGAACGGCCCCCACGGAATCATTACGTCCCATACCGTCATAAACGAAATCGCCATTGTCGACTCCCTCGATAAACGTTCCCGTCAGGCTATCATAGCGCACATCTCCGGTACCAGGCGCCACCGCCTTATACACAGCCGTATAAATTTGCTCTTCTGTCAGACCGATTTTATAAGTGACGTTTCCCGTCATGCCAATTTCGTCACCACCCATTCGGGAATTCAATTCCCCCACCCAGCTATTTTCCCCCTCGGAGGAATCGCGGGCAATACGTTCATACTGCAGCAGGTGATTCAAACTAAAGTAACGGGCTCCGTAATTCGCTTCCTGCAACCACATGGCCGACCGCAAGGAATCCGCCCATTCATTGCCATAGGTATCGCCCCTGCGACAGGCGATTCGACCTCCTGCACTTTCACGCAAGAAGCCTTTGTCAAAATACATCCCGAAACCGCCTGTGGATTTTCCGTACAGGACTTCATTATGAATCGCTCCCACGCCACCGTCAATTCCTGCCACATCAGAAGTTTCATCAATTCGCGTGTAGCGGAAATCGCCGCTGCCAAAGGGGCGTACAAAGCCCTGTAAAAATTCAGCGGAAGCGGTTCCCTGGTAACGTTCCATATTCCGGTCTGCGGTACTAGCCACACGAATCAAGGCCACTTCACTTAGGGTGTTTCTATTCCGATGTTGCAACGAAATTTTCGCCCTCGAGGAATTCCATTCTTCCCCATCGTTTCGGCGGTACCCCCAAAGGGCATTCCCGAACCAGCCATTTCCAAAGGCCGTGCGGAATTTTACCTCGTCGTAAAGCAAGTCGTCATCCAAGAATGCGGAACCACCGTAGGCCAAATCCCACTGGTCCTGCAAAATGTATGGATCCCAGTCCGAATTTATGCTGCGGAACTCCGTAACATCATAGCCTTCCATAATGCGGTTGCCGTAAACATCCATGGCCAACGGGAAATGCAGCAAGTCCCTGGTAGAATCTGTGGTAACAAACCAGCGGAACGCCTTGCCTTCCGGCCCACCCACATGATCAGAAACCGTATTGGAATCGCTCTTGTTCAGAGCCACTTCCAAGTCTGCGTAGAATTGCCGGTTCTGCTGAACGCGAAGGCGGGCCCCCATACGAGCGCTACGATCGGGGCGACGTAAAGCCCTCAGGGAATCATCACGAACAAAAACTTCTCCGCGGTCAGACTTCAACATATTGTAATCTTCGTCCGTCCACACGCCGCGACGCAAACGGTCCACATCGTTCTCCAACTGGAACATGGAAAGATCAAGATACAAGTTGGGATGCCTATAACTGGCGGCAGCCCCCTTCAGAGAATAAATGTTGTCATCTTCGTAGGCGTCGTACTCCACCCGAATTTCATCATCAAAGCTAGGAACAATGGAACCCTTGAAATCCAGCATACCGCCAGCATAATTCACCAGATAGTCTACACCGCGGGTCAGCTTCACCCCATTCATCCAGACCGTTTCGGACTGGGGCACAATGGCTACAAAGCCACCAGACGCATCCAGGGAATACCCCTCGCGCTGACCGCTGACACCATTCAGAGTTCGTCTAAAATGTTGAACCTCGTCGGTGCCAACAACGCCACGAACCTCAGTGTACCCCCCACCGAAATCACCACGCACACCACCCATGGCCCCAAGGCTACTCCGTTCAACGGAATACAGTTCCAAGGAATTGTCGACCCAGTTCAAATCCCCCAGATGCAAAAAATAACGGGGCGATTCCACGCGAAAGTATATTTGGTCCACTTCCCGCAAGGTAGCCGTGGTCTGGTCACCCGCCTTGCGGCCCACATCCGAAAGCAGGGCGTCAATCCATACGCTGTCGGCGAGACGCCCCGTTATAGAGAGGCGCAGTTCCTGATCCACCTGGGTGCCGCCATCGCCCACCGTAATCTGCATGGTCTTATAGCCGTGGGTTTCGACGGAATCATGACGAACATTTTCCGATGATTCATCCACGGAACCCAAACCGTTAGCGGTACTTATTGCGTCCCCATTACTTCGTACAAGAATGGAGGGGTCCCACACAGGCAATGAATCAACATTCATTGCAAACGCAAAATTTATAAGGGAAAGTAAAAAGAGCAGGCGAAGCCGTCCCAAACGCAATGGGCGGGACATAAAGGCTACCTACGGACGGGTTCCACAAGGAACTGCTGAGTCGACAGAAGCTTTCGACCTGCCGCCAGGTCAACACTCCACTCACCCGGTTTCAGAAGTTTTGGGACAATGGTCGTATGGCAAACGCCCATAGAAACAATGCAATTTGACTTCTGGACCGTATCCGCCCCGTTGTACCAAATATGCAACAAGGTATCGGATTCCAACTTTACAGACGTGGACAAGGTGGAGTAATAGTAAAGGCGAGTGCCTTCTTCAAAAACGCTATCTACACCGAAAGGGGAACCGTTCACGATATGGCTGCAAACCACACTCTGAGCAAGGGAAAGTTCTGCGTCGGCGGAGGAGCTAATAGAAACATCATCCAGGCAGAAGGCCACAATACGATGCACCAAGAAGCCGAAAAAGACGGCAACCACAATGATTGTCGTCTTTCTCAAATTACGTAATGCGGTAGCCTTTGCCACGGAATACCCGACAAACTAACTAGACCAAACTAGCGGACCAGTCGGCTGGTATTCTGGGTAAATGCAGGAACGGCATCCACCAGCTTTTCGACCAACAGGCGGTTGAAGTCCTCGATGCGGTTGGGCAGATGGTTGCCCGGGAAGATCTGCACAAGGAGCAAGGCCTGGTCTACAGGGGAAATGTAGATGGAACGATTGTCGCCAACATAAGAGACAGAGTTGAAATTTTCGCCACCCAACATGAGACCCACCTGCTTGGCGGAGTCAAAGGAAGCGGTGCTCAGCACTGCCAGCGGAGTGGCATCGACACCAATGGAACCCACTTCTGCAATAATGGAACCATCGCGGTGGCAGAGCACAATGTATTCGGCCTTAATGCTAGCCTGATAGGCAGACATCAAACGGCGGACTTTGTCAGCATCATCAGAATAAATGGTAAAATCACTCATGAGTAGATTCCTTAAAAATCAGATTAGTCCTTCTTCTTGGGAACGTAAGGACGCAGTTCGATTTCGTCGTCAGCCTCGTTGTTGGGCTTTGCTACATCACGACCAAAGGTGGGCATACGGGGAACCGGGGCTGCAGCGCGGGGGCGACCGAAGGGGGAAGATGTGGCTCCCTTCTGGAATAGACCACCACCGGCAGATGCAGGAGCGGCAGCACCACCAGCTGCAGGCGGCTTGGCTGCGAAAGAGGGCATGCGGAACGGAGATGCAGGGGCGGCGGCCTGTGCCGGCTGGGCGGTTGCTTCCTTAACGGAAACACCATCCTTGGTCAGGGACACATCGTGAACGCCAGCGTTATTTGCATTGGCGGCAGCCTGGCGGAGGAAGCCCTGCTTGACGTTGAACTTTTCAATCACCAGCATAGCGATGGTCTTCAGGGTAGTAACCACGCCCTTACCGTTATGGGCAGTTGCCGGGAAGAAAGGCACGTTGCGCTGATTCAGTTCAGCATTCAGTTCTTCAAGAGTAAAGACGTTTTCCATGTCGCGCTTGTTGTACTGAAGCACGAAAGGCATATCGTCCAGGTCCATGCCGTAGTCCTGCAGGTTCTGTCTAAGGTTCTGCAAGCTTTCCAGGTTTTCGGCCTGACGGGAACGCTGGGAGTCAGCCACGAACACGATACCATCCACACCGCGAAGCACCAGCTTACGGGTACTATTGTAGTACACCTGACCGGGCACGGTATAAAGCTGGAAGCGGGTCTTGAAACCCTTAATGTCACCCAGGTTCAGCGGAAGGAAGTCGAAGAACAAGGTTCGATCACCTTCGGTAGCCAAGGAGACCATGTCCGTACGCTTGTCTTGCGGCATCTTCTGGTGGATCACCTGCAAATTGGTGGTCTTTCCGCTCAAGCCCGGACCGTAGTAAACAACTTTACAACTAATCTCACGTGTAGCAAAATTTATTGACGACATTACAAATCCCTGAATACTCAGATTTTCAATTAATCGTTGATAATTTAACAAAAAAAGAAATGTTTTTAACAATCAAAGGATGAATTGAAACGTCCAAAAGCAAGTATTTCGGCAAGAAAAAGAAAATTTTACGTAAAAAGGGGAGCGCGGGACAAGTTCCGCATACATGGGAAAGACAATTAATAGAAAATAGGTAAAAACAGGAAAGGCCGATACAGTTTCCTGTATCGGCTAAACCTTAAGCACTTAACTAAAAATTAAGCGAGGCTGTTGATGACCTTAGCGGCCTTAGCCTTGTAGTTGGCAGCGCGGTTTGCGCAGAAGCCAGCGCGATGCTTTGCAGCAGCCTTGTCCAGCATGCTAAACAGTTCCGGCATAACCTTGAGGGCTTCTTCCTTGGTGGAAGCAGAACGCACAGCCTTGAGAGCGGTACGGATGGCGGAACGGGTAGAACGGTTCATGGCATTGGCCTTTTCGGCCTGAAGCAAACGCTTTTTGCAAGATTTGTGTTGAGGCACCTTATTATCTCCGGGTGAAAACCTACTTAAAAATGTTGGCACAAAGTTAGTAAATGTTTGAAACTTTTCAAGGGGTGTTCAAAAATTTCTACTTTTAGGGCCATGATTCCCTTCGTAAACCTGCAAAAACAGCGTGATTTCTACAAAAACGAGTTCCTCGAGGCCGAGAAAGAAGTGCTGGATAGCGGCTGCTTTATCGGCGGCCCTCAGGTAGACAATCTAGAAAAAGAGCTGGTCGATTACATCGGGCTCCCCGATTTGCAGGCCATTTCCTGCGGAAGCGGCACCGACGCCATCACCATTGCACTTATGGCATTGGGGCTCAAACCAGGGGACGAGGTCATCGTTCCGGACTTTACGTTTATCGCTCCGGCGGAATGCGTCGCACTGTTGGGCGGAACCCCGCGATTCGCCGACATCAACAACCAGACGTTGCAGATCGACCCCGAAAGCGTTAGAAGCCTTATAACAGATAGGACCGTCGGCATTATCGGAGTGGATTTATTCGGGCAGTGCGCCCCCTTCGAAGAACTGCGCAGAATTTCCGACAAGCACGGACTCTGGCTGCTGGAAGACGCAGCCCAGGCTTACGGAGCCAAGTGCGGGAACCAGACGGCTTGCACCTTGGGCGACATTTCCATTACAAGTTTCTACCCAACGAAGCCGCTGGGCTGCTACGGAGACGGCGGGGCCATGTTCACTCGAGACAGCCAACTGGCCGAAAAAATGCGAATGCTGGCCAACCACGGCAGCAAGGGGCACTACAATCACGAAACACTCGGTCTAAACAGTCGCCTAGACGCATTCCAGGCAGCAATTCTCCGAGTAAAGCTGAGACATTTAAAAGATGAACTGACTGTAAGGCGAGAAAACGCCCGTAAGTACGACGATTTTTTCAGTTTACCTGACTTCATAAAAAAAGTTTGCGGAGTAAACCCGCAGTTCATAGAACAAACAAACGAAAGTACATACGCCCAGTACACGTTGTTGTTAGAAAAGCGCGACAAATTTATTGAAATATTGAAGAGTCAGGGCATTCCTTACTGTATTCATTACCCAAACACGCTATCCCAGCAGAAATGCTTTCGCGAAATGGTCGGCGAAGAAACGCAACCCATTACACCCAACGCCCAAAAGGCAACGAAGCAGGCATTGAGCCTTCCCGTCTGCGCCTTCAGCGACGTTGAGGAAATTATAACGCGACTAAAAGCGGCAAGCTGCGCTTGCATTTAGGGGGCCTCGGTCATGCCTGGCAAGCTCGCTTGCCAGTCACGACTCTCGGCTTTTACTAAATTTGGCCTGTGCCGTTTTATTCCGATGACATTATTCGAGAGCTGAAGAGCCACGCAGATATTGCGCAGGTCATCGAGAACTTTTTGCCGTTGAAACGTTCCGGCAACGGCCGCTATGTGGGGCGCTGTCCTTTTCATGACGACCGTTCCCCTTCCATGAGCGTCAATCCCACCATCGGGATTTACAAGTGCTTCGCCTGCGGAGCCGGCGGTGACGTTTTTAAGTTCGTACGCGAACATGAAAAGCTAGACTTTAGAGGGGCCGTGGAATGGGTCGCCAACTATGTTGGTTTCGCCCTCCCCCAGCTAGATAACGAGAACGCCGAGGTTTCCGAAGAGCGGGCCATGGTCCGCAAGCTAAACGAGCTGGCTTGCCAATGGTTTGAAAGTCAGCTGTCCATGAGCCAGAAGGCCCTGGAATACCTGGCCAACCGACACATTACCGAAGAGACACGCAAACTGTTCCACATCGGCTACGCTCCCGATGGCCGCGAAGGTTTTATCGGATATGCCGTCAAGAACGGATTTTCTCCCCTGGACTGCGTCAAGGCAGGTCTCGCCGTGGAACGCGAAAACGGCGGAGTGTCTGACAAGTTCCGCGACCGTCTGATGATCGCCATCCAGAACCAGTCCGGAATCGTAGTGGCATTCGGAGGACGCGACCTCTCTGGCAATTCCCCGGCCAAGTACATGAACAGCCCGGAATCAGCCACCTACCACAAAAGCGACATCCTCTTCGGATTCAACCACAGCCGCGTAAGCATCGCCAAGGAAAAATCCGTCATCATCGTGGAAGGCTACTTCGACCTGATGAGTCTCTATCAGGGCGGCGTCACCAACGTGGTGGCCGCATCGGGAACCGCCCTCACCGAAAATCACGCCAACATCCTTTCTCGCTACGCCAAGACCGCCTACCTGGTTTTTGACGGTGACGCCGCAGGCAAAAAGGCAACCCTCCGCAGTTTGGAAATCGTGTTGCCCAAGGGAATCGCCCCCCGCGTTTTTGCACTGTCCCGGCCCGACGGCACCAAGATCGACCCCGACAACTTCGTAAACGAACAGGGTCCCGACGCCTTCAGGCAGGCACTCACCCAAGCCGAAGACTGGCTCAACTATCTGGCCATGGAACGCAACCCCCGCTCCCCCGAAGAAAGGGCGGAATTCGTCAGCTACGTCAAGAGCTTGGTTAAAAGTATAGACGATCGCGAACTGCAGAATCAATATCTCAAACTTATTTCGGAACGTTACAATACAGACCGTTCCCTGGCACACGTCAAGAGCATCAAGCCCGCCTACAAGGCACCTCGCCCCGTGGCAAGTTCCAACTCCCAGGGCGAAGTCATCCCTCAGTTGGAGCAGGAAGCAAGCATCGACTGGGCCATGATCCCGCCCATGGAAGTACGCTTCGCCAACCTGATTCTGCGCAACCCCACCTTGATGGACCGAGCCGCAGAATACTTCGACATGGACTGGGCCACCAGCGGCATCCAACTTTTTGAATCCCGCGTCGTAGAAGATTTCATCAGTTCCACCGTGGCCATCTACCTGGAATCGGGTTACCACTCTCCCCAACTTTTGTACGAGAACTTCTCTCCGGAACTGCGACTGTTCCTGGAAGGCCTCCCCGAAGAGCAGTGGAAGTCCCCCCAGGAAATCAAGGAATTCTACCAGACCCTGACGGTGCTTTCTACAAAACTTTGCGACAGGCAAAAACGCATGATTCCCCTGAACTCCAACGACGCCGTTGAAATCAGAATGCAGATGTCCAAGTTCACCCAGGGAATGCAAAAAATCAACCAGCTCTACAGCACCGAAAAAATTGACATCAACGCCTTCGCCGACCAGGTGGTCAAAAGTCGAAGCATGTTGATGAAGTTCCAAGCGGCCATCCCCGACAATGGGTATTGATTATTTTGGGGTTCGCAAACAAGGAACGCAGACTTTATAAATAAAGAGGAAAAAATGTTAAGCATCAAGAATCTTAAGGCAAGCATCGAAGACGGCACCCAGATTTTGAAGGGCATCAACCTGGAAGTAAAGCCCGGTGAAGTCCACGCCATCATGGGCCCCAACGGAAGTGGCAAGAGCACCCTTTCAAAGGTCATCGCAGGCCATCCGGCTTACACCGTCAACGACGGCGTCGTAGAACTTGACGGCAAGAACCTCCTGGACATGGAAATTTGCGAACGCGCCAATTCCGGCTTGTTCATCAGCACCCAGTACCCCACCGAAATCCCCGGCGTAAATAACGTGGAATTCCTGCAGATGGCATTGAACTCCAAGCGCAACTTCCTGGGCCTCCCGGAAATGAGCGCCGACGAATTCAAAAAGCTCTGCGAAGAGAAGATGGAACTTCTGGAGATGGACAACCGCTACCGCGACCGCGGTGTCAACGAAGGTTACTCCGGCGGCGAAAAGAAGCGTAACGAAATCCTCCAGATGGCAATTCTCGACCCCAAGGTTTCCTTCCTGGATGAAACTGACTCCGGCCTGGACATTGATGCCCTGCGCATTGTGGCAAACGGCATCAACCACATCATGAGCCCCGAAAAGGCAGTGATTCTGGTGACCCATTACCAGCGCCTGCTGGATTACATCAAGCCCACCTACGTTCATGTGCTGCGCCATGGCAAGATTATCCTAAGCGGCGGTCCTGAACTGGCATTGAAGCTGGAAGAACAGGGCTACGACTGGATTGAAGAAAAGTAATCGAGGGCCAAATGAGCTATATGAATTCTGAATTAGCACAGGCCGCCCAGGCTCGCATCAACGCCCTTGGCATGCCCAAGCGCAACAACGAGCTGTGGAGTTTCTTCCCGGTCCATAAGATTCCATCTGTAGTGGATGCTGGTGCCGATTGCACTGCTGGTGGGATCGTCGCGAACAGCGCCGCTGTGGAATGCGCCGACTTCGGCATTGCCGCCGAAACCGACATCGCAGCCCTCCTGCCCATCGCAAAGTCCGCTCCCGCCATGAAGAAGGATTTTGCCGCAGGCGAAACCGAAATGGGCCTCATCAAGAGCCGTGACGACTTCGGTCACAGCATTTTCAACATCGGGAAGAACGCCAAGGTCTCCCTCGAAATTCTGGACAACAAGGTGGAGCACGAAATTGCCGCCGAGCGCTTCGACATTAACGTGGAAGAAGGCGCTGAGCTGGAAATCTTCTTTGCCAACCCCGCAAACGAACTGCCGCTGCAGTTCCGCCACTTTGTAATCAAGCAAGCCGCCAATTCTGTGGTACGTTTTTCCAACATCCTGCAGGACGCAGGCATTGGCCGCATCAGCATTGACGTAGACTTGAACGGCGAAGGCGCCAACTTCGATTACCGTTCTCTCAGCGTGTTGAAGGGTTCCGCCAGCAAGCACCAGCGCCTGACCATCCGTCATAACGCACCCAACACCGTCAGTTCCCAGTTCGCCCGCAACCTGCTTGACGAAAAGTCCTACGTCAGCTACGATGGAAGCGTCATTGTGGGTAACGGATGCAGCCAGGTGAACTCCAGCCAGCTGGTAAATTCCATTCTCCTAGGTGACGAATCCAGCGTTTCCGTAAAGCCGGTGCTGAAGATTTACCACGACGATGTGGAATGTACCCACGGCAACACCTGCGGTGAACTTGACGCAGATCAGATGTTCTATTTGACCAGCCGCGGCATCCCCGCCGAAACCGCCAAGAAGATGCTCATGAAGTCCTTCGCCAAGGAGCTGTTCCTGCCCCTGATCGACGGCCCCGCCAAGAAGCGTCTGCTGCAGGTATTGGCATACCTGTAGTTAAATCAAAGTTTTGTTAACGAAAATCCCCGGAAACGGGGATTTTTTTGTCAATAAAAATAGCTTTTCCATTAAAATACCTCTCAAATGACATTTTTTTGTCAATAAAACTTTATACATTAGGAGTATGAAACTTTTATCTAAAATCCTGGTCTCTTTAGCTATTTTCTCGGCATTTGCTTTCGCCAACGTTCAAAGTATAGCCGACACTTTGCACAACAAGGTTTCAGAAAATATTGAAAAGAAAATCGCTGCAGCCGAGGCCGCAGTAACCGAGATTTCCAAACTGGCAAAAAACGATCCTTCCGATTCCGCTGTTCTGGAACGCCTCAATAAGACGGATTCCTTAGGCGAAGCCACAGCAAAAAAGCACGCCGTCTGGATCAAGCTGGAAGGAGACGTGGAACCATCCATGTACGATTTTTGCGCCCGTGCCATTGGCGACGCCTTAAAGGAAAATCCGGACTACATCATTTTTGAAATCAATACCTTTGGTGGCCGACTTGACGCCGCATTCGACCTGGTAGACACCATCATGGCGATTCAAGGTCCACAAACCATCGCCTTTGTAAAGAAGAAAGCCATCAGTGCGGGCAGCCTTATCGCTCTTGCCTGCAGCAAGCTTTATATGATGGAAGCCACCACCATCGGCGACTGCGCGCCCATCGTACAGAACGGTGACGGAACCCCGCAGATTGTGGGAGAAAAGATTCAGTCCCCTCTCCGCGCCAAGTTCCGCAACCTGGCCCAGAAAAATGGTTACCCCGAGCTACTCAGTTCTGCCTTTGTAACACCGGAACTAGCTATTCTTGAGCTCAGCACGACATTGGATGCCGGTAAGAAGACCGAACGAGATACGTCCATGATTATTGAAGCCGCAAAGTACGAAGTTCTAAGTCAGAAGGACATCGAATTCTGGGGTGCACCCAAGATTCTTGTAAAGGAAGGAGAACTTCTGACCATGACGGACAAGGAAGCTCTAGAACTGGGTTTTTCTCAGGGAACCTTCAAGAGCCGCAATGAATTCGAAAAGACTCTTTTCATCGAAAGTCGTAGTGAAGTAGAAACGACCCTTGGCGAAGACATCGCCAGCGCCATTGCCGCCATTAGCGGATTGCTATTAATTCTTGGATTCGGCGCCCTGTACATTGAGTTCAAGACTCCTGGTTTTGGAGTTTTTGGAATTGTCGGTATCGCATTGATTGCCGTGGTGTTCCTAGGACAGTTCGCACCTCAGCTAGACGGAATGTTCCCCGCCATTCTCCTGATTGCAGGCGTAGCCCTTTTCCTAGTTGAAATTTTTGTAATGCCAGGAACGTTCCTCTTTGGCGTAGGTGGCATTATCTGCATGATTCTAGCCCTTGCCTTTAGCTATGATCCTGCCAATATTCCCGAATACGTTCCCGAAGCTACTGAAGAAACCTTTGATGCCCTTCCCTGGCTATTCGGATTATTCTACATGCTTTGCTGTGCGGCAATCGCACTCATATTCCCCATTGCGGCAAGCAAATACATTATACCATTGCTACCTGAAGGCTGGACTCCAATGTTAAAAACCGATTTGGAAACAGCCTCCTCCCCCACGGAAGCAGTCAGCGAAATTCACGTTGGCGATATCGGAGTTGCAAAGACATTCTTACGTCCCGTTGGACAAGCCTCCTTTACATTGCCTGACGGGAGCGTCAAACTTTATGACGTTCATACAAAAGGTGAAATCATTGAGGCCGGTCAGAACATCAAGGTAGACGCTGTGCAGGAAGGTCACATTTTCGTTTCTGCCTGTTAGCGCCAACATCCCATATTAAATCACCAATCGTCAATTATCAATGAATAACTTCATCATTTTTGATAATGCGCCTCGGTCATAAAAATAAACAAGTTTATTTTTGCGACACTCGGCTTAATTATCAATTAAGTTTAATTACCACGAGGAACACAACATGGATACACTCATTACCGTAGGCATTGTCATTGCCGCCATCGTCGTCATCATTCTTCTCGCCTTTATCGGCAAGTTCTTTAGCCTCTGGCTTCAGGCCTTGTTCTCCAGGGCAAACGTGAGCATTTTCCAACTCATCGGTATGCGCCTCCGTAAAGTGCCACCCCAGGTGATTGTGGAAGCACGCATTCTTAGCTGCAAGGCTGGCCTCCCTGTAGACACCAACTTGCTGGAAGCCCACTTCCTTTCTCGCGGTAACGTTCTCCGCGTGATCCAGGCTCTCATTGCTGCCAACAAGGCAAACATCAAACTGGACTTCAAGGAAGCTGCGGCTATCGACCTTGCCGGTCGTAACGTTCTTGAAGCTGTCCAGATGTCCGTGAATCCCAAGGTTATTACAACGCCCAAGGTTTCCGCTGTGGCTCTGGATGGCATCCAGCTTCACGCTGTTACCCGTATTACCGTTCGCGCAAGCATCCAGAAGCTGGTTGGTGGTGCTGGTGAAGAAACCGTTATCGCCCGTGTTGGCGAAGGCATCGTTTCCTCCATCGGTTCCGCACAGAGCCACAAGGAAGTTCTTGAAAACCCCAACATGATTTCCAAGAAGGTTCTTGCTTCCGGCCTGGACGCAGGTACCGCATTCGAAATTCTTTCCATCGATATTGCCGACGTTGACGTTGGTCAGAACATCGGTGCAATCCTCGAAACCGACCGTGCAGAAGCTGACAAGAAGATTGCTCAGGCTAAGGCGGAAGAACGCCGCGCCATGGCATTCGCCGCCGAACAGGAAATGAAGGCCAAGGTCATGGAAATGAAGGCTAAGCTGGTGGAAGCAGAAGCACAGATTCCCATGGCCATGGCAACCGCCCTCCGCGACGGAAAGCTTGGCGTCATGGACTATTACAACATGAAGAACATCGAAGCCGACACCCAGATGCGTAAGGAAATCGGGACTGGCAGCGAAGCTGCCAAGTAGCGTAAAGTAGAAAGGATAAAGGTTAAAGATGTTCGCCTACAGGAAACTTAAGGTTTATCAAAAATCTTTGCAATGGGTTATAGACGTATATAATCTTACGTCAACATTTCCAACTGCAGAGAAATTCGCTTTGACAAACCAAATTCAACGAGCCGCAGTTTCTGTAACATCAAACATTGCTGAAGGCTCTGGCAGAACATCTACCAAAGATTCGATCCATTTTTTGGAAATAAGTTTTGGATCTCTGATGGAAGCACAAAGCCAATTGGAAATCGCTGCTCTTTTGAATTACATTTCCAAAGAGCAACTCACATCCATTGAATGCAAAACGGAAGAAATTGCCAAAATGCTTTCTGGCTTAAAGTCTGCGAAATCAAGAAATTCAAATTAGCAATCCTTTAACCTTTATCCTTTAACCTATAACCTAATAACTCATATGGAAGGTTTACTCATTCTTATCGGCATCTACGTTCTTGATATTGTCATCAAGAAGGTTGCTGCAGGTAAAAAGAAACAACAGGATCAACATCGGGAAATTCCTCCTGATGACGAATTCGATAATGAACAGCAGGAAGAACAAACTAGCCATACAAAGCCACGTTCCCTGCAAGATCTTATTCGCCAATTTGAGGAAGCCCAGCGAGAAAATTCCGGAGGAACCTATGTTCCGCCATCTCCCGAAGTAGAGGATGATGAGGAAGACGTGGGCCTGCCAGTCGTCACGCCGGCGAAGCCCGGAGAATACACCTTCAGCGAAATCGCTGAATCTGTGGTCCAGTGGGAATACGTCAGCGTTGATTTACTGCAGGAAGCTTTCGGTTTCTCTGAGCGGATTGCCCAGCAGGTTCTTGCGGAACTTCAGGCAAAGCGCATCGTCGGCCGCGACATGGGCGATGGAGATTGCGACCTTCTTGTCCACGACAAGGTTGAGCTAGACAACCACTTCAAGCGATTACAGCGCGAAGCGGAAGAACAGCAGGCTGCAGCCGCCCAGGAAGCATCCCTCCAAGAACGTCGTGAAGCCGAGCTGAAGCACCAAAAGGAATTGGCAGAACTTGAAGAGCGAGCCCGGCAACTACGTGAGCAGGCTGGTCAGGGAACGTCTCCTGACATGAATGAAGCTATCGGGGAACCTTGTCTAGCCAGTGCAGACAACCACGTCCACACACGCAATCTTGACAAGTTCGAAATCCGCCGTGGCTTCATCTGGGCAAAGGTTCTCGACGAGCCCCGCTTCAAAAAACGCTGGAGCGCCCGGGCACGTTAGTTGTCAGACAACTCTTAAAAGCAAAAAGCGTCGAGGTTTATCCCCCGACGCTTTTTCATTTTCGATTTTAGAACTATGCGATAAGCAGTTCTTAAATTTCCCCGAGTGTTCACTACCCTTGCGCAAATCGGCTCAGGAAGCTAGCAAGGCGTTCGTTACCGGACTGGTTGAAGACAAAGTCAGGTGTTCCCTGTTCCACAATCACACCCTGGTCCATAAAGATTACTTTATTCGCAACATCACGGGCAAAGGCCATTTCGTGGGTCACGATAACCATGGTCATCTTCTGGTCGGCAAGGCCCTTGATAATCTTCAGCACTTCGCCGGTCAGTTCCGGGTCCAGGGCGCTGGTAGGTTCATCAAAGAACAGAATCTTGGGCTGCATGGCCAAGGCGCGGGCAATGGAAACGCGCTGCTGCTGGCCGCCGGAAAGTTCACAGGGATAGGCCTTTTCCTTGGTTTCAAGTCCCATCTGCTTAAGCAGTTCGCGGCCACGCTTGCGAGCTTTTTCACGATCCATTCCCAGAACGCGGATAGGCGCGATGGTCAAATTCTGAAGCACCGTCAAGTGCGGGAATAGATTGAAGTTCTGGAAAACCAGACCTGTAGACAAACGAATTTCGCGAAGGACACTGGCAGGAGCGTACTTGGCAACGCCCTTCTTGTCCACACCCACAACCATGTCCTTGCCATTCACGCAAACCGTACCGGCATTCATGGTTTCCAGCTGGGTAATGCAGCGGAGAAGCGTAGACTTGCCGCTACCAGAGGGGCCAATGATAGAAAGAACTTCGCCTTCCTTCAGGTCGAAGGAAATATCTTTCAGCACATGATTATCACCAAAAGACTTCTTTAGGTGTTCTACTTTCAAAACAGCGTTCATACTCATCTTTAACCTTTATCCTAGATTCTTCACTTCGTTCAGAATGACACCGAAACGTATCACTTATAATAGTTCAGCTTCTTTTCTACGTAGGCGAAAAGGCAACTGAGCAAAAGGTTTGCGATATAGTAGAACACGCCAGCCACAAACAGCGGATAAATGCTGGCGTAGGCAGCCTGCTGCTTTTTAGCCAGAGAGAAAAGTTCCGCCACGGCAATGACCTGAGCCAGGGACGTATCCTTCACCAGGGTAATGACTTCGTTGGCGCTGGCGGGAACAACCTGCTTTACAACCTGGGGGAAGATAATGCGGAAGAAAGTCTGGCCGCGGGTCAGGCCCAGCATCTGGGCAGCTTCGTACTGGCCCTTGGGAATAGCCTGAATGCCACCGCGGAAAATTTCGGCAAAATAGGCCGCATAGTTGATGGAGAATGCAGCCACCACCGCCGGGAAGCGGTCAAAGGAAATTCCTAGGCCAGAGAATTCGCTGAGGTAATAGGACCCGAAATAGATAGCTACAATCTGCAGCAAGAGCGGTGTCCCGCGCATCACGGAAATGTAGAAGGACACCGGATAGCGGACAACGCGGTACTTGTTCATCTTCAGCACTGCGACCAAGAGTCCCAGCGGAATGGAGAACAATAACGTAAGTCCAAAGATTTCTAGAGTGGTAACGAAACCGCCCCACAAAACTGGCAGAAGAGTAAATAAATCAGACATATCAGCAATGAGGTTTGAGGTTCGCAGCTACGCTGCTAGAGGTATGAGGTTTTTATTTGGCGCTCCGCGCATTATATTAAAAGCGCCAAAGGCGCCATGCTTCGCTCAAAGTGCCGAAGGCACGCCCTCACACCTCAAAGCGAAGCGACCTCGATCCTACTTACCGAACCACTTGGTCTGGATTTCTGCGAACTTGCCATCGGCCTGCATTGCCTTGATGGTTTCGTTCACGGCGTCACGGAGAGCCTGGTCCTTCTTGCGGAAGCCGATAGCATAGACTTCATCGCTGAGGCCTTCTTCAAGAACAACGAAATCCTTGGCGTTGGAAGCGATCCAGTACTTGGCAACGATTTCATCCAGGAATACAGCGTCAACACCGCCCTTGTCCAGGTCCATCATAGCGGTCTGGTTATCGTCGAAGGGAACGATTTCCTTGGCGGCCTTGCCAGCGTCAGAAGCTTCGAGCAACTTCTGGGCAGTGGAACCGTTCTGCACGGCAATCTTCTTGCCAGCGAGAGCAGCGAGGTTAGCAAGAGCCTTATCCTTCACGGAGAAGATCATGCGATTCTTGAGGTAGGCGTCGCTCAGGTTCATGGCGGCAGCGCGGGCAGAGTCAACACTCATACCGTTCCAGATGCAGTCGATCTTGCCTGTGTTCAGTTCCTGTTCCTTGGCGTCCCAGGAAATGGGCTGAGTCTTGAGAGTCACTCCGAGACGTGCGCAAACTTCAGCAGCCAAGTCAATGTCAAAGCCCACAATGTTGTTGTCCTTGTCGCGGAAGCCCATGGGCGGGAAAGAGTCATCGAGGCCAAGCACGAAAGTGCCTGCAGCCTTCACCTTGTTCAGGGATTCGTCAGCCTGGGCAGCATTATCATTCTTCTGTTCGTTGCAGCCGAACAAAAAGGCGGTACAGCAGGCAACCATAGCGATCTTAGAGAAAAACTTCATTGTGTAACTCCTTAAAATTTACAATGGTAAATGTAGTTAAAAATGTAAAACAAAAAAATTCGTTAAACATTCCATGGGCCTGGGTATAGCCCAAACCACGATAGCGAAAGCCATCACTAAAAGAAGAAGTTTTTTCATATTTTAATAAGAAACTATACTTTCATCCGCATTAATGAATTTTAAATCACTAAGCGATTTAACATACGGTTTTCTCTCCATTTTTTTATTTGTTAAAGAACAAATGTAGTCGCCCGTATGCAACATATTACCAGCAAACAGAGCTGGGTAAACCGCATATCTGCGTTCTTCATCAAACTCCATAGAATCAACGACAATATTATCCACAGATAATAGGACACTCCAATTTTCTTTTTTCCGCAAAAGACAATACACATCCTCGCCCCAAGCCCTTACATCGTCACACTTTTCAACCCACTTCAAATCTTCGTCGAAACGTTTATACACCAGCGTCCTCCCAACCGTATCCAATACAGCATACTGGCAGCTGTCTCCACCTGCATTCAACGACTGCTTACCGATTACAATAAACTTATCGTCAAACCATTGATGCGCTTTTGCCGCATCAAAACCAACCTTACAGTCCTTATTAACAACTTCAAGACCATAATAACGAACATCCCCACCAAACTTCCACAAATGCAGCGAACTGCGAGAACCAAACATTCCGTACCATATTATGGAGTCTGCAAGTTGCCCGCTACATGAAAAATCACTTGATATCGAGTCACACACTCTCGGTCCATCTTCTTGCACACGATAATTATACATGCAGAGTCGTGCGTCCTGGTACCCCGATTTTTCCGAATAAACGCTGTTCCACGTTTCCCTAAATTCATGCCATTGACGCTTTTCTAAAACCATCACCAACGAATCGTCAACAAAACCAACAACGCTGCCCCCGCCTCTCTCGGACAACTGATACTCCACATCGTCGCTGCACCCCGCAAATCCGCCGCACACAAGCGCAAGCACAGCCCCTACAAAGAACTTCAGAACGTTCATCACAATCACATTCCTTTCATTAACCATAAATTTCGTCTCCAGTTCTTCCGAAGAAGATAGAAATTATCTTGTCCACATCGCCGTTGTAGAAGTTGCCTTGCACGTACTCGCGGGAAACTACACCGCCCATGCTGTGACCGATAAGGATATAACGAGATGCAAGTTGACGATAGAGGTTGGAGTTTTTACGGATGATTTCAAGAGCTTTTTGTCCAACCGTAGAATCAACAACAACAGAATCCCCAACAATATGCTTATTGTATATTTTCGCCTTCACTTCCTGAGCCTCTTCAAACAAGGCCCTACGTACGGAACACTTGTTATTCCCTTTCCAAGTTCTATCACCAATTTCGTATGCGTTATGTGCAGGGGACGCCGCTGGATTCGCAAAGGAACGTTGGATATAGATATACTCGGAGCCGTATGTTACCGTATCTTCAAAGACAGCGGAATCTAGCCAAAGAGTAAGTTTCTTTTCACCATCCTGATTATATGCCCCCAACATGCCTGCGGCATCACCCAAAGACTTTTGGAGTTTCGCGCTATCCATCTTAAGTTGTATAGTCTACAACCCAATTGTTATGAAAACCCCACGCACTACGAACAGTTTCATCACACGAACTTTCGAATCCTTGATTTTCCGGAGCAGCTCCATGAATAAGCACTACATTGTACCGGGAGAGTGCCCATACTATTGCCACGACTCTAGCCTTTATGTATATTATCTAAGAAATGGACAAGAAACTGATCAGATATACCGTTGCATGCGTCAACGAGTTCGCCGCAAACAAGAGCCTTACAGAAAAGCAGGCTTTTGATTATCTATGCAATCACGGAGCGATGGATTTCCTTGTCGAATTCTACGATGTGGAGCATACGCTTTCATTTGAAGACGCCATCAACGACCTAACGCTAGTCAGCCAGCAGAACGGAGGGAAGATACAGTGATTCTCTTCCACGGTTCGAACACGGACATCGCCCAAATTGAACTGTCCAAGTGCCGTCCGAACAAGGATTTCGGCAAGGGGTTCTACCTTACCACCATTCGGGAGCAGGCTGTAAGGATGGCGCAAAGGGTAGCAAGAATGTATGGCGGCTCGCCCACCCTGAATATATACGATTTCGACAATTCGGCGGACAAACTTGGAACCCTGAACATCCGTCACTTTGATTCACCCACCATAGAATGGGCGAAATTCGTCATCACGAACCGAAACGCAACGAAACTGAAAGACCCGCAGGAAGACTCCAACATAGACGGTCGGTTCGACTTGGTTATAGGGCCGATTGCGAACGATGACTTGGCATTGCTATTCAGGCAGTTTTCCGAAGGAACAATCTCTGTCGAGACGCTCGTTAGCGAGATGAAGTTCAAGAAACTAACCGACCAATATTCCTTCCACTCAGAAAAAGCGATTGCGCTGTTGAAAAAGAAGGAGTCGGTCCATGTCTAAGCCCAAAATGCTTGCTGAACTCATAACGGGAGACATCATCTCGTATATGATGGAAGACCAGAAAATCCCGCTCATCGAAGCAATGCGCAGGCTCTACGCGTCTGAAACATTCGCCAAGTTGGTTGACCTGGAAACCGGACTTTACCTTGAAAGTTCTCCCTATGTCTACGACATATTCAAGGCGGAACAGGAAAACGGGAAACTGACTCAACTCGAAGTCTAGCCTAAGCCGGCTCCTTACGCAGCCAGCCTTTTCAACCTATACTCTACCTGGCTCAGGCACCCGAGCGTGCTATGCAACCTCCTGCGGTTATAGAACGCCTCAATATAGTCGAATATGTCCGACACCACCTCCCCCATGCAGAAATACTTTCTCCATTTTTTGCTATAAGCCAGGCGTTGCGGGCTGGCGTCTGAAGCCCGCAATGGGGGTGCGCGGAAGACCCAAAGGGGCTGAAGCCCCACACCTCAAAGGGAGCGAAGCGACCGACCTCATACCTCACGCCTCATTAGTCCTTACCATAAACCTTTTCAGCGTAGGTAGCGGTTGCCATGAGGTATTCGCGGTTCATCTTGGCGATGTAATCCACGGTGATACCCTTCGGGCAAGCAGCCTGGCATTCGTAAAGGTTGGTGCAGTTACCAAAGCCTTCCTTGTCCATCTGAGCGACCATTGCGAGCACGCGCTTCTTGGCTTCGACCTTGCCCTGCTTCATCTGTTCTTCGTTGACAATGTCCAGCATTTCCAGGAAGGACGAATGTATGGGAAAATTACAAGGATTCAAGCAACTTCTTGAAAAGTCGTTCGCCAATGTGACGACCGCTAGAACGCAATATTTCTACAGCTTCGCGAACTTCATCTGCAGAAATGTAGCCATCCTTATAAGCGGCTCTAAAAATGCCGATTGTACCCATTATGTTGAGACCGATTGTTTTGGCAACATGCCTTGCCCTGATTTCATCAACAAGAAGTAAGTCCGCATTTAACCGATCTGTCAAAACGAGAGCCTCACTCTCACCAAGGTCAAGCCCCGTAGCCCTCCTAAAAAGGGAGACTTCTTGAGGATTGACATCTTGTATTTCAATGAATTCACATTTCCTAATCTCTTCCGCTTCTTCAGAAAAGTCAGGATTGGCAGTTAATTCTTCAAATACGCCTTGAGACGTTCATAGGTAGCGACATCCTCTTCGACCTCGTCCCAATCCATATCAAAGTAGGCAAAGCCCTCATTGGCATAAAGCTCGATTAGCTGCCACTTTGTGATACCGAGAATTTCGGCAGCGCGACCATGCGATATGGTCTCGTTCTTTACAAACGGATGCAACAACAAGGCCAACTGCACAAGTTCGCCTTCTGGCTTCGTCGCAATATACGGCTCCATATCCACCGGGATCTGAAGTTGGACTGTTGTCATTTCCATTGTAAAGCCTCCACTCTTAATATATAATTTTATCAAGAATAAAGCAACCTAGCCGATTTACGTGACACCGTTAGATGCTGTTCACTGAGGAGTTCCGAGGTGAAGCGTTTGGCGAATGTTACTGAATCGAATTATCTAGGATAAATATTGACAATACAAAATTCACAAAAAAGAACCCCGCCCGGAGTTTACCCGAACGGAGTTCTAGATCCTTCGTCTCCGGCGCAAGCGCCTTCGCTCAGGATGACATGCTAGGAATTAGTCCTTACCATAAACCTTTTCAGCGTAGGTAGCGGTTGCCATGAGGTATTCGCGGTTCATCTTGGCGATGTAATCCACGGTGATACCCTTCGGGCAGGCAGCCTGGCATTCGTAAAGGTTGGTGCAGTTACCAAAGCCTTCCTTGTCCATCTGTGCCACCATAGCGAGCACGCGCTTCTTGGCTTCGACCTTGCCCTGCTTCATCTGTTCTTCGTTGACAATGTCCAGCATTTCCAGGAAGGACATGTCGGGAGAAATGTCGCTGATCTTGACAGTTTCGAAC